>DATFDT010000066.1:0-34354 GCA_035251975.1 Pyrinomonadaceae bacterium | reverse complement strand
TATTGATAACCGCGGCAATTTTTGTACTGTCAGTGATCGCGCTGGCGGCAGCGAAACCAAATTACAGTGGCACGTGGACGATGGATCGCGCGCGCAGCTTCGGTCTTCCGCCGGACATGAATCAAACGCTCACCATCACACAAAAAGAAGATCGGATCGAGCTCGAAACCAAACTCATTCAGCCGAACAACGAGCGCACGGTGAAGGATACTTACGTGCTTGACGGTAAGGAGTATGACTTCACGCCTCCGGTAGCGCCGAACCAGCCGCCAGCGACGGGCAAGCGAACGGCCGTGTGGCTACCCGGTGATCGCGGTATTCAGGTGACTGATGTGACGACTGCGGAAACACCAAAGGGTCCGGTTAAAACTCAGACGGTGAGGAAGTGGACCATCTCCGGCCAGGGCGAGCTCGTGATCGACATGTACGTAGATAATCCCAATATCTCGTACGAAGCCAAACGCATCTTCATTAAGCAACAATAAAGCAACTGACAGCGGGGGCAAGCCCCTCTTCCTGACTTGTTCTATTCCCAGGTATCAAAAGAAATTGAGCTACTCGGAACCGAACAAATTCTATTTCCAGGTAATCAAAAGAAATTGAGCTACTCGGAACCGAACAAATTCTATTTCCAGGTATCAAAAGAAATTGAGCTACTCGGAACCGAACAAATTCTATTTCCAGGTATCAAAGAAATTGAGCTACTCGGAAACGAACAAGTCAGGAAGAGGGGCTTGCCCCCGCTGTTTATGGAACCTGGTTATTTGCCGGAGATATCAAACGCAGCCATCTCGCTCGAGTTACGTACGAGGAGTTTTCCACTCGCGATGGCGGGGTAATTCCAGGTTTGGCCCTCAACCGCCTTGAAGCGCGCGACTTCCGTGTACTTGTCAGGTGAAGCCTTCACGAGGGCCACGTCGCCCTGATCCGAGGACACGATCAAATGATCGCCGGCGAGGATGACCTGCCCGTATCCATAGCGCCCATCTTTCCACTTGCGCTCGCCCGTATTCACGTCGAGACAAACGAGAATGCCTTCATCGAGGCCATAAATGTATCCGTTATGAAGAACAGATGGATTGAACTTGTTCTTCATATTCTTATTTTCCCAGATCGTCGACGCAGTAAAGCTATTTCCACCGCCCTTCACTTCAACGAGCGCCGCGCCTTTACCGTAACCTGACGAAATGAAGAAACGGTTTCGATCGACAACGATCGGCTGCGAGACGTTGATTCCCATGTCCGTGTCCCACGGATAACTCCACAGCAACGCACCATTCTCAGGCGCGAGTCCCACCACACGATATGAACTGACAACAACGATCTGTCGACGTCCAGCAAGCTCAACCAGCATCGGCGAAACGTACGCCTGTTGATCGTCAAGCACTTTCCAAACCGTTGCGCCCGTGTTCTTGTTGTAAGCAACAACAGATTTGCCATTGGCGCCGCCGGGCAGCACGATAACCTTGTCGTCCACGACGAGCGGCGACGCCGCCATGGCCCACTGAAGATTCTTTGCCGCGTTGTCCTTGAGAATGTTCTTGCCCCAAACCACCCCGCCACTGTTCGCATCGAGTGCGCGCAACTCACCGGTTGCGCCGAGCGCGTAGATGCGGCCCTGGTCCCACGTCGGCGTCGCGCGTGGCCCGTCGCCGGTGGAATCACTGAATTCAGCACTCCACTTCTGCGTCCAGAGCTCGCGGCCGTTGTTGATGTCGTAAGCGGCGACTACTTCCTCACCGCGACGCTGTTCAATCGTGTAGGCCTTGCCGTCCGCAACGACGAATGAGGCATGCCCCACACCGACAGGTTGTTTCCAAAGCTGGCGCAGCCCGTTCGAAGGCCAGTTAGTCGAGATACTCGCTTCCTCGTATTTGCCGTCACGCCTGGCCCCGCGGAAATTAGTCCAACTGTTTCGCGAAGGAGCAGCAGGCGCGGCGGCTGTTTCGCCGGGCGATGCTGCGACACTTGCCGATGGACTCGCGCTCGGACTCGGGACTGCTGCCGTGGGTGCGGGTTGTGCTGCTTGTTGGTTGCGATTCTGCTCGAGCTGGGCGTAGTGAGCGTCGTTGCCTCTGCTACACCCAGCGCAGAAAACCAGCGTCAGAAGGATTAATCGCTTAATCATAGCAATTAGACGGATCTTAGCGAATTTATGTTCCAATGCAATAAAGATTCTTTTCGCCGCGAATGAAGATATGGCCATCGGCAATCGCCGGCGATGCGTAGACAGGCTCGCCCACCGAGTTTGTGCCGAGGATTTCATGCTGCGGACCGGCTTTGACGATGAATGTGTCGCCGTCTTCGCTGGTCATCAGAATCTTGCCTTCAAACGCCACCGGCGATGCGGTGAACGTCGCGGGAATCGGAATGCGACCACCTTCGTATTTCACCTCACCGGTCTTCGCGTCGATACAGGTGAGAATACCGCGATCAGTAGTCAGGTAGAGATAGTCGCCATACAAGATCGGCGACGGCACGTAGGCAGTGCCCTTCGCATACGTCCAGGGCACGTTTGGAGTGCCGGTGAGATCTCCGCTCTGACCGAGTTTGATCGCCATCGCGATCTTGGCCGGGAAGCCGGCCACGAGAAACACCATCTCGTTGTTCGCGACTGGCGACGGGATCGCATTGCTCTCGACGCCCTTGTGTCGCCAAAGCTCTTTGCCGGTCGCGGGGTCGTAAGAAATCACTGACTCAGTGCCACTCGCGATCAACTCTGCACGCTTCGACGTACGGACGAGCAACGGTGTGGACCAGCTTACTTGCACCTTGCGCGGCGTTCTCCAGACTTCTTTGCCCGTGTTCTTGTCAACCGCCACGATGAACGAGGCCTCGCCATTCTCTTCATCAGCCTGAACAATCACGAGATTGTCGAACAGAATCGGTGACGTGCCGGTGCCCATGCCAACGGTGCCGAGTTTGCCAATGTCGGCTTTCCACGCGAGCTTGCCTTTGAAGTCGTAGGCATAAAGGCCTTCGGTGCCGAAAAAGGCATAGACCAGTTTGCCGTCAGTGGCCGGAGTCGAAGCGGCATAAGAGCTCTTGCGGTGGCGGTTGTCGTAAGGCGTGCCTTCCCACGCGGTCGACTGCCAGAAGATCTTACCCGAGTCGCGATCGATGCAAACGACTTTGAAGGTATGTTTTTTATCGGCGCCAACGCTGTCCGGATGCAGAAACTCTTTACCACCTTCCACAGTATGCTTCACGGCCTTCGCGCCCGGCACGATTGCGCCTTCGACGGCCGTAGTCAGAAACACGCGATTGCCCCAAACGATCGGCGACGAATGCGAGCGGCCGTCGATCGCAACCTTCCACTTGATATTCATTGTGGGACTCCATTGAGACGGAAGATTTTTCTCATTGGAGATACCCGAGCCGTCCGGCCCACGCCACTGCGGCCAATTACCTGCCGCTGCCTTCTCAGTTAAAAAGCCGAGGCCCGTTACTGCCAAAGCAATGCCAACGATAACCGTCAGAGCGATTCGTTTCACTGTAGTCATTTCCTTTTGATTTAATTTCCTGTCCTGGTCGAAGCAGGTGCTTCTCCAAACGCATATAGATGCGAGACCGTGCGAACGATCAACAACCCATCCGAGATGGCCGGCGTAGCCATCATCACTTCACCCACTGGATTCTTCGCGAGCAACTCATATTTTGGCCCGGCTTTCACCACAAACACATCGCCGTCTTCACTCGAAAGATAAATCTTCCCATCAGACGCGACGGGCGACGCCGTGAACTCGCCACCAGTTCCACCTAAACGTTCCTGGTAAACTCGTTCACCAGTCTTCGCGTTGTATGCAGTCAACACGCCCTGGTTCGAGCACGTGTAAAGCAAATCGCCGTAGACGATCGGCGTCGGCATGTATGGACCACCACGCTGCTTGCTCCACGCTATGAAGTCGCTCGACTCCTTGCCGTCTTTGAGCGTTAAGTCACCGTTACCACCTGGCTTGATCGCATAGATTGGTTGGATCGGCGCGTAACCGCTCGTGACGAAGATCAGATCGAAAGCGACGATAGGTGTGGGCGTGGTGATCTCCGACATCGGACCGAGTGACCACAACTCTTTTCCAGTAGCAGGATCGTAACCGCGAATCTTTTTCGGACCAACAGTGATCAGCTCAGCGCGCGTCTTGCCTTCGTAAACGGTCGGCGAACACCACGAAGGAAGCTCTTCGCGTACCGTTTTCCAAAGCTCCTTGCCGTTCTTGATGTCGTAAGCAGCGATGAAGGAATTCTTTTGAATGTCTGCCTGCACAATCACCATGTTCTTGTAGATGATGGGCGAGCTGCCGTATTCCCACTGATAATCGACATCGTAAAACCAACCGGCATCGAGCACGCCGAGATCCTTTTTCCACAAAAGCTTGCCGTCGAGGTTGTAGGCATAGAGACCTTCGGAGCCGAAGTTGACGATCAGATATTTTCCGTCGGTGGCTGGTGTCGAAGCTGCGTGTGACGATTTCGGATGGCGCTTAACTTTAGGAATGCCTTCGTACGCAAGTCGCTCCCAGAGAATTTTGCCCGTAGCCTTGTCGAGAGCATAAACCTTCCATGCGTGTTGTGGATCGTCTTTGACTGGTGTGACGTCGCCGTAAAGACCAAAGCGTGTTTCGTCCTTGCCGCTCGTGACGGCAGTAACCACGAACACCTTGTTGCCCCAAACGACGGGACTCGCGTGCGAAAGGCCGGGGATCGGAGTTTTCCAACGGACGTTTTCCGACTTCGAAGCGTCGAATTTTGCGGGTTTCGCTAAACCCTCATTGACACCCGTCGCACGTGGTCCACGAAACTGCGGCCAGTTCTGCGCGAAGGCAGAGGTGAACGCAACAGTGATAAGAATGACAGACAGTGTGAGTCGTCTCATGGGTTCGCTCTCTATTGAATTCAGTCAAGCCGCTTCATTACGTTACTGGTTGTGCCCTGCTTGAAAGTCATGCTCACCACTTTCTCACCTTCGACATTAAACGCGAAAGTAATTCCAGCAAACGCGATGGGCCGGAACGTTGTCTTGTCCAACGCCATTAACGGGATTACGTCGCGACCGAATCCGGCGACAAATAACTTGCCGTCTTTCACCGAGATCGTCGCCTCTGGGCCAGTTTCTCCTTTGTACTTGCCCAAGTACGACTGGAGCGTTGCGGCATCGACTTCCATCGGCGGCTTAGCTCCCGCGTTCTTAAGTAAGTCACTAATCGCCGTCGTGTTGGCACTCATCGACAACGCGAGTGCAGCGGTGAGGTTATCGGGCTTGATCTTGCCGGTATCGAGAGCCATTTTGACCACTTCTTCCTTTTTCTCTTGCACACCGCTCATCAAAACATCTTCGGCGCCTTCAGCACCTTTCGCCAAGAGAAGACTAACGACATTCATGTGATCGTTTTGGAGAGCCCACGACAGCGCGGTGGCGCCGTAAAACGTGTCTTTCACGTTGAGTTCAGCCCCACGGTCAAGCAGCACCTTTGTGACGTCAGCATTGCCACGCTCGGCTGCCTTGAACAGAGCAGTCGTGCCGTAGCGAAACTTCGCATTGACGTCAGCGCCCTTGTCTAACGCGGCTGTAACAGCAACAGCATCGCCCTTGCGCACCGCTTCGAAGAGTTGATCATTGAGTGCCTGTTTGGAGTCGGTCTGAGTTTGTGGGAACAGAAGAACCAGTAGCGAAAAGAGGAAGAGCTTTTGTAGCAATATGATTTCTCCTCGCGATGTGTTGGGAACGTCGGTTTTTACAGGATGACAAGATGTACAGGATTTTCATGATAATCCTGAAAATCGTGTAATCCTGTAAACGGACTTTTTGTAAACTGCAATACCAGCCGGAACCTGCTAGAATCAACCAAAAAATATGTAACGCAGCAACGTGAGCTTACGTATTGTACATCCTTAGGGTTGCAAGCGCGCAGAGACTTCTAATCCCGAACAGCTTTTTTGCAGACTCGGAAACGCTTTTATCCATAATAAGTGACGGGCCTCCAAAATGATTAACCTGATCTCCATTTCTTTGAATCTCAGCCTTATTCTGTCGTTGTTTGCATTTGGTGACTGGGCCGAATGGCGCGGGCCAAATCGCGACGGCGTCTCCAACGAAAAGAACCTGCCGGTCAAGTGGTCTCCGACTGGCGATAACCTCGCCTGGCGCGCGCCATACGGTGGCCGCTCGGCGCCGATCGTCATGGGCGATCGTGTTTACCTGCAGAATGTCGCCGGCAAAGGCGAGACGGAACAGGAACGTGTCATGTGTTTCAACGCGGACACTGGAAAACTCCTGTGGGAACATCGCTTCAACGTCTACTTGAGCGACGTGCCGCCCCATCGTGTCGGCTGGGCGTCACCGGTGGGCGATCCGGCCACCGGAAACATCTACGTGTTTGGCGTCGGCGGGACCTTGCTCGGACTCAATCGCGACGGAAAAGTTTTGTGGGAACGCTCGCTCGGTGAAGACTTCGGCCTGCTCACCACGCACGGTGGACGCACCGTATCTCCGATCATCGACGGCGATCTCGTGATCGTTAGCGGCGTGACTTTCCAGTGGGGCCAACATGGACGCGGCGCGCATCGCTTCATGGCCTTTGATAAAAAGACAGGCGAGACGATGTATATAAGCGCACCCGGTGGTCGCCCTTACGACACGACGTACGCGCCGCCGATCATCGCCAACGTCAACGGCACGCGACTGCTGATTCAGGGCGGCAGCGACGGGTTTGTTTACGCAATCAAACCACAAACGGGCGAGCCGGTGTGGAAGATTGAGGTCAGTAAACGCGGGCTCAACACCGGCGTTGTCGTTTATAACAACCTCGCAATTCTCACGCATAGTGAGGAGAATCTCGAATCGAGCGAGATGGGGATGATGCTCGCCGTCGACGCCAACTCGAAAGGCGAGATCAAAAAAGATCAGATCAAGTGGAGTCTTTACGGGTGGCAGGGGGGCTTCTCTTCACCGGTGCTTGACGGCGATCGGATGTACCAGATCGACAACGGCGCGAACATTGCCGCCTTCGATGTAAATACCGGCAAGCAACTCTGGCTCAAGAACCTCGGCACGATTCAGAAAGCATCGCCGGTGTTAGCTGATGGCAAGCTCTACGTCGGTACGGAGAACGGAAAATTCTACGTTCTCAAACCATCGGCAACCGGATGCGAAATTCTCGATGAAGATCAACTCGGACCCGAGGCGCAACCCGAAGCGATCATCGGATCTGCAGCCGTGTCGAATGGTCGCGTCTATTTCGCCAGCGATTCCGGTCTCTATGCGATTGGCAAGAAGACAACCCATAGCTCTTCGCAGACAAACGCGAATGCGGTGGGCAGCACAGTCAGCTCGCAAACGGCGACGTGGGTTCAGGTCGTGCCGACCGAGTTGATTCTCAAGCCAGGCGACAAAGCGAATTTCCGCGTCCGTCTGTTCGACGCCCAGGGCAACTTCATTCGTGAAGAATCTGAGGTAACGTGGTCGCTCGATCAACTAAAAGGAACGATCGAGAATGGTCACTTTACTGCCAGTTCCGATGCAGTGGCGCAGGGAGGTTTGGTTAAGGCAACTGTCGGTGGCATAAGTGGAACTGCCAGCGTGCGCGTGTTTCCACCGTTACCGTGGAGTGAAAATTTCGACTCGTTTGCTGTTAACACCCTCCCGCCGACGTGGGTTAACACGACGATGAAGTTCAGCATTCGTGAGCAAAATGGAAATAAAGTGCTCACGAAACTGACTGAAGGATCTTCATTGCTGAGTCGCGCGCGGGCCTACATGGGACCGTCAGACTGGTCCAACTACACTGTCGAAGCCGACGTCAATGCAACGCAGAAACGCCGCCAACAAGGCGACGCGGGTGTGATCGCGCAGCGCTACGTTCTGACCCTTTACGGCAACAGCCAGATGCTCCATCTCGAGCCGTGGCAACCGGAAATCGTGCGCACCAAGAGTATGCCGTTCGCATGGAAGCCCGACACCTGGTACCGTCTTAAACTGGAAGTCGCAAATCTGCCTGATGGGACGACACGTGCGCGCGGCAAGGCATGGCCCGCAAACGAGCCCGAACCCGGCGCGTGGATGATCGAACGCGTCGATCCGATTCCAAATCGCCAGGGCGCGCCCGGAATATTCGGCAACGGCCTTGCGGAACTCTATTTCGACAACATAAAGGTGTACGCAAACAAATGAGAATTAAAAGCACAAAATCCAACGCAATCATTTTTCTAACGCTGCTCAGTGCTGCTGTTTGCGCCCTGGTGCCGGCTGTGTCGGCTTCCGATCCGGCGTCCGGGGATTGGCCGATGTGGGGCGGCACACCAGATCGCAACATGGTTTCCAACATGAAGGGCCTGCCGACGACCTGGGACGTCAAGACAAAGAAGAACGTGAAGTGGGTGGCCCAGCTCGGCTCGCAAACTTACGGCAACGCGGTTGTGGCCGGCGGCATGGTCTTCGTCGGCACGAACAACGAAGGTTTGCGCGATCCGAAGGTTACGGGTGACAAGGGTGTCTTGATGGCCTTTCGCGAGGCAGACGGCCAGTTCATGTGGCAGATGGTCCATGACAAGCTCGTCGCCGGCCGTGTTAACGATTGGCCGTACCAGGGTGTTGCTTCGTCGCCCTTAGTCGACGGCGATCGCGTTTATTACGTTTCCAACCGTGCTGAGCTGATGTGTCTCGACACACAGGGCTTTCGCGACAAGGAGAATGATGGTCCAGTCACCGATGAGAAGTTGACTGGCGAGACGAACGCAGACGTCGTTTGGAAGTTTGACATGATTGAGGAAGTCGGATCACTGCCGCACAACCTCGCGAACTCGTCGCCCGTGATGAATGGCGATCTTATCTTTGTCAGCACGTCAAACGGTCAGGACGAGAGTCACGTCAACGTTCCTTCACCAAAAGCACCGTCAATCATCGCCATCAACAAAAAGACCGGCAAGCTTGTTTGGGAAGACAACTCGGTTCAGGATCGAATTCTGCACGGGCAGTGGTCGTCGCCGACAGTCGGAACAATTGGCGGTGTGGTCCAACTCGTTCATGCGCAAGGCGACGGCTGGATTCGCGGTTATGAAGCGCAGACGGGCAAGAAGCTTTGGGAGTTTGATACAAATCCGAAAGATTCAGTCTGGCCCAAGACACGCAACGAGCTGATCAGCACGCCAGTGGTTTACCAGGATCGCGTCTATATCTCGAACGGTCAGGATCCGGAACACGGTGAGGGTGTGGGCCACATGTATTGCATCGACGCGACCAAACGCGGTGATATCACGCAGAGCGGACTCGTTTGGCACTACGACAAGATTCGTCGCTCGATCTCAACGCCGGCCATCAAAGACGGTCTCGTTTACCAGTCTGATTTCAGCGGCTTCCTCCACTGCCTCGACGCGAAGACCGGTCAGGCCTACTGGACACATGATCTCTTCGCGGCCGTTTGGGGTTCGCCGATGCTGATTGACGGCAAGATCTATCTTGGCGACGAGGACGGTGACGTTGTGATCATGCAGGAAGGCAAGACGAAGAAGGTACTCGGCGAGATAAACATGGGCAGCTCTGTTTATTCGACCGCGGTTCCGGCAAACGGAGTGCTCTACATCTCGAATCGCAATCAACTTTACGCACTATCAGAAGCGGCCGCAGGCAAGCCCGCTACCGCGAAAAATTGAGCCACAAAAGGCACAAGGCAGGAAGAAAAGAACAAGTCAGGAAGAGGGGCTTGCCCCCGCTGCTGCTTGGATTGGATGAGCGGGGGCAAGCCCCTCTTCCTGACTTGTTCTTCTCCCTAACATAAAAACCTTCTAAAGATGAAGAGTTTTGATTTTCAACCGCGGACGCGAGTGGTCTTTGGCGCAGGTGCGATCGAGCGCCTCGGTGTGCTTGCGCGCGAGCTGAATTTTCGCCGCACGTTGCTCGTCGCAGATCATGGCCTGGTAGCGTCAGGACACGTCGACGAAGCAGTTTTACCGCTGAAGAAAAGTGGCGTCGAGATATTTCGTTTTCACGACTTCGAAGTCAATCCCGACTCGCGCATGGTCGAGAACGGAACCGCTTTCGTCGCGCCGTTGAAGATCGATTCGATCATCGGGCTCGGTGGTGGCAGTTCAATGGACTGCGCCAAGGGCATCAATTTTTTGCTGACTAACGGTGGTCGCATGTCTG
The DNA here is from genome assembly GCA_035251975.1 of Pyrinomonadaceae bacterium. Lineage (GTDB taxonomy): Bacteria > Acidobacteriota > Blastocatellia > Pyrinomonadales > Pyrinomonadaceae > PSRF01. The sequence continues at coordinate 24,216 of DATFDT010000066.1, read as the reverse complement.
ACTATCGCGGCTACGGAAAAGCGACTCAGCCGATGTTGCCGATGATTGCGATACCAACAACCGCAGGCACCGGAAGCGAGGGACAGAGTTACGCGTTGATCTCCGATGCCGAGACGCACGCGAAGATGGCGTGCGGCGATCCGAAAGCAGCGTTTCGAGTCGCCCTACTCGATCCGGCGCTCACGCTTTCGCAACCACGAAGCATCACCGCGACTTCCGGTTTCGACGCGATTGCACACGCCGTCGAGACTTACGTCACAACCAAGCGCAATCCTCTTTCCGAGATCTTTTCGCGTGAAGCGTGGCGACTGCTCGAACCGAATTACGAGCGCGTGCTTAGCCAGCCCGAAAACCTCGAAGCACGCGGAGCGATGCAATTGGGTGCGTACTATGCCGGTGTTGCGATCGAAAACTCGATGCTTGGCGCGACGCACGCCTGTGCCAACCCTTTAACTGCGCATTATGGGACTGCCCACGGTGCGGCGATCGCGATGTTGTTGCCGTCCGTCGTGCGCTGGAATGAAAGGTTCGCATTCAGCGATTATTTTTGGCTTCTCAGTTGGTCCAGTGTTGCCGGACAATCCAATGGCGTACCGGTTACCGAGGCTCTCGCGCGACGACTCGAGGAACTCGCGAAGATTGGCGGTTTGAGCAGCAACCTGCGCACATGCGGAGTAACGGAGACAGAATTGCCGGAGCTCGCAGCAGAAGCGGCCGAACAGTGGACGGGCACGTTCAATCCCAGACCCTTCGATCAGCAAGGAGCGCTCGAGGTTTATCAATGCGTTTATTGAAGACTTTAATTCTTGTCGTGTTGTTTGCGGGCTGTGTGTTGGCCCAGGACACGCCTGGCGACAATTGGGCGCAATTCCGCGGCAATCAGTCGCTGACTGGCGTTTCGCTGTCAAACGTTCCCAGTTCGCTGAAGCAGCTATGGACTTACGAAGCGGGCGAATCGATCGAATCGTCGGCGGCCATCGTCGGCGGCACCGTTTTTGTTGGTTCTCAAAAAGGGGAGCTCGCCGCGCTGAGTCTTGAAAATGGATCGGTCTACTGGAAATTCCCGACGGGAAACCCGATCGGTGAGTCGTCACCGGCTTACCGCAACGGCGTGGTCTACATCGGTGATCTGGGTGGGTGGCTCAATGCCTTGAACGCGTCTACCGGGAGTAAGTTGTGGGCCTTCAAAGCCAATGGCGAAATCAAATCATCGCCCGTCGTGGTCGGCGATCGAGTTTTGATCGGATCTTACGACGAACATCTTTATTGTCTCTCAGCCCGGAATGGCTCGCTGCTTTGGAAGTTCAAGACGAATGGGCCAGTGCACTCGACGCCTGGTATCGCAGACGGTATGGCTTTCATCGCGGGCTGCGATGAACTGTTTCGCGCGATTCGAGTTTCCGATGGTAAAGAGGTCTTCAACGTTTCGTCAGGTGCGTACACGGGCGCGTCGCCGGCGTTACGCGGTGGTTTGGCATTCTACGGCACGTTTGACAATGAAGTGTTGGAAGTCAATCTCGCGCAGCGAAAAGTCGACTGGCGTTATGAACACCCGGAGCGAAAGTTTCCGTTTTATTCGTCAGCGGCGGTGACCAGTACGCGCATAGTTGTTGGTGGACGCGACAAGATGGTGCATGGTTTGACGTTGCAGGGGAAAGCGGCGTGGACGTTTGCGACGCGTGCTCGCGTTGAATCATCGCCAGCGATAGCCGGTGACCGCGTATTTGTAGGATCGAATGACGGGCGGTTTTATGTGTTGAGCTTGAGCAACGGTACGAAGCTTTGGGAGTTTAATGCGGGGGCTCCGCTGTCAGCCTCACCGGCGATCGCGAATGGACGTATCGTGATCGGATCCCAGGATGGGCGCTTGTATTGCTTCGGCTAAAATCTATCAGAAGCTACTTCAAGACCGCGACGACTTCGATTTCAATCCGCGCATCACGTGGCAGGCGTGCTACCTGCACAGTCGTTCTGGCCGGCGGATCGCCTTTGAACTGCTTCTTGTAAAGCTCGTTCATCGCGTTGTAGTCGTTCATATCAGCCAGAAAAACCGTTGCCTTCACCACATGCTCGATGCTGCTTCCGGAAGCATCGAGCACCGCCGTCAGATTCTTGAACACCTGCTGGAACTGCCCTTCGAAACCTTCGGCAAGCTGGCCAGTCTTCGAATCGATCCCGATATGTCCGGATGTAAAGACGAGATCGCCCGTGACGATCGCAGGCGTGAAGATGCCATTCGGCGGCCCGGTCTTCACCGCACGCCGTTTACCACTTGTAGTTTGACCAACTGCATAAGACGAAGCACACGCGATGACGACAAACAGCAGAATCAGTTTCTTCACGGCTTTCGACCTCCAAAATACTTCGCCAACGTACTCGTGGCGGGTTTCTGAGTGAGCAGTGACACGACGATCATCAACAACGTCGACCCAATCACCATCGGCACCACCGGCATAAATCCATAAACAGCCGTGCCGCCGGGAGTTCGAGCTAAGATCTCAACACCTCCGGGAGCCCAAACAACTGTCGCTGGTCCAGGCGCCGGTGCGGGAACTATTGCCTGCAACACAGCGACAGCGATGACAGTCGCTGCGGTCCAAACCGTGACCGCGAGCGCGCCCCACTTCGTGCTTCCTTTCCAGAACAACGCTGCGATGAGCAGTGGCGATAACGCCGCATAACCTGAGAACGCATACTGGATCGCGAGCTCAAAGATCGTTTCCGGTGCTTGCAAAGCCACAATGTAAGCAAAGAGTGTGATGAGAACTATAAAGATCCGTCCGGTCTGGACCTGCACCGCCTCTCCGAAGCGGCGCTTACCGCCGTAGAAGGCGAAGACGTCCTCCGTAAACATGGTCGATAGAGCGAGAATCTGCGAGTCGCTGGCCATCACGGCGGCCATGATCCCTGCACCGAGCAATCCAGCGAGCCAGAGTGGCGCATAGTGTTGCAGCAACAGCATGATTACATCGTCGCCGGCAGACTTGTCACGCAGCTCATCGCGGTGTTCGGGATCCATCGTGCGCCCCTGCGTCGCCAGTACGCGTCGCGCTTCCTGCTTCTCGCGGATCTGCGGGATTTCCGTGACACGGTTCGCCATCACGCCGAGAAACACGCACGGCAACCAGATCGCGAGTATGCATATCGGATAGAAGATGACCGTCTTCTTAAACTGCGCCATCTTGCGAGCGGTCAAGCAGAAGATCAGGATGTGTGGAAACGCGATCGCTGAGAGCGGAATGAACGTGTAGCTGAAGAAGTAGTACGGCGAGATTCGTTCGCGCGTGAGCAACCATGACGTCGCTGGTGTTGCTTGTAAAGCCTGGGCCGCGGTGCGAAAGCCGCCCATGCCGACGCCGATGACAGCTAACGCCACCGCGCCAAAGCACAGAAAAAGCACCGTCTGAAAAGTATTGACCCATGCTGTGCCGCGCATGCCGCCGAAGAAAACGTAACTCATCACGACGAGCGCGACTATGGCGCCGCCAAACCAGAATGGAACAAATCCGCCGCTGATGGTGTAGAGCGTGGTGCCGCCGCCCATGATGCCGATGATGATGTATGGCACTAGCAGCACGGCTTGCACGACAAAGATCACGGTTCCGATGTGAGTGCACTCCCAACGATCTCGAAACATCTGCACGGGGGTCATGAAGCCATGTTTCTTGCCGAGTGCCCAGACGCGCGTGCCGACCAGGAAGATCGTGAGTGGAATCACGAGGCCTGACGACGACGCCATCAAACCAAACGTCACGATACCGTTGTTGAATGCATGTCCCGACGATCCGAGAATCGCGAACGCGGTCATGTTCGTGCCGAAGAGCGAGAACAGGAACACGAATGGACCAAGCGAGCGGCTCGCGAGGAAGTAGTCTTCAGCTTCCTCTTTACCTTTCGCGTGACGAAAAGCAAAGATGCCGATATAGAGAACGGTTGCGAGATACAGGAAAACTACGATTGCGGGAATCAACGGGCAGCATCCTCCCTGGTATCTGTTTCCTCAACCTCTTGTTCAAGGTGAGACGGCCAGGCATAAGTCACCAGCAGCCACATCAGCAGCGCGGCGGCCACTGAGAAGCATCCTTGATAGAAGAGCCCGATCGGAATGAAACCAAAAACCAGGCGGGAGCTGCGCCAGAACCAGATGTCCTGATGAAGCACGTAGAGTACTACGACAGCAAGAACAAGCAGGAGTTTCTTCACGGAGGCCAGAACTTAGCAAGCCTCTCGAACCAGTGTCAAGCTTTTATAAAAGAGAGATTGGATTTCTCTGCGATCCTCTGCGTTGAAATAACATTTAACGCAGAGAACGCACAGATACGCAGAGAGCCGCAGAGTTAAAAGAGGAAAGAATTCAGAAAAGTGAATAATTCAGTTTTGTGCTTTGTGCCCGTTCGTTTTTGCCTTGGTCCGGTGATGACAATCAATGTTGTGCCGCTTGATCATGCGATCGAGAGTCTTGCGATCGACAGAAAGGATACGCGCCGCGGCTTGTTTGTTTCCGCGAGTGTGTTCCAGTACACGAGCAACGTGGCGTCCCTCGATGGTCGAGAGCGTAACCAGATCGTTATCAGGCTGAGAGGAGGTCTCAGGTGAAATGTTTTCATGATGATCCGGCAACGGCGGTAAAGCGATCGTGACTGCACTTAGTGCGCTTAATAGATCGTTGGAGGATCGTTCTGCCGCAACGTCCTGTTCGAGATCACAGCTACTGGCGGCAATCAAGCGCACGTTAACCCCATCTGCTTGCACCAGGCGCATCAGATGCGATTGCAACGACGGACTTGTTTGTTTGATCTCGTCGAGAAAGATGGTGCCACCATCTGCTTCCAGGAGTTTTGCTTCAATCAACTCCGCAGGAATCGTGGCGCAGTTGATCATAACGAAAGGACGACCGCTGCGGTCGCTATGCTGATGAATGGCGGCAGCCACAAGCTCCTGACCTGCGCCCGGCTCGCCTGTCAACAGGACGGGCGAGTCTGTGGCTGAAACAAGGTCCACCTGTTTCATCATCTCGACAAACGCCTGGCTGCGTCCGGCCAGCTCACTGTCTGAATGGTACGCAGCCGAGCGTGGCGTGGGTGAGGTTCCTTGAACTCCCTCTGCCATTTCGCGTGCCCGGTTCTCATCTTCTCTCACAAGCGCGTGCGCGTTTCCTGCATTAGCGTAACTAATCATGCTCGCTCAACCTCCACTGCCAAAACTTCCCTGGAATTTGAGAATTTAGGAGAGGGGACGACAACCTCGCCCTGGCCGTCGCCCCTCTTTCCACGCGCGAGGATTTCACCCTGTTTACAACGCGCGCGTCTCGTAGAATTTCAATCAAAGCCGCCTTCTACCAACCCTAGGGGGCAAAACAGAATTACTTACTGAGGGAAGTGCTGCTCATTCGCGCATTTCCGAGCGACCTCAAGTTGGTAGTCCGATGATCTATCCGTGCCTAAGGCACGTGTTAGCCCGGTTCGTCAGTTTTTGAGAGGGTTTCGCCTATGACTGGCAATTACGTTGTACCCAACCAGCACGAGCTATGTAAACCATTCAGCATGTAGAGGTTAAGCGGTAACAAAAGGGTGCGCAATTGGGGAGTTTCCTGAATTTGACTCAGACTATTCCTGAGCGTTTTGCCCCACATGGCCTGTTTAGACCGATTATTCGACTTCTATGAGGCCCACGATGATGGCGTAACGGACCAGGCCGGCGACATCGTGAATACCCAGCCGTTCCATTAGCTGGGCGCGGTGAGTTTCCACAGTCTTTACGCTGATTTCGAGTTCCTGGGCAATCTGTTTGGTGGTTCTTCCCTCAGCGATAAGGCGCAGGACCTCGCGTTGCCGCGGGCTGAGCGTGGCGAGGAGATCGCGCTTTGTGGCGCCCCGGCCCTGTTCGATAATCGTGTTCTGCGCGGTTTCCGGCGAGATATAACGTTTGCCGCTGACCACTGTGCGGATCGCCTCCTCGAGCTCTGTGCTGGCCGCACTCTTTGGCAAATAACCCGCTGCTCCTTCACGAACGGCACGGATGGCGTATTCACCTGCCTCATGGACCGTCAGGACGATTACTCTGATCTCCGGATAAAGCTTGGTTACCTGGTCCAGGACCTCGAAGCCGTTGCCGTCGGGCATAGTGATATCGAGGAGTATTAGGTCAGGGCTGAGTTGTCGGACCAGATCGAGGGCTTCACTGCCTTTGCCGGCTTCGCCGACAACGACCACGCCATCGATCCTTTCGACGAGAGCCCGAATACCCGCGCGCACCAGCGCGTGGTCATCGGCGATTAACACACGAATCGGGTTCATTTTCCTGGGCTGCCTTGTTTCCTGAGACTGCTCTCAGTCGGGCATAAGTGAGTATGAGAATTTAATAAAACCAAAAAACACGATCCGTTGGGACACATCATTCCGAACCTTCCCTGACGGGGTAGGGACCTAAGAGCTGGACCTGTTGAGAGGTAAGTGTACTGTGTGGGACGGTTTTGAAGAAAGTGCTGCTTAACGAACACCTTTTTGTAACACGTGTGTCGGAAGTGTTTGGGGGGCTGGTTTGCGTTGAACCGCGAAATGGGTAGAATGCCAGACGTGGAAACAAAACGCTTTAACTTTCCTGATACAGTGCCTCTGGTCCAGTTGGAGACTGGGGGTGTTCGGGTACGAAACTCACGCGTGTCATTGGAAACGATCTTGATACGGACGCAAGTGGGTGACACGGTCGAAGAAATTCACGATGGATTTCCCACAGTCTCAGTCTCACAAATCAAAGAAATTCTCGCTTGGTACTTCGATAACAAAGCCGATGTCGATGAGTACATTCGGCAAGGCCAGGAAGAGGGTGAAAGACTGCGGCAGTGGGTAGAAAGTCAACCTGGCTACAAAGAGCGTCATGAGAAGCTTCTTCGCTGTCGCGAGGAGCTTCGTCGCCGCAAAGCACAGTTAAGTAAAGCCTAAACCTCACTCACATTCTAAAAATATGATTCGTCTCCTCACTGACGAAGATTTCAATCACGATGTCCTGCGGGGCCTACCGCCGCGTGCCACACCTCGACTTCGTGTTGGTCCACGACGTAGGCCTGACCAGTCAACCCGATCCAGTTCTACTCAACTGGGCAGCTAGCAACCACAGGATCATTATTACTCACGACGAAAAGACCATGGTTCCATATGCCAAACAACTAGTCAGGCAAGCGGAGCCTATGGCCGGTTTGATTTTTGTTCCGCAAAGTTTGGGAATCGGTCGGGCTATTGACGATCTTGAACTGATACTTAAGATCTATTCAGAGTCAGATATGCGCGACAGGATAGAATACTTGCCTCTCTAAACCAGAGACGGCGGCAACACGAACTGACCGAGGTGTGGGCCGGAGTAATTCTGAGTTGTGCGCAATGCAAGGTCTAACGCCGCTCGCGTCGTCTCGGGCGTGATCACTGCATCTACGAATCCACGTGCGGCTGCATACTTCGCATCCAGCTCCATATCGTAAGTCTCACGCACCTTATCCATCTCAGCCGTTAACGCTTCGTCAGGCGACCCGCCACTCTTCTTCAACTTCTCGAGTTGACTGCCAAACACAGCCTGCACCGCCGAGTCACCTTCCATCACTCCCATCCGACCCGTGGGCCAACTGAAGATAAAATCGGGATCAAAGCCTTGCCCGGCCATCGCATAGTAGCCTGCACCCGAAGCATGATTCACAGTCAGAACGATCTTCGGAACAGTCGCAGTCGCCATCGCTTCGACAAACTGCGCCCCGGCGCGGATTATTCCGGAGTGCTCAGCGTCAGACCCGACCATGAACCCGGAAACATCCTGCACAAACAACAACGGCGTGTGATGTCGATTGCAGGTCTCGATAAAGTAAGCGACTTTCTCCGCCGACTCGGTATAAATGATCCCGCCGAAGCGCGGTGGCTTACCGCCCGGCATACGCACCATTCCTCGATGATTTGCGATCACTCCGACCTGAATTCCATTAACCCGACCATGACCCGTGATCATCTCCTTCGCATAGTCAGCCTGAAACTCGTCGAGATGACCATCGTCGAGCAAACACTCGAGCAACTTTCTCACGTCGTACGGCTGCCGGTGATCTTCGGGAATGATCTCGTAGAGTTCTTCCCCCCGTCGCAAAGGCTCGCCGGTAGATTCGGTCACACTCGCCGGCTTTGGTAACTCCGACACAAACTCGCGAATCCTCTCAATGCACATCTGATCGTCGGGAACGCGATAGTGCGCCACGCCCGACAACTCATTGTGCGTACGAGCGCCACCGAGCGTCTCGTTGTCAATCGTCTGGCCGGTCGCGCCTTTCACGAGATTCGCGCCCCCGAGTCCCATGAACGAGGTTCCCTCAACCATGATGATGATGTCAGACAGTGCGGGCAAATAAGCACCACCGGCGATACACGGTCCCATCACCGCCGAGATCTGCGGTACTTTCAAATAGCGACGCATGATCGAGTTGTAATAGAAGATCCTTGAAGCGCCGTACTGACCCGGAAACACACCACCCTGGTACGGAAGGTTCACGCCCGCGGAATCGACCAGATAGATAATCGGCACGCGCGAGCGCATCGCGATCTCCTGGGCGCGCAGAATCTTCTTGATCGTCTCGGGCCACCACGAACCAGCTTTCACGGTCGCGTCATTCGCAACCACGACGACTTCCCTGCCTTCAACCCGACCAACCACAGTCACAACGCCCGCAGCCGGCGCACCACCGTCATACTGGTCGTACGCGACAAGCAATCCGATTTCCTGTGAGTAGGAATCTTTATCGAGCAACAACTCGATCCGTTCTCGTGCAGTCAACTTGCCTTGTTGGTGCTGGCGATCGATCTTGTCGGGACCGCCACCACTGCGCAGTCGCGTCTCGAGTTGCAGAAGTTGATCGGTGAGCTCGCGCAGGCGCGACGGTTGTTTCGTGGCAGTACCGCTATCAGACTTTTTCATCAGGTATGTTTGTGGACCTTATCGTTGCTGCCAGATCGTGCGTAGCAGTGTATTGGCATCAGTGGTCGAAGGAAAACCTTCAACAATGGCGACACGCGAACCGCGTAGCTCCATTGCGACTCCGCCGGTTGAGGTTTGCCATTCGATTCGATCGCCGGTCGATTGTAATTCCTGCGTGTAAGAATATCGCTTCGCCGTACGCTTTGCATAAGCATCGAAAAACTCTCGCGCATCGAGCGGCGTGTCCCATGCAGTTAACTGCGCAACAAAGAACTCGTCTGGCTTGCCCGTTTCGTAAAGCGCGAAACGATCGCCGCCCCAACCTGCCGACGCTCGCTTCGATTCCGTCACGTTGCGCAAAAACTCATCGAGGATCAAATAAGTTCCCCACTCGCCATTCACGTCGTAATCGAGCTTCTTCCACGTTGGTCCAAGGATACTTTTGAAATCGGGCAGCGCAATTTTTTGCGGCGCTTCGTAAGAAAAGTATTTCTCAGCGTGAAGAATCTGCTCGCTCGATTGCGGCAATGTTGTAAACGCACGCGAAACCATCTCCCAGCCACCGCGCTTGTAGACCTGCGTGGCCCATGCCGATCCTTCTTCATACGGAAACAACAACGACTCGCGTAACGCGCGTGGTGCTTGTTTGAACTGTTCCGTCGCTTCGTCTCCGCCCAGGCTGGTAATGAACGCGAGGGCAATCAGTGGATTCTTCGCCATGTATAGCGTCATCGCCAGGGTCGCATCGCCTTCGATAAGCGCGTGTGCGGCGAGTTGGGCGTCAGAATCTCCTTTGGGCCAATTCTCGAAACGCTTCAGATTGAAGTGCTGATCCTGGAGTGCGTGCGTAAGCTCGTGAGCCATGACGGGCTTCTGACCGTCGATCTCAATCCAATCGGCGAGATAAAACTGCTGCGCTTTCGGATCGTAGTAACCTGCAACCTGTTCCGTCAGGAGCTTGATTAGAAACGCACGGTAAGCAAACTCTTTGGGCGCAAGGCCGAAAAACTTGAGCAAAACTTCACCGGCGTGCATCTCGGCCGGAGTCGTTTCGGTGTCGAGATTCTTGATGATCGTCCGCTCGATCTCACTGCGAGACTGGGCGCCACTCTTCACGGATCTCAGTATCGATAGCTCGCGGAGCTCGCTCGTTTCCCTGAGCATCTCTGCGGTCATGGAGACGATGGCGGCGTGTGGGGTACGTCTAGCTGCCCCCGTCTGGGCCTGTCCTTTTGGCAGGAAAGTGCCCGTACCGAGACAGAAGACGATCAACAGGGCCAGCCCGGCGCTAATTTGCTTTGACATATTGGTCTTTCACTCTTATAGTCCGCTAAACGTTTACAGCTAAAACAAGGATCGGGAACCTCTTGCTATGAGTTCGGAAGGCTTTGCTCAGATGACAAGCCCTGCCCCTGAAGATGTATTCGACGTTTGGCACGAAACCTTGCTTCGTGTGCGTTACGCCGAAACTGACAAGATGGGCATTGTTTATTATGCCAACTATTTAGTCTGGTTCGAAATCGGCAGGACGGATTACTGTCGCGCGCGCGGTTTTTCTTATCGCGACATGGAAGAGAACGAAGACGCGTTCCTCGTTGTCGCTGAGTCATATTGCCGCTACAAAGCTCCTGCCTATTACGATGATGAACTTATAGTTCGTACACACATTACAGAATTACGTAAACGCTCACTTCGCTTCGGATATGAAATCGTACGCGCATCCAACGGACAGGTTGTTGCGGAAGGCGAGACCGGACACGTCATCACTGATTCACGCGGACGAGTGCGTTCTTTTCCGGAAGGATATGCGCAAAGATTGTTAGCGCCACCGTTAATCAAATCTCATCCCGGCGCAATCGTGCCCAGCGAAACCGCACCTGAATAAAATTTTGGATATAAGTCCTATAGGTCGTATAGGACCTGTCTTTTCTTCCTGTCACAACTTTTCCCGCCACGGTGTTTTTGATTCAGAGCCCCAGATCTTTTGTAACTTTTTTCAACTTCGTTCGTTTTACTTTCAGACCCGGTGCCTGACACCGGAACCAAATCGAAAGCCTCGTCGCTAATTCCGATAGCAACGAGGCTCTGGATGACAATACAAGTTCGATCGCCTCGCGGCGCTCAAGCTGCATCGTCGACGCCCGCATCTTAGCGCACCCGGTGGACGAGCTTCAACCTAGGGAGGGTCTACCATGCGCCGCTATGCGATCCCGTTTGCACTTGTCTCCGTGCTGCTCCCGATAACGGTCTTCTCCCAGACGCGAACCCCCGAAGCTGCTCTCAATCACTTCCAGGACGCCATGAAAAAAGGCGTTAATGGCGACTTCGACGGCGCGATTGAAGAATACACCCGCGCCATCCGCCTGAGCTCGCATTTCAATACGAGCAAGAGCTCCGACAGCCGTTTAGGTAACTCACTCACCGATTACTCGGCGGAAAGCGTCACCGTCATCGATCCTTTTACGGCAAACGCTTACAACAATCGTGGATTGGCGCGCTTTAAGAAGAACGATTACGAGGGCGCCATAGAAGATTTCGATCAGGCCCTGAAAATCAGACCAGGTCTGGCCGATATCTACCTGAATCGTGCCGCGTCGTTGCGTGCGAAGGGCGATCTGCAAGCCGCAATGAAAGATCTTGATCGTGCACTCGCATTAAGAAAAGACTTCTTTGAAGCCTACAGTAATCGCGGAAGTTTGAAACTGGATCTCGGAGACTCGGCCGGCGCGCTTATCGACCTCAACCGGGCGATCGAGATTAATAGTCGCATTCCGGAACCGTATTACCAGCGCGGTTACGTTTATGTCGAGCAGAGAGACTTTGATCGGGGTATCGCCGACTTTGAGCGTGCAATGAAGCTCAACCCGAAAATGGCGTGGGCCTACCAGGGACGCGGCACAGCGTTAATGTTGAAAGGCAAGATGGCGGAAGCAATTGCAGACTTCAATCGCGTGACCGAGCTCGACCCGCAAATTGGCTGGGCGTATTTCAACCGCGGACTCGCAAAGGTATATCTCGGACGCGATAGCGAAGCGCAAAAAGATTTCGATGAATGTCTGCGAATGCATCCCGAGATGAAGACTGAACTCGAGGCTCGAATTGACCTGGCAAAGCAACTGCGACGAAGCGGAAATTAGCCACAAGAAGGCACAAACAGCACAAAAGAAAACTTCGAATTAAGTCGTTTTGAATTTTGTGCGTTTGTGGCCAATCTTAATCGTGGCTTAGATTCAAGCGCTGAATATTTCTCGCCTTCCCCGAAGCCTCATCAATGTCCAACACGGCGGCGCATATCCTCACCTGCCCCGTTGAATGATCCGCACGCCGCGCCGTCACGGAAGTAAACCGCGCGATAACGTCCGACTTATCCATTCCGATAACGCCCGCGTAGCTACCCGTCATGCCGAGATCCGTCAGGTAAGCAGTGCCGCCCGGCAAAATCCTTTCGTCAGCCGTTTGCACGTGAGTGTGCGTGCCACAGACGGCCGACACACGCCCATCAAGATGCCATCCCATCGCGACTTTTTCAGAAGTCGCTTCCGCATGAACATCCACAATGCGAACGGTGGCTTCTGCGGGCAACGACTCGATCACGCCGTCGATGATGCGGAACGGATCGTCAGAGGGCGGCATGAATACGCGACCCATCACATTCATCACAGCCACTTGCGTCCCGTTCACGTCCCCAACCCAGAAACCACTTCCGGGCGTGTTAGGCGGATAGTTCGCCGGACGAAGCAGTCGCGGCTGTTTACGGATGTACTCGATCGCTTCTTTTTTATCGAAGATGTGATTACCGGAAGTCATCACGTCGATTCCGGTCGCAAACAGTTGTTCGCATAACTGAGGCGTGACGGAAAAGCCACCCGCGAGGTTCTCCGCGTTCATGATGGCGAAGTCGATCTGGTGTTGCTCGCGCAGATCCTGAATGCGCTCGAGCACGGCTATGCGCCCAGGCTTCGCGACAACATCTCCGATCATTAAAACTTTCATATGAAGAATTGGTAGTGAGAAATAAAAAAACCGCGATTCACGACTCGCGGTTTCTGGCAGGAGGGAGATCCGCATTTGCCGTTCCGAAGCCGTAATTGAACCTGCATGAACAGGTGGGTGACCTCTTAATGTCGCAGCCTCTGGCATTTCTTAACGATGAAGAAATGCACTGGCTAAACGACCTCGGTCTCCCTAATCAACGGCGTTGGCTCAATCATCGTACACTCGGTGACGAACACCGCAGAACGTTTCCCTCCGCCGCACGGAATATAGCATAAGTAGCCGCAAAAAAGCACAAAAGGCACAAAAAGAAGATCTGAAAATTACTGGTTTTATATTTGTGCTTTTTGTGCCTTTTTGTGGCGAGATCTGTTTGTGCTTTTTTGTGGCTAACCGAGAGTGAGTTTGCCGGCGCCGCCCTGCTCGTTTTCGAGGCTCGTTCGCACCTTCAACAAGCGGTCGAGCATCTCCGCACACTCGGCGCTGCGTGCAGCGAGTTGTGAGTCAGCCTGCTCGTGCATATTCTTCAGGCGATGTAGCTCATCGGCGATGTGTAGGGCGGCGAGGATCGCGACTTTCAAAGAGTCAACAGTGAGTGTGCCCGATGAAATCTCTCTCATGCGGCTGTCGACGAACTCTGCGAGTTGAATGATGTATTCAGTATCACCGTCAGACCGAATGTTGTAGGTCTGATTGTAGATCTCAACACGAATGGTGGGACTGCTGGTACTGGCTTCCATACTGCCTTTATTAATCACGCGTCCTAACCCGGAACTCATCGGAGTTCCTCAGCCATCTCGGGATCGAGAGCGGCGACCGCATCAAGCATGGCTTCGACTTTCATGCGAATGGTCTCACGTTCGGCAAGCAGCTTCTCAACCTGATTCTCGAGTCGCTCTTTTTCATTAAGCACGTTGCCCATGTCGCGGTGAATGAGCGCTAGTTCTTTTTCCAGGTTCTCTTTTTCCTGGCGCAGCGTTTTGGTGAGCTCGATGGTGCGATAGATCTTATCTTCCAAGTGAGAAAACTTTTCCAAGCCTGACAGACCGACCATCTTTATCTCCCGCTGTTGTTAGATTGAAAAGCGCGAAGGGATTATCCGCCTTCACGCCTGCGAGCGCAAGACTCATTTTGTAATCAAAGCCGATTTATTTTTAGCGCTGCTCCGCTGCGAACGTTCCGAGCAACGCGGCAGTCACACGCGAGTGCGACTCTTCGACTTCTTCGTCGCGCAGAGTGCGATCGTCGGAGCGATACTCGAGCCGCAGAGTCACCGAGCGTTTTGACGATTCAATGTTCCCGCCTTCAAAAGTGCCGACGAGTTTCACGCTGCGGCAATCAGCCGCGTGTTGGTTGTTCACTGCCGCAAAGATCTCATCGAGCGAGACATTCCGATTGACGAGCAGCGAGATGTCGCGCGTCACGGAAGGATATCGAGGTAAAGGTGAATACTGGATTGCTTTCGCAGGCCCACTCAGCAACGCGCCAAGGTCCAATTCGAGCGCGTAAACCGGTTGGCGAAACTTATACGATGCGGCAACGTTTTCAGCGAGCCTGCCGATCGTTCCGATCGCTTTACCGTCACCACTGCTGATCAGAGCGCTTTGCCCCGCACGCAGATGACGAGTTGAACTCGGCGTAAATCGCAACCCGCCTAAATTCATCCAGTCGACAGCGGTTTCCAACGCGCCTTTGAGATCGAAGAAGTCGAGCTCGCGTTCACCCTGCGCGCGGTCCTCTTCGAGCGCGCTTCCGGTCGCAATTACTCCGAGCGCGAGTGTCTCATCAGGCAACTCACCAGCTTTCAAAGTCGAGAAAATGCGCCCGATTTCGAACAAACGCACGTCGCGAATGCCGTGATTGAAGTTGTGACGCAGTGATGAAAGCAAACCCGGCAAAAGCGTCGAGCGCATCCACGCGGCCTCTTCGATAATCGGATTTGCGAGTTGCGGCGGATCGCTCTCGTGACCCGCGATCGTTGGGATTAGATCGAAACGCGACTCCTGCGGAATGAAACTGAAATTGATCGCTTCATCGTAGCCGAATCCATTCAGCGCGCGTCGCAAGGAACGCTGCTGCATCTCGCCCGGTTGATACTCGCCTGAACGACTCGACGGCGGTAACTCCGATCCGATCTTCTCGTAACCAGTGTGTCGCGCGACTTCCTCGACGAGGTCTTCTTCCTGTTCGACGTCGACACGCCACGACGGCACCTTGAAGTTCATTCGATCGGCAGACTCGGCGGTGCGCTCAAAACCGAGGCCTGTAAGTATGCGAACAATCTCACCAGTCTCAACTGAAAGCGACGTGAGCGCCGGGATACGTCCGGGATGAAGTCCAACGACACGCTCGCTGAACGGTTGCGGATAAACATCGATCGCGTCTTCCGTCGCAACACCTCCTGCAAGCGCACAGATCAATTCGACGCATCGCTGCTGTGCTCGCAACGCACCTTCCGGATCCGCGCCGCGCTCGAATCGTCTCGATGCTTCGGTGTCCATGCCGAGCTTACGCGCAGTTTGTCTGACTGACTGCGGAGAAAAGTACGCGCTTTCGATCAGCACGTCGGTGGTTTGGGTCGAGATTTCTGAATCTTCACCGCCCATGATTCCGGCCAGCGCCACCGCTTTCTCAGCGTCGGCGATCACGAGCATGTCATTCGTAAGCGTTCGCTCTACGCCATCGAGAGTCTTGAGTTTCTCACCGGCATTGGCACGGCGCACGACGATCCGCCGGCCGCCCAGTTTTTCAAAGTCGAACGCGTGCAATGGCTGGCCCAATTCGTGGAGCACGTAGTTGGTGACGTCGGCGACGTTGTTGATCGGACGCTGCCCGATCGTTTCGAGGCGCTTCACTAACCAATCCGGAGATGGACCAATCTTCACCCCGCGCACGAGCCGCGCAGCGTATCTTGGACACAGATCCGGGTCTGCAATCTCGACGGAGGTGAAATCCGCGGCGCGCCCATCGGTTTTTGGGGCCTCGGATTCAGGCAGACGAACATGACCTTTTTCAATCACTGACACTTCGCGCGCGATGCCGACATGCGACAGGCAGTCAGGGCGGTTTGAAGGCACTTCGACGTCGATCACGGCGTCGCCGTTGTGCTCCTCGACCGCGTCAATAGCCAGACCAACCATCGTCAACCGATCGCGCAATTCCGCCGGCGTGAGTTTGGTATCAGTAAGCTCTTTAAGCCACTCGTAACTAATGAACATTATTCGAACTTTTCCAGGAACCTGACATCGTTCTCGAACAGCAGCCGGATGTCGTCAAGCTCGTACATCAACGCGCACATGCGATCGATGCCGAGACCAAACGCGAACCCCGAATACTCCTGTGGCTCGACGCCGACCGCGCGCAGCACATTCGGATGCACCATTCCCGAACCGCCCAGCTCGATCCAGCCCGAGTTCTTACAGATGCGACAACCACTTCCCTTGCACTTGAAGCAACTGAAATCAAACTCGGCGCTCGGCTCCGTGAACGGAAAGTACGAGGGGCGAAAGCGCGTGACGGTGTCAGCACCGAACATTCGTCGCAAAAATTCAGCCACCGTGCCTTTCAAGTGCGCCATCGTGATGCCGCGATCGACGCACAGTCCTTCGACCTGAAAGAACATCGGATTGTGCGTGGGATCGGGAGTATCACGACGAAACACCCGGCCGGGCGCGATCATCCTGATGGGCGCACCGCGACGCTGCATCGCATGAATCTGCACGGTCGACGTCTGCGAGCGAAGCGCAAAGCCGTCAGTCGTGTAGAACGTGTCCTGCCACGCACGCGCCGGGTGATTCTCGGGAATGTTGAGCGCGGAGAAGTTGTAGAAATCGGTCTCGATCTCGCGATCGTCTTCGATAGCGTAGCCGAGCGCGACGAAAACATCTTCGAGACGCTCACGAAGCAGAGTGATCGGATGACGATGTCCGGAGCGTGGACGACGCCCGGGCATCGTAACGTCGATGCTCTCGCGCGCCGTTCGCGCAGTTTCGATGTAAGTCTTCAGGTTCTGCTCGGCCTGGTCAAAAGACTGCACGAGCCTCGCTTCGTTGGACTGGACGAGCTGACCGAATGCGGCGCGGTCTTCCGGCGCGACACGACCGATCAGCTTCTTGGTGGCGGCGAGGGCGCTCTTTTTGCCGAGGTGACGTGTTCGCAGATCCGACAACGCACGCTCTTCTGCGACTGCAGTCTCGAGATTGAGCGAAGAGAACGTTGACGGATCACCAGTAAAGTGCGAAAAGCGTTCGAACTCTTGCTCGAACGCTTTGATCGCTGATTCCACCTGAGCTTGAGGTGATTGATCAGTCATTGGACAAGATTTACAGGATTTTCCAGGATGAGCAGGATGGATCTTGTAAATCTTGAAACATCCTGTAAATCCTGTCTAATTTTTCTTAACCGCGACCCACTTGCCTTGCAACTGGCCCGCGTAGTCAAACTCACCGGAGAGTTTTCCTTCGATGACGGTGGCGCTCAATGCGATCGTGCCGTTGGAACCTTCGAGTGAAAACACCAGCTTTCCGTCTTTCCAGGTGCCCTCCTTGACCGTCGCTTCACCTAGTTGCGAACTGCTGTTACCGGAAACCTTCTCCCCGTCGATCTTCAGCGTGAGCAAAAACGGAAATGGCTGACCATTCGCATCCGCAACTGCCTCCCATTGACCGTTGAGATCGACGGCGCCACGTCCGGCGGCGACAGTCGGAGCAGATTCAAGAGTAACACCAGCCGCTGGAGCCTTTTTCAGAGTTACCGGCACCTTCTCCGTACCGTGCACCACATCGCCGACAAGCTTGTCGCCATCAACTTTGCCGACAAACGAAGCGTCTTTACCAAAGCTAAGCGTGAGCGTGCCGTTCTCCAGCTTTCCGTCCGTCACGTCGACGGCCATAGTGCCGTGAGTCGCACGTCCGGTGATCTTTCCGGCGTCGCTTTTCAAATCGAGCGACACTTTCTCTTCAGCAGTCGCGCCCGGTCTCTTAACCATTCCCTCGTACGTGCCCGAGATATTCGCCGGCGCGGTCTGGGCCACAGCAACGATGCTGGTGAGCAGGAATGTGAGCGTCAGTAATAGAGTTTTGTGTTTCACTGGTTGATTCCTTTCGGCAATTAGGCTGCCTTATTTTGTTGTTCACGCTCGAGCGCAGCCTTGGCGTGGCCGGCCACTTCAGCAAATGACTGGGGCTGATGTACCGCGAGGTCCGCTAAAACTTTACGATCGAGATCGATTTCCGCCAGCTTCAAACCATGCATCAACTGCGAGTAGTTCAAACCATTCAAACGAGCTGCAGCACCGATACGAACAATCCAGAGGCTGCGAAAATCGCGCTTCTTCAATTTGCGTCCGGTGTAGGCGAAATTTAAACCTCGCTCAACTGACTCTTTCGCGGACCGGTAAAGTTTCGACTTCGTGCCGCGATAACCCTTTGCCAGTTTCAATATCTTCTTGCGTCTCTCGAGACGTTTGTTGCCACGTTTAGCTCTAGGCATAGATGATTACCTCCTATGTAATGCAGTTAAAAATTATTAATCTCTTCCGTAAGGCAACATCGACATCACGCGATCGTGATCTGCCTTCGCGACGAGCACATCGATATCGAGATGGCGCTTTCGCTTATTGGTCTTCTTCGTCAATATGTGTCGCGCATGCGAATGGCCACGCTTGATTTTCCCGGTGGCCGTCAGCCGCACACGTTTG
This sequence comes from Pyrinomonadaceae bacterium, assembly GCA_035251975.1. Lineage (GTDB taxonomy): Bacteria > Acidobacteriota > Blastocatellia > Pyrinomonadales > Pyrinomonadaceae > PSRF01. The sequence goes on along the minus strand of DATFDT010000066.1, from coordinate 5,582 downwards.
GCCGCCCCTTTATGGGTTTTAAGTTTTGGCATGATTGATTCCCTTCTATTAATTAACTACTGATTGGTGACGGGCGCCTCTGGCTTTGGGCCACCACCAGTCTTATGTCTCTTTGGCCCAAGAATGATGAACATCTGGTTCCCCTCCATCCTTGGCCGCGCTTCAACTTCGCCTACATCCGCGAGGTCCTTCTCCAGTTTCTCCAGTATTCGCGCACCCAGTTCACGGTGCGTCATCTCGCGACCGCGAAACCAGATCGTGGCTTTGACTTTGTCGCCCTCCTGGAGCCACTCGCGCGCATGCTTCATGCGATACTCGTAGTCGTGATCGTCCGTTCCCGGCCGGAACTTCACTTCCTTGACCGTGATCGTAACCTGCTTCTTCTTTGCTTCGTTTGCCTTCTTCTTCGCTTCGTACTGGTACTTTCCGAAATCGATGATGCGACAAACAGGAGGATCGGCGTTGGGAGCGACCTCGACGAGGTCCAGCCCCTTTTCCCGGGCGGCCCGCACGGCATCGCGCACGTCCATCACGCCCAGTTGTTCTCCCTCGTCACCAATCACACGCACCTCAGGCACGCGAATTCTCTCGTTGATACGGACCGCCGGCACGCGCCGGTTATCAGGACGCTGACCGCGACCTCGAAAGCCTGTAGCTATTCCACACCTCCTAAAGTTGAGGCCATCCACAGATTACACAGAGTCAATTCTGTGTAATCTGTGGATTGCTGTTATTCGTTAACGCACGGGTTTTAACTAACCGCTGCGCCATCTCTTTGAACTCAGCAATGGACATCACACCGATGTCGCCCTTTGCACGTTCTCTTACCGCTACCGTCCTTTGCTCCATCTCGCGATCGCCGAGCACGAGCATGAACGGCACTTTTTGTAACTGTGCGTCACGTATCTTCGCACCAATTTTTTCGCTTCGCAGGTTTGCTTCAACACGAAAACCCGCGACACGAAGCTCACGTGCTAATTCGTCTGCATAATCGTTGACTCGATCCGTAATCGGCAACACTGCGACCTGGACCGGCGCCAGCCACATCGGGAAGGCTCCGGCGTAATGTTCGATTAACACACCGAAGAAACGTTCCATCGATCCAAACAGCGCCCGGTGAATCATGATCGGACGGTGCGGTTTGTTGTCTTCACCGATGTACTCGAGTTGAAAACGTTCTGGTAGATTGAAGTCAAACTGTACCGTCGTCAACTGCCAGGCACGGCCAATCGCATCCTCGACACGAATATCGATCTTCGGCCCGTAAAACGCCGCCTCGCCTTCAACACGCTGGTACGGAATGCCGCGGCTGTTCAAGGCGTCCCTGAGCGCTGCTTCGGCACTTTCCCAGTCTTCGTCCGCGCCAAAAAAGAGACTGTGATCATCGCCTCTAACTGAAAGATCGACCTTGTAGTCCTTAAAGCCAAACACGTCGTAGACGTTGAAGGCGAAGTCGATGCAACTGACAATCTCGGCGCGCACCGTTTCCGGCGTGCAGAAGATGTGTGCGTCATCCTGCGTAAACCCGCGCGCACGAATCAGACCATGCAGCGCGCCGGAAAGCTCGGCTCGATAGCACGTGCCAAGCTCAGCGTAACGCAAAGGCAGATCTCGATAAGAATGCTGCGCCGACTTGTAGATCCCGATGTGAAAGGGGCAGTTCATCGGCTTGATACGAAACTCCTGCTCCTCGAACTCCACCGGCGAGAACATCGAGTCGGCATAATTGCTTTCATGCCCGCTCGTGAACCAAAGCTCACGCTTGGCAATGTGCGGCGTGAAGACCAGACCATAGCCGCGCAGCAACAGTTGCTCGCGCAGGTAGTCTTCCATCTCTTTGCGGATCGCGCCGCCCTTCGGGTGCCAGAAGATCAAACCCTGGCCGTAGTCTTCCTGAATCGAAAACAGGTCGAGCTCGCGGCCCAGACGACGATGATCGCGCTTCTCAGCCTCTTCACGTTGCTTCAGCCATGCATCGAGCTCTTCCTGCGTGAAGAAAGCCGTGCCGTAGATCCGCTGCATCTGCTGTTGCGACGCGTCGCCTTTCCAGTAAGCGCCGGCAAGCGACAGCAGTTTGAACGCCTTCAACTTGTTCGTGTTCGGAACGTGTGGACCAAGACAGAAGTCGATAAACGGTGACCCGTCGATGTAATAGACGCTCACGAAGTCGCCAGCCTTCTCGTCGATCAGTTCACACTTCAACGGCTCGTCGCGTTCACCAAACACGCGCAATGCTTCGTGTTTGGGAATCTCCTCGCGCCGATAACCGAGGTTCTTGCTCGCGATCTGCTTCATCCGTTTTTCAATGGTGGGCAGATCGGCTTCCGTGAGCGGCTGTGGCGTGATCACGTCGTAGAAGAAACCGTAACGCGGATCGTCGAGCAGCGCTGGTCCGATGCCGAGTTTCGTTCCCGGGAAGAGATCAAGCACTGCGGCAGCCAGAAGATGGGCCGTCGAGTGACGCAGCACTTCGAGACCGTCACGCGTTTGTGGAACGATCGGCTCGATCTGAACGGATCCGCCGTTGCTGCCACGAATGGTGTCGAGCGACGCCGTTAGATCCACTTCACGATCGCCAATCTTTGCTGCCAAAGCCTGTTTCGCCAGATCGCGATCGAGCTTTTTGAGGGCCTCAGCCACCGTTGCCGAATCCGGCATGGGAACTGGTTCACCATTTTTCAGTTGTACATTGATCTCGCTCATTTAAATCACCCCTAACGCGCCAATAAGACCTGGATTCCGAACAACCAGGCGCGTGCGGGGACTACAACAAAGACCTGAGTCCCAAGGCCGAAGACGACGCTCACGATTTACGATTCACCTAATTTTGGTTACTTCAGTCGATCGGATTCGATAGGAGCGCCTTCGCCGCGCGCCCGCCTGGTGCGGGTCGGCAATTAAAAAGTAAAGAATCGAGTAGTTGTTCGATTCATGCGAAGGTCTTCCGGAGCGTCCTATCAAAAGTTAGAAATTACCCAAGTAACGAGCGCCGATTCTAGCAAAGCCTTTGTAATAGGGCAAGTTACAAATAGATGATAAGTCGACCGAAATCAAACGCTGAAGGCGTTCGCCAATGTCAGCCCAGGGTTGGAGCTTGCGACTACCCTGGGATCAGCCCATCAAAGGTGTTCTAACCTGAAAGGGTTAGCCAACCGCCGAACCCTTTCAGGGTTTAATACATTTTGGTTGGTGAACCCAGGGTTCTCGCAAGCTCGAACCCTGGGCTAAAATTGGCCAACGCCTTCGGCGTTAGGTAATATACCGCGGTCCAGGAACTCCCAACACTCATTGGACAATCCAACTCCGCGCGAGAATTTATGAGACTTAGAAATTTCCCCCAGCTTGCTGCCTTGCTGCTTGTCCTGACAATTTTTCATTCCGTTTCAGCCCAGCAACAGCCCTGCACGCAGCCGTTAACGTTCCCGAGCGCAACTGAGCCAAACATCTTTTCCGACGAACAGGAGGTCGACCTCGGTGACGCCCTCGCCGAATATATTCAGCACAACTACAGGGTAATCGAGGACCCCGAAGTTACCGAGTATCTGACCAGCATCGGCCAACGCCTCACGAAATATTTGCCGATAAACCGTTTGCGATTTCAGTTTTTCCTCGTCGATTTGCCCGATGCCAACGCGTTCGTCCTTCCCGGCGGTCGCATTTTCGTCTCACGAAAACTGGTTGCCGCAGCACTTACTGAGGACGAACTCGCCGGCGTTATCGCGCACGAACTGGGCCATCTGGTCACCCACGAAGGAGCTATCAACACCACGCGCCTCTTTAAAGAGGTGCTGGGCGTGACTTCCGTCGGAGACCGGCGCGACATCTTCGAGAAATACAATCAACTAATCGAGAACAGCAACAAGAAGCGCGAGGCTTTCAGGCCTCGGGACCGCGAGAAAGGTCAACTTTTCGCGGACCAGGCCGGCATGTTCGCACTCATCGCAGCCGGCTACGACGCCGAAGCGATGTCGCGCTTCTGGGATCGCATTACCGAAACGCAAGGCAAGAAGGGTAGCTGGCTGACAGATTTCTTTGGCACCACGCGCCCCGAACAGAAGCGACTCCGCGAGATGGTTAAGGCCGCGGAGTCTGTGCCCGCGGAGTGCCGCCAAAAAACGGCCGCGAATTTGTCAGAAGCTTTTGCCCTCTGGAAGTCGAAAGTCGTTGCTTACAACGGTCTCGGACGAAAAGAGCTGCTGCACGGAGTTCTCTCGAAACAACAGCTAAACCCGCCCTTGCTCAGCGATATCGTTCATCTCCGTTTTAGTCCGGACGGCAATTACATCCTGGCCCAGGACGACGCCGGTATCAACGTCCTCTCGCGCGAACCGTTCGCGCCGCTATTTCGCATCGACACTGAGTTTGACACCTACTACGCCAACTTCACTCCCGATTCGAAAGAGATCGTTTTCTACTCAGACAATCTTCGCGTCGAGCGCTGGAGCATTGCCGAAGCACAGCGAACCGACGTGAAGGAAGTGGTGCTGCTGAAAGGCTGCCTGCAAACACAACTGTCACCTGACGGAAAACTGCTGGCGTGTTTGGATCCGGATTTCACCTTGAACCTGATCCGCGTCGAGACTGGTGAGACGGCGTGGAGCAAAAAGGAATTCTACACGCCGCCCAATTATTGGGAAGCTGTCCGCATCTTCAGTCAATTGAGCCTGCGCCGTGACGACAGCAGCGATATAAATTTGGGAATAATCAACCTGAAGTTCTCGCCGGATGGTCGTTACCTCGTGGCCGGTCATCACACACCGCGCGAATTTCATAACACCTACAGCGGTGATGTTGGCGACGTGATCGATACAAGCACATTGACCAAAGTCTCCGTTCCTGACTTCCTCAAGAAGTTGATTGCCTCTGGCTTTACTTTCCTCGGCAACGATCGAATCGCCGGCATTAATCATGACAGTTTCAAGAAGTCGGCTGTCGTAAAGTTTCCGAGCGGCGAGGTAGTGGCGGAGATGGAACTGTGGCGCAAAGGCATGAGCGGGGCCACGCGCGGCGATTACCTTTTGATCAGGCCGGTGAAGGATTATGCGGTCGGCGTGATGGACATCAATAGTAAGACGATCACGAAAGCTAACGAGCGTGCCGCACTCGATATCTACGACCCGTTATTCGTAGCGGAAATGCGTAACGGTCAAGTCGGGCTGTACAAGCTTGAAAAGAACCAGCTCGTCGCGACTGCGGTTTTGTCGAACGCTTCGCTGGGTCGTTTACGAGTCGCCGAAGTCTCGCCGGAGTTGAAATGGCTGGCGCTGTCTGGCCGTTCACGTGGCGGAGTTTGGAGCCTTGGTAAAGGCGAGGCTGCTTTGTCGTTGCGTAATTTTCAGGGCGGCTACTTGAGTGACGACGGTTATTTCTTTGCCGAATTTCCGAAGACAGAAGACGTTGAGCGCAACGTGGCGCGGTTCAATCTGAACAACGGTGAAGCTGTTGCCGGACCAAAGATCGAAGGCGATACCTCGCATCAATACGGGCAGTATCTGTTTACGATCAAATCCGCAAAAGCTGCTGAGAAACCGCCTGCAGGTGACAACGCGCCGAAGATCAACCCGGCTGAATACCGGCGGAAC
>DATFDT010000065.1:0-19469 GCA_035251975.1 Pyrinomonadaceae bacterium | reverse complement strand
TAACCGCAGAGGCGCAGAGGACGCAGAGGCTACGCAGAGAAGGAGACTATCGCATGAGGAATTTCATCCAGGATCTGCGTTACGCGATTCGAATGATGGCGAAGCGTCCGGGCTTTACGATCATCGCGGCACTCACGCTCGCGCTCGGCATCGGCGCCAACACCGCGATCTTCTCCGCCGTCAATGCCGTTCTTCTCAAGCCCATGCCGTTTCCCGAGTCAGAACAACTCGTCGATGTTGCCGAAACGTTCAAACCCGACGGTTATGGATCCGTCTCAGTGCCGTATTACGAAGATTGGAAAAATCAAAGCACGGTCTTCGCCGGCATGTCCGCCTACTCGTTCACGAGTTTCAATCTCGAAGGCGGCGACACACCGCAGCGCATTCCCGGCATTCGCGTCAGCGCCAACTACTTCGACGTGCTCGGAGTGAAACCCACTCTGGGCCGCGTGTTTCTTCCCGGTGAAGACGTGGCCGGTCATCAGCAAGTGGTCGTGATAGGCGACGATCTCTGGCGTCGTAACTTCGCGTCAGATCCGAATATCGTGAATCAATCAATCGCTGTGAACGGGCAAAAGTACACCGTCATCGGCGTGATGCCGCGCGAGCTTTCATCGCTGTATCGCACCGTGCAAATGTGGTCGCCGCTCGTCTTTCCCGAGCAGGACCGCACGAATCGAGGCGATCACAAGTACCTCGTGATCGGACGTCTCAAGCCGGGCGTAACACTCGCGCAGGCACGCGAGCAGATGAACGGCATCGCGCAGCGACTCGAAGAGCAGTACAAAAACGGCCGTGGCGTCAGGCTGAGACAAATCGAGGAACTGTGGACCGCGAATGTCCGCTCGCCACTTTGGATGATGATGGTCGCAGTCGGATTCGTCCTCCTGATCGCGTGTACGAACGTCGCGAACCTGCTACTCGCGCGCGCAACGGTCCGTCGTCGTGAGATCGGTATTCGCATCGCGCTTGGCGCCGGACGCGGCCGTCTGATTCAACAATTCCTTACCGAGGGATTGTTGCTATCGGTGATCGGCGGCGCGATGGGAATCGGACTCGCGTGGTGGACCATGGACATCCTCGGCAAGCTCGCTTTTCCGTTTCTGCCGCGCTCGCAGGAGATCGCGATCGATGCGCGTGTGTTGCTATTCACGTTAGGCGTGTCGATGCTGACGAGCGTCGTGTTTGGTTTGATCCCGTCATTGCAAGCCGGAAAGACGGACGTGCAGGAGACGCTTAAAGAAGGCGGAAACACGATGTCGATCGGTGCGGTCGGTGCGTGGCTGCGTCCCGTTCTGGTGGTGGTTGAAGTTGCGGCGGCTGTAGTTTTACTGATCGGCGCCGGTCTGATGATTCGCAGCGTGATGCGCATCCGCGAAGTCGAACCCGGACTACAAGCGCAAAACCTGCTCACGGCGAAAGTGTCTCTACCACGAGATAAATACAAAGATATCGACTCGACGAATAATTTCTACACCCAGGTGCTGGAACGGCTGAACACATTGCCGGGCGTGGAATCAGCGGCAGTGATCTCGCATTTGCCGATCGAAGAGATGGGAACTAACGCGAACGTCACTGTGGAAGGTAAAACGTATCCGCCGAACGAGTCGCCGCTCGTCGAGTTTCGCGTAGTCAGCTCCAACTACTTCGATACTGCGAACATTCCTTTGCGGCGTGGGCGGCTGTTTAGCAAAGAGGCGGGTGACGATAAGCAGTCGGTCGTCGTGATCAACGAAGCGATGGCGAAACAGATCTGGCCCAACGAAGATCCGATTGGAAAACGTCTCGGGGATGAGACGCAAGTGACTGTTATCGGAGTCGTCGGCAACGTGAAGAATTATGGACTGCTGCAGCCCGCGGTGCCGGAAATGTATGCACTCTACACGCTGAAGTCGTTCTGGGCCGAGATGCGTTGGAATATGCGACTGATGGTGCGATCAGCTCTCGACGACAGCAACATCGCCGCGGCTGTGCGACGCGAGGTCCAGGCAGTCGATCCAGGGCAGCCGATTTACGCGGTGAACACGATGAATCTCGTGATCGAGAATACAGTCAAAGACAAGAGCGTGAACACGACGTTGTTGAGTGTCTTCGCCGGTGTCTCGTTGTTGCTGGCGGTGATTGGTGTTTACGGAGTGATGAGCTACACGGTGGCGCAGCACACGCGTGAGATTGGGATCCGGATGGCGCTCGGTGCGCAGCCGCGATCGATTTTGCAGCTCATTGTCGGAAGAGGATTGGTGCTGGTCGGCGTCGGGGCGGTGGTTGGAGTGTTTGCGTCGGTTGGTCTGACGCGCTTCATTGAAAACATGCTCTTCGGCGTTACGCCGACTGATCCGCTCACGTTCGTGATGATCGTGGCGCTGCTCGGACTCGTCGCGTTGCTGGCGTGCCTGATTCCAGCGGGCCGCGCCATGCGCGTCGATCCCATCGTCGTGCTACGTCATCAATAAGGACTTTTTAGCCACAAAAAGGCACAAAAAGCACAAAGCTGAACCCTTTTGCTGCTCAAAACGTACTGGCTTCCTATGAGCACAGATTACTCGTACGACACTGCTATCAGCGATCACGACCTAACCCTGGCCATCCCCGGCGATGCCGGCAGCGTGCGGGCACGCCTAGTCAACGCCATTCAGACGCTCGGTTACAAGGTGCTCAGCGATCAGCCACTTTACGCAAAACGTGGCCCGCAGTGCGCCGCTAAGTGGGACTGTTCTCTCAACGTGCTCGACTACACCACGACGCTCACGATCAATTTGAAACAAACAAACGACGCCGCCGTGCTCGCAACCTTCAACTATGAAGTGAAGAGCTACATGCGCATGACCAAAGGCGATCGCCAAACGCTCGCGCGCGAAGCGGAAGCGATAGCTGCATTGGCGATGGAACGCGCGGCAGCCTCGGCGTGTCGCACATGCGGCACTCAGGTGACGGATGAGTCAAACTTTTGTCGTCGTTGTGGAGCGCCGCTTGCGCTCGACGTTCCGGAGCTCGAAGTGCTGCGTCTCACCAGAAACGCGCGCGCAAGTTATCAGCGCATATTCGTCGGCATCATCGCGTTCCTGCTTGCTTTGCTGACCGTAGTGCCCTGGTTCTTCCTGATTGGCGGAAGGATTGTCTCCCCGATGTTATGGGTTGGAATTCCCCTCGCGACTTACGGATTGTTCTTATTACTTAATGGCACGCGGCAACTACACAAGACACTCAATCCAGCCACAACCAAGACCATCGCAACCGCTGCGCATCCCGCATTCAAATCATCAGTCACCACAACTGCGTTGCCACCCGCGCGTGTGAGTTCGGTGACTGAAGGAACGACAAATCTCTTAGCACCCAAAGAGCCGGTACCGCGCAAAAATCGCAACACCTCGGGCTTAGATAGCGACCAATTGATGTAACACCGCGCGCTATGCGTTATCATGGCGCGCGATGGCGTTCATGCGGAAGACAGCGGCGTTCCTCGGTGTCGGGGCTTTGCAAAACCTCGTGTCCGATTCGATGGCGATCGACATGGGTTCGGCGTCGACGATTATCGCGGTGCGCGGGCGCGGCGTTGTGGTTGATGAGCCTTCACTCGTCGCAATCGATACTGTGACCGGCGAAGTGATCGCGATCGGACGCGAAGCGCAGCAGAAGTATGGTCGCGAGGAACGCGGCGTTAATGTGATCGCGCCGATGCTCAATGGCGTGGTGGCAGACTTCGAAAGAACCAGAGAGATGCTGGCGCATTTCGTCGGCGAGGCGCGCGGTGGTCTCTCACATTTTAGCCGTCGCGCGCTGATGAGCGTCTTTTCGGATGTCACGCCGGTCGAGCGACGCGCGTTACTGGGTGCGGCGCAACACGCGCGCGTTGGTCGTGTCGGAATGATCGAGGAAGGTCTTGCTGCGGCGTTCGGTTCGGGCATCAGCGCGGAGGAGACACGTGCTTCGGCAGTTGTAGACATCGGTGGCGGCACAACAAATGTGGCGATCGTGGCGAATGGCAAAATCATTCGCGCACGGGCCGAGCGAATCGGAAGCTCGAACATCGATGCTGCGATCATCAATCATGTTCGACGCCATCGCGGTCTACTGATCGGTGCGAAGAGAGCGGAACGAATCAAGCTCGAGCTCGCGTCGGCAACTGTTCCCACGAATCTAGCGCAGGAGATTCCGATCAACGGTCGTGATCTGCTCACGAGGATGCCACGCTCGATCGAGATCAGTGCGGGTGAGATTTATCCGGTGGCGCAGGAAGTTGTGCGCCAGATCGTGGCGGGTGTTAGTGCGACGCTGGGAGAGCTTCCGCCTGAAGTAGCGGGAGATATTTACGATCGAGGAATCATTCTCACCGGTGGCGGCGCGCTGTTTGGTGGTTTGGATGAGTACTTGCGTGACGAGACGAAACTACCGGTGCGCGTCGCTGACGAGCCGCGTTACGCGATCGTGCGCGGCCTCGAACAGATGTTTGACGCGCCACTTCTCCTGCGACGTCTCATGCGCCAGGACCCCGAAGCCTTACTCGATCTACAGAGCGAAACGATTTAAAGCAGACTAGAGCTAGAACAAGTCAGGAAGAGGGGCTTGCCGCCGCTGTTTGTTGGGTTAGAGCGGGGGCAAGCCCCTCTTCCTGACTTGTTCTTTTCTTTCTGACTAAAATCTTACTTGGCCTAACTAGTCTGCATCACGCGCTGCACTTCCTGCGGCTCTTCACCAAGCCACTCCGGATGCACCGCGGTACCATCGTAAATCGAGGTCGTTTTGAAGAGCTCGTATTTCCCACGTGACGCGGCCTCGGCGGTTTTATCAAGAATGCTCTTCACCTGTTCGGCACTCATCGGCTTGAACGTGCGCGCAGCGGTCAGCGCCTGCTCGAGATCCTCCATGCTCTCGCAACCCGTGATCACCACCGACGTCGGTAAATTCATTGCATACTGAAGACATTCGATCGCCGACACAGTCTTCGACTCGAGAATCGTTCCATTCGCCAGCGTCTTCATCGCCAGCACGCCGATGTTCTGCTTAACCAGCTCCGGCAACACAATCTTCTCGAAGCTTCGATAATGCGCGTCCATCACGTTGAGCGGCATCTGCACCGTGTCAAACTGAAAACCGTTTTCCGTGGCGACGTCGAGCATGTACTTATGAATGCGCGGATCTTTATGACCGGTGAACCCGATGAAACTGATCTTTCCCGCATCGCGCGCTTCGAGCAGCGCGGCGTTCGCGCCCTCTGCGGCGAAGATGCGATGCGGATCTTCGAAACGAAGGATCTCGTGGTGTTGGACCAGATCGATATGATCCGTTTGCAGGCGTTTGAGAGACTCGTCCAACTGCTTTGCGGCGTCCTTCTTCGTGCGGCCATCGATCTTCGTCATCAAAAAGACGCGCTCGCGATAACCGTCTTTGAGCGCCTTGCCCATGCGCTCCTCGCTCGCGCCTTCGTTGTAGTCCCAGCAGTTGTCCATGAAGTTGATGCCGTTATCCACAGCGGTACGTATCATGCGCACGCTCAATTCCTCGTCGATAAACTTGAACCCGAGGTGCCATCCACCAAGACCGACGAGCGACACTTTCACTCCAGTCCGACCGAGCGTCCGCACCGGTATTTCAGAATTCACTTGTGACATATGTCTCCTCCGCTTATGCCGCGAAGACTACAACCATTTTTTGTGTTTTTTGTGGCTAAACTTGACCGGGGATATCGAGCTGGTCGAGTTTCTCGACTATGGCATTCACGTATTTGCGAATTCCTTCCCCATATTGCTTCTGACGAAAGGCATCGGTCATCGGTGTGCTCATGTTTGTGAGGATTTCTTTGGTCAGATGTGGCTCAAGGTTTTGAGTGATTTGAATCTGCCATTGACGATCGTCGACGGCAACGAGCAATAGCAATCCGCTGACGTTTGCTTCGATGCTATCTTTCCTGCGTTCACGCGCGAGGGCGAGCGAATAGTCGAACACTGATTTGTCGCCAGTGCTCTTCACGGTCACTACAGAGAAGTCTATCTTCCTGCGATCCTGCAACGCTGCGAGCGTCGTCACTAACTGCTTTCGCGTAGCTTCATCAATTACGTTTGCCTCGTCGGTAACGTATCCGGTTGCCTTGACTGCGCTCGGACTCGGAACCGCTGCTACGACTGAGCTGACCTGTTGCGTTGGTCCACTTTTACATGAAAGCGTAGCGATTAAGATTAGAAGGAGGGCGGCTTTCTTATTCATTTTGTGTTGTTTTGCCTTTTTGTGGCTAAAAGATCAACTTCACCGCGAACTGAATATTTCGTGGCCCGCCGCCGCCGAGGAATGGGTTGCCGATACCGACGTCCGGCGTCACCGTGATCGGTAGGAAACCCGTGCCGCGTCCAGTCTCAGAATCTATCGACGACGTGATATCTGCGGCGAAGCTCGGCAATAGCGGGTTCGAGAAGTTTGGATGATTGAAGATGTTGAAGACCTCGGCCCGGAACTGCAAACGTAGCTTGTCTGTGATGTTTGTGTCTTTGAAGATCGAGAAGTCGACGTTGCTGTAACTCGGCCCACGCAGTGCGTTTCGACCAAGCGAGCCGAAATGCCACGTGCCGGGAATACACGACCCCGCGCTTCCATCGCCGTCCGGATCGAGCGTGCATGGCACTTTGAACGCAGACAAGTTGATGAAGTTGTCAGGCGCGCTCGTCCCGGCGTAAGGATCGCCGATGAGATCCGGACGCGGGAAAAACTCGCCTGTGTTGTTGTAATCATCAAACAGCGTCAGATGAAACGGATTGCCGGTGCGGAGCGTCACGATCGTGTTTAGCTGCCAACCTTTACCGAGACGCGGATGCGACTCCCACAGATTTGGCAGCGCATAATTCGCAGTGACGACGAACCGGTGTCGATTATCGAAATTCGAGTTGGCTTTCTCGCATCTCGTGCAGTGACTGTTGTCCGGTTGCGTCGCGTTCGCCACGTAGTCCTGCCCGTCAGAAGCGTTGTCGATCGAATGCGACCAGGTGTAATTGATCTGCGTTGAGAAGCCTCTGCGATCGCGTACGGAGAAAGTTGTTTGCAGTGCGTTGTAATTTGAGAACGCAGTGGTCTCGAGTTGGTTAACGTAGAAGAACGTTCCACCCGATGGCGCGAATGGTCCATTGTCAAACGGGCGCGCGGAAGAAACACTCGGGTTCAGAGGCTGGTTGATGTCGCGATAGCGAAACAGCTTTTTCCCGGTTGAGCCGACGTAGCCGACTTCAAGCACACCATTTCTGAACAACTCACGCTGAATGTTGACATTGTAGTTTTGTATGTACGGCGTGCGCAGGTTTGGATCGACCGCAAACACGTCAGAGTCGAGAAAGTCTGTAAAGATCGGAACGTTGTTCTCGATCAAGGGCTCGGTCGAGAACGAGAAGAGCACCGGCGCTGGTCCAACCGGATTGAAAGCCGGTCCGGGATTGAACGTATTGAAGGGAAGTTGGCCCGCGAAAAAGTCCTGCGAAAACGCGTCGTAGAACAAACCCCAGCCGGCGCGCACCACAGTCTTGCCGTTTCCGTTGACGTTCCAGGCCAGTCCGAGACGCGGCGAGAAGTTGTTCCAGTCGCGATCATACAGACGCGGCAGTCCCGCGGATCCAACTTGCACAAGACCCACGGCGGGATCGAAGTTACTCAGCAGGTTATCTTTCTCATCAATGACGCCGAAATAATCCCAGCGCAGCCCGAGATTGAACGTGAGTTGCGGGCTCCAGCGAAACGTGTCCTGCAAATACGTTGCGTGCGAGTTCTGGAAGGTATAGCGGTTCGAATCGCCGCGCGCCTGACGGCCACCACTCAACGTGCCCGAGAGAAAGTCTTCGAGTGATGCGAAATCGAGCCGACCGCGATATCCCGCATCAAAGAACTGGTCCACCGTCGTGCGTCGAAATTCGTAACCAAACTTGAGATCGTGTTTGTTGAGCTTCCACGAGAAGTTATCGATTATGTGAAAATTGCTGTCGACGCGTGCGCGTGGGACGGACAGCGTGGCGCCGATGTTGGCGATGCCGAGATTGTCCTGAATGCGAATCTGCGGCAGACCAAAATCGCGCTCGTTGGTGATGCCGGTGTCCAGTCCGATCGAGCGCGGATCGAAATCGTTGTCTTCCGGAAAGAAGCCTTCGTCGAAGCGGTTATAACCAAAGCGAAACTCGTTGACTTTAGTTGCCGAAAGGATCTTCAAATAAGAGAGCGAGACGAGATGAACCGTGGTCGGCGTAGTCGTGTTGTAACCGGGCAGAATGTTGCCCGCGAGAATCGCGAGCGGAAACGACTGATCGCTCGTGCCGAAGAAATACCGTCCGGTAAGCTGGTTGTCATTGTTGAATGAGTGATCGATCTTCGCGATCAGGCTGTCGACGTCGTTGGAAGCGGGCGTAGTGACAAAGAGATTCGGCTCGCCACTGTCGTCGAAGAGCGGTAACGGGCGATTCGGCGCCGGCCATGGATTGCGAGCCAACAGACGAGCAATGACGGGATTTGTTGGCCCACCAAGCTCCGCGATCTCCCGTGGATCCGGAACACGCGCCGTTGAGTTCAACCCGACTCGTTCGCGCTGGCCTTCGTAAGCGAAGTAAAAGAACGTTTGGTTGCGTTTGATTGGACCACCAATCGAGCCACCGAATTGATTGTTTCGAAACTGCGTTTGCGGATCGGGCTTCGGATTGAAGAAGTTGCGAGCGTCGAGCTTGTTGTTCCGGAAAAACTCGAACAGGGAACCGTGAAAATCGTTTGTGCCTGACTTGGTGACGATGTTAACGATCGCGCCTGAGTTACGGCCATACTCGGCTTCGAAGTTTGAGAGTATCGCTGCTTCTGAAATCGCTTCGATCGGCAGGATGGTTGCTGGCGTTCCGAAAACGCCGGCCTCGTTGATGGCAGGCAGGTTTCGATAACCGTCGTTCATGTCGGTGCCGTCGAGCAGGTAGTTGTTCGCGCGCCCGCGATTTCCGTTCGCGCTAAACAAGCCGAACGAGCCCGGCGAATCAGTTGCGCCTGATGGATCGCCGGTCGCGCCGGGAACAGTTGTGAGAAACTTCGTGAAGTCGCGGCCGTTGATCGGCAGGTCTTCCGCGGCTTTGGTCGTGATCGTGCCGCCGAGCGTGTTGGTGGTGGTTTCGACTTGTACGTTCGTTGCTATTAAGACAGTGGTCTGCGGAGCGGCGATTTTTAAGGTCACATCGACCCGTCGCTCACTCGCTACTTCTACAGTCACATTGGAAACGAGCGCGGTAGTGAAGCCTGGTTGTTCGACACGCACTTCGTATGGACCAACCGGCAGCTCTGCAACCGTATAGTTGCCTTCGGAGTCGGTTGTCGTCTTACGCTCGATGCCGGTGCTCGTATTCTTGACCGTGATCGTTGCCCCGCTGACGACCGCGCCATTCGGATCGGTGATTGTGCCGAGAATCGTGCCGCGAAACGTTTGCGCTGAAACAATAGTAGCCAGTAAAAGAATGAAGAGAGGACTAAGTCGATGCATTGTGTGACTCCTTTGCGCGTGAGTGGTGAGCGATTATAGCTTTTAACCGCGGATTTAGGCGGATAAAAAACGCGGATTTACTAACATGACTACGAAGGTAATACTGCTGAGTCTGTTGCTGATTACGTCTTTATTTAAAGAAGTCGCGGAGCAGGTTGGGCTCAAGTTTCAGCACTACAACGGGATGACCGGGAAGTTTTACTTGCCCGAGATCACAGGCAGTGGTGGGGCGCTATTCGATTTTGATAATGATGGTGACCTGGACGTGTTTCTTGTTCAGGGGAACACGATTGGGCCGAATACTAAGCCGAGCGAAACGTTGTTTGGCAAACTCTTCCGCAATGATCTCATTCCGAGCAAAACACTTTCGTTTACCGATGTAACGCAGAAGAGCGGCATCGTCGCCACCGGCTACGGCATGGGCGCGGCGGTTGGCGACATAAACAACGATGGCTTGCCCGACTTCTATCTTTCGAATCTCGGCTCGAATCAGATGTATCTCAACAAAGGCGACGGCAAGTTTGTTGACGTTACGAAAGAGAGTGGGACTGACGATCCGCGCTGGAGCACGAGCGCGTCGTTCTTCGATTACGATCGTGACGGCTGGTTGGATTTGATGATCGTCAACTATGCCGATTTTTCTGTTACTAACAATCCGGCCTGCTACGCTGCCACCACCGCGAAAGACTATTGCACGCCGCGCGTCTTTCGTGCGCCGGGCAATCGATTGTTTCACAACAAGGGCAACGGAAGTTTCGAAGATGTAACGACGGCGGCGGGCGTCCATAAGGAGTTTGGGCATGGATTGGGCATCGTCACTGCGGATTTCAACAACGATGGTTGGATCGACGTCTATGTTGCAAACGATGGAGACCACAACCAGCTCTGGATCAATCAAAAGAACGGAAGGTTTGTGAACGATGCGCTGCTCGCGGGCTGCGCGGTCAATCGAAACGGACAGGCCGAGGCTGGAATGGGTGTCGATGCCGGAGATTTTGATGGTAATGGCACTGACGACATCTTTATCACGCACCTGATGGACGAAACGAACACGCTTTACCTAAACCTCGGGGAGGGGCTTTTCGAGGATCGTACACGCGAAGCGGGGCTCGGGATGCCGGGTCGTCGCTTTACGGGTTTCGGTACGTTCTTCTTTGATTACGACAACGATGGGTGGCTTGATTTGTTTGTTGCGAATGGAGCAGTGCAGTTGCTGCCGTTGGGCCAACCGGATCAATTGTTTCGCAATACTGGGAAAGGGAGTTTTGTTGAGATCGTCGATGGGCTGGGGCCGGAGTTTTCGCTGCTGGAAGTCGGTCGCGGCGCTGCGTTCGGTGATGTTGATAATGATGGCGATACGGATTTCCTCGTCATGAACAACAATGGACCAGCAAGGTTGTTCCTCAATCAAGTCGGGAATCGAAACCACTGGTTAGGATTGCGGCTGGTTGGGAAAGCCGGTCGAGATATGTTGGGCGCGCAAGTGGAGATCGTTGTTGATGATGGCAAGTCTCTGCGACGGCGAGTGAGAAGTGATGGCAGTTATCTTTCGGGGAACGATCCGCGCGTGCTGGTTGGATTGGGCGGGGCGACGCGAGTGAAAGCAGTGCGCGTGCGCTGGCCCGATGGCACGATTGAAGAATGGAAAGAGCTTAAAGTTGATCGATACACAACACTGAAAGAGGGCATGGCGCGGTGAAATTCCTTCTTTTGATTCTCGTCATTACGCACGCCGTTCATTCGCAAGATCTTTCAAACCTCGAAGAAAGCGTTCGCGAGCAGATCACAACCGCACAAGCCGCGCTCGCCGCTGCTGCAAAGAGTTCCCCCGCTGCCCTGAGCGAAGAATATGGCAAGCTGGGCCAACTCTACCATGCGTATTCACTCATCTCCGCGGCGCGCGATGCTTATCTGAACGCCAACCGGCTTAGCCCGAAGGACTTCCGCTGGATCTATCTCCTCGGAAACTTAGACCAACGGGAAGGTCGTTTCGACGACGCGATACGCCGTTACCAAACAGCGCGCACGCTGCGGCCTGACTACGTCGCAACGCTCGTGAACCTCGGAAATATCTTCCTCGAGTTGAACCGTTTGGAAGATGCACGCGAGAGTTTTAGCGCCGCATTGAACATAGATAAAAACAACCCTGCGGCTAATTACGGGCTCGGACAAGTAGCCGTGTCGAAGCGCAACTACGCCGAAGCCGTGGACCAGTTCGAGAAAACACTGGCTCAACTGCCCGACGCCAATCGTGTCCATTATTCACTCGCGATGGCTTATCGCGGTCTCGGCAATGCTGAGAAAGCGAAAGCGCACCTCGCCCAACAGGGATCTGTCGGCGTGCGCGTAGCAGATCCGCTCGTGGATGGTTTGCGTGATTTGATAACTGGCGAGCGCGTGTACCTCGCGCGTGGCAAAGTCGCCTTCGATGCAAAGCGGTATGCAGATGCAGTGATTGAGTTTCGCAAAGCGGTGGCTGCGAAGCCTGACAGTGTAACCGCGCGCATCAACCTCGGCGCTGCACTCACGCAGGTTGGTGACGTGAACAGCGCCGTCGAGCAGTTTGAAGAAGCGCTTCGTCTCGAACCCGGAAGAGTAAACGCGCACTACAATCTCGCCGTACTTCTGGCGCGTCAAAACAAACACGAGCAGGCGATTACACATCTGCGCTCTGCTTTACGTGTTGAAGAAAACGATCTCAACGCCAGAGTCCTCCTGGCCCAGGAGCTGAAAAACGCAGCACGCTCGGACGAAGCGCTACTGGAATACTCGCGTATCGCCTACTTACTCGCAGCTTCACCACAAACTGAATTGCGCAATGGTGCGCGCGCGCTCGATCTGGCCCAACAAGTCTACAACTCAACGAACGCAGCTCAACATGGCGTCCTGGTTGCACTCGCACTCGCCGAACTCGGTCGTTGTAGCGATGCAGTCGATTGGCAACGACGAATGATCACAGCAGCGGAGCGCGAGGGTAACACTCAATTACTCGCTAACCTCCGCGCCGGTCTAAAACTCTACGACAACCAATCCTGCCGCCCTGCAAATGAAACCCTCCTCCGCGACCTCCTCTTCCCAAAGGACAAGTAAACAAAGAACAGTTTTGTGTCTTTTATGTGCCTCTTTGTGGCCCATTTTTATTGACTTGTGGCTGCTCCCGCCTTAGATTATGCGCCACGTAACTTACCGCGGTCTGCTGACGCGATTCTTCACGTGACCAGCATTCCTTAATGGCCGCGAACGCTCTATCAAATCCTTACCCAGGAGACCTCCTAATGTTTAACCACTCTCGTCGATCAACGATTGCCTCGATTGTCATGTTCGCGCTGTTACTGCCGCTGGCAACTGTGCGTGCTCAACAGGAAACTGCGGACAAAAACAAAAAAGCAAAGGACGAAAAGAACACCCTCTCAAAACAAGAACGCAAGTGGCTGGAAGTATATCGATTCAGCAAACAACTCTATGAGACCACTCCAGACTTTCGCCTCGAAGTAGACGAAGCCTACCGCCGGATCCAGCGCGAGCATAGTGAATATGCTTTTTCAGTCAATTCGGAAGACGCCAAAGGCGAGCTGGTGAAAAAGGATAAATACAAGGTATCCGAGGCGGGCCTGTACAACAATCCGCTGGCGCAGGATTACGTCAATCGAGTGGGCCAATCCATGGTGCCTGCCGGATCTGACAAGCTCTATGCATTTCGAATCATGCTCAACCCCATACCTGAAGCACGGTCACTTTCTACCGGTACGATTTATGTCTCAACCGGCTTGCTCGCCGCAATCGACAACGAGGCCCAACTGGCCTATGTGCTTGGGCATGAGATCGTACACGTGGAGAAGGAGCACTGGAAAGAGGATGTGTTGGTGGCCCAGGGCCTCGAAGAATGGAATGAGAAGAACCGGCAACAGAGAGAGAAGATAAGTTTGGTGACCAAGATTGGATTAGGATTTGCGACCAAGGGCCTGGCGGACGCCGGCAATTACATGGGTGCCAGAGCAACCTTCTTGGCTGATGCGGCAGTGCCGACAATTTCCAAATTGTTAATGCCGGATGCAGTCGTCGGGTGGGATCGCCAGCAGGAGGATCAAGCTGACGAAACTGCTTTGCGTTACATGTTGGACCGCAAATACGATCCGCGCGAAGTCCCGAACTTCTTCGCCAAGCTGAAGTCACTCAGTCAACGCGACAAGCGGACAGGTTTAGGATTTATCGCGAGTGCAGCCCGCCTGGCTGAGCGGGAGCCAATGTTAACTATGGCCATTCCGATGTTAATCACCTCGGGTACAAATATGCTGTCTGCGGGCGCCAGCGCACTAAATAAGCACAATATGCAGCAGCAGGCTAATGAGACTCTAAAAGCTTTGCTCCCAAAGCCGGAAAAACCACCCGACTCCGGCAAAACGCTTGATCCAACCGCAAATGCTGCCGGCCGCGAGCAAGCGAGCCAGGCGGCCGTTAGTGGCGAGTATTCCGCCAGGGTCAAAGAGCTATTGGACGCTGGTGAGTTGATTGGCAGTAGCGCTGAGTTTCAATCAGTGATGGCTTCGATTCGCCGGGACAATGGCGTTCGCGCGTTCTATTACGACATGTTTTACATGGCGCGGGAAAACCTCGAAGAGTCGCTCAGGATTCGTTCCAACGATCCTTTCGCTCATTATTACTACGGCGTAGTGCTGAAACTAACCGCGCGCACTTTAGGGGAAAAACAGCGAGCCCTAAATGAATTCGCACTCGCGATCCAGTACGATCGGCGCAAGGTCCTCGCAGAGCCCTATCTCCATCGCGCCCTCGCGATGATTGATAGCAGGGAGTCCCACACGAACGAAATCGTCGAGAACCTCAAAGAGTACGTCACGTTGTACCAGCGTCAGAACGCGGGCGCACTACCTACCAGTATGGATCTGATTTACGACTACATGCAGGACGCAGGGGAAACGTTGTGGACGGCGATTCCGGCGATGAATGTCTCGACGAAGAACATCGATCCGGTCGTTGTCACGTCGCCGGTTCAACGAGCAGCCGTAGCGCCAGTTAGTGAACCAACACCTTCGCCTTCGCCTGTAACGCAGTCGCAGGGTAAGAAACCGGTTACACGACGGCAGTGACGATTCCAAAATGAACAGACAAAGAATTCTTTTAGTCCTTACGCTCGCGATTCTCGCTGGATTGCTGGTCCAGATTGGCGGGGCTCAGGAACTCAAGACGATACCGTCGCGAGCCCCGTTCTCTCTTGAGATCCCGCAGCTCAATCGATCGGGAATCACATCGTTGGAAGTTCGCATTGCCACGACTCAGATAAACACGGTCAAGATTCACATCGCCGAACCTGCGGCAAATCAGATCGCGTACGAAAGGATCTACACGGTCGTTAATGCTGAGTCGGCGAATACGATTCAGACTGTAAGAGCAACGTCTGCCGGCAAAGTGGTGACGCTGGATTTGGAGAGGCTCGAGCGTTTTCGTTTGCAAGCGGGCAAGAACGTGGTCGAGATCAGCGCCATCGATCGCGCGCAGCAGGAGTATTACGCATCGTTTGTGATCAATGCTGGAGCTACGCAGGTGGTGAAATCGACGCGCCCCGTTATATCAGTCGGTTCTTCGCAATTCGGCGGTCGTCGCTATGCGCTGGTTGTTGGCGTCTCGCGTTATAAGTTTCATGAAGGTGGTCTGAATGATCTGGAGTACGCGCATGCCGACTCGCGGAGCATTGCCGACTTTCTTAAGGCTCGCGCGGGCTTTAAAGACGCCGACATCAGTTATCTCGAAAATGAAAACGCGACGGTTGAAAACGTTCGTGCGGCAGTTGATCTTTTTCTCGACCGGGCGCGTGAAAATGATCTGGTGTTTTTGTTCGTGGCGAGTCATGGAACGCAGGATCCGTTTGACCCGAAGAATCTGTATCTCGTACTGCACGACAGTAAGGTAACCAACATGTCGCGCACGGCGCTCAACATGTCTGAGTTGCAGACCTTGTTTACGACACGTTTGCGTGCGAAGCGAATGGTGATTCTGATCGATGCTTGTCATAGTGGCGGTGTCGATGCTGCGCCGGTGAGTGGGGCGCGCCAGCTTGAGCGTAATGAGAACAACACCTTCAACGTTTACGCCGAGAAGCTCTTCAGCGGCGAGGGTCGGGCGCTTTTGACATCGTCTGACGTCAACGAGATCTCGCAGGAAGGGAAGAAGTGGGGCGGCGGGCACGGAGTCTTCACGTGGGCGGTGCTCGAAGGTTTGGGCGGCGTGGCGGATGTTAATCGTGATCGCGTTGTTACCACGGGCGAGCTTTTTGATTTCGTCAGTGATAAGGTGCGCGAGCAGACGAGCGGACGCCAGAGCCCGCGCGCGCTTGCAGGGACAAACAGAGATTTTCCATTAACCACAGTGAGGCGATAAATTTTATGTTCAAAATCTTCTTCCTTTGCGTGCTTCTAATCGCAGCCACGTTTGTAAGCGGATCTACTGACAACCAAAAGTCAGAAATGCGTTGCGGCTGGTTCAGCAACCCGACGCCCGGAAACGCCTCGCTACACGATCGCGACGCGGAATGGATCATCGGCGTCCAGGGCGGCCATCAAGCCGAAGGCGACTGGCCCGAGTTTGGCCCAAAGCAATGGATCGAAACCAACGTACATTACGGCTACGGCTGCGCGTGTATGAGGGTGGAGGTAAACCCTGAGACGCATGAAGTAATTAAAATCGAGAGCGCCAAAGCCCGCCCGCTCTCGGCCTGCCGCAGCGATCGGAAGTTAAAGCGGTGGGGCTTCAAGTGAAGGTGACTAATGCCGCAAAATAGTAAGAAAATCAAACATGCGCTCCCGCCGGGTGTGAAGTTGCTCCGAGCGCTCAAAGGCCACCGAGAAATAGTCACGGATTTGGCGTTTGATCCGAATGGCGACGTGTTAGCGAGCGGAAGTTATGACGAAACCGTGAAGCTTTGGAAAGCGGACAGCGGGGAGTTGCTGCACAGGCTCAAAGGCCACGAGGATTCTATCTCGAGTTTAGTTTTCCATCCGCATGGTCACACGCTGGCGACCGCGAGTTATGACAAAACCGTGATGCTCTGGGACGTGAGTAGCGGTAAGTTGCTACGCACGCTAGGACTCCCGAACAATATCAATAGTTTGGCTTTTGATCCGCACGGCGAGACGTTGGCCAGCGGCAGTCTTAACGGCACGGTGGCGCTGTGGGAGGTGAGTAGCGGCGAGTTGCTGCGCACGCTTAAAGGGCATCGGGGCCATATCAATAATGTAGTTTTTAACCCGCAGGGCGACATTCTGGCGAGCGTGAGTGACGATGCTACCGTGAAGCTCTGGGATTCACGCAGCGGAGAGTTGTTGCGCACCCTCAAAGGCCATAAAAAAGGCGCGTGTAGTGTGGCTTTTGATCCGCAGGGTAAGACGCTAGCGAGCGGGGGTGATGACCATAGTGTGAAGCTGTGGGATCCAAGTAGTGGCAATTTGTTGCGCACTCTGGAAGGCCACACCGGTCATATAGATATCCTCACGTTTTCCTCAGATGGACGTCTATTGATTACAAAGAGTGGGGACCACACGATACGGCTCTGGAATTGTGAGACATGGGGGACAGTGGCCGTTATCCCAACGCCGACGATGTCTTATGGGTGGATTCCTGCACTCGCATATCATCCCAGGCGCCCGCTGCTGGTAGCTTCTACGTCACCAGCCAAAACACCTGAAGACGATCGATGCAAGGAAATTTATTTTTGGGAGCTCGACTACGATGTGCTATTAGGCACGGCTACCATTCAGGCGGTCCATCACACGACAGGAAAGATCGTGCTTGTAGGTGATCACAGCGTGGGCAAATCAGCGCTTGGACATCGACTGATCCACGAGGAGTTTAAGGTGCAAGCATCGACTCATGGACAGCAGTTTTGGGTATTCCCCGCTTTAGGCACGCAGCTCGAAAATGGCACAGAGTGCGAAGCAATTCTGTGGGACTTTGCGGGACAACCAGACTATCGATTAGTTCACGCGCTCTTCCTGGACAATGCGGACATGGCGCTGGTGTTGTTTGATGCCTCAGACCTCCACGATCCGCTACATGGCGTTCGCTTTTGGCTAAAGCAACTCCAAATCGCGGAAAGTCGATGTCCCATCATTCTTGTGGCTGCTCAGATCGATCGAGGAATCGCATCGCTTACTTCGGACGAACTGATCGGGTTCTGTGAAGAAAATGGAATCGCAGCTTTTGTCGAGACAAGTGCCAGAACCGGACATGGCATTGACGAACTCATTGAGCGCATGAAGTTGCTGATATCGTGGGACACTAAGGCGACTACGGTCACGACCACAACCTTCAAGCGAATCAAAGACTACGTATTGAATCTCAAAGAAGTAAAATCGGAGCGTCAAACCATCGTCACTCCCGTCGAACTTCGTGAACGTTTAGAAGTGACCGATCCTGAATGGCAATTCACTGACGATGAAATGCTTACGGCCGTAGGGCATCTGGAAAACTACGGTTATGTAAAGCGCTTGCGTACGTCGAAAGGTGAAGTGCGCATCCTGCTCAAACCGGAAATGCTAAATAATCTCGCCTCTTCGTTCGTACTAGAGGCGCGGAGGAATCCGAAAGGTTTAGGTGCGCTCGAGGAAAAACGACTACTGAGTGGCGGCTACGACTTTCCCGAAGTGAGAGATCTCAATCACTCGGATCGTGATGTGCTACTCGATTCAGCCGTACTGCTGTTTCTTGAGCACAACGTTTGTTTTCGCGAAACGGATCCGTTGCGGCTGGAGCCATACCTGGTCTTCCCCGAGTTGATCAATTTGAAGAAACCTCTGAGTAAGCAGTCTGCGACAGAGGACGCGGCTTCTTACACCGTCACTGGCCCAACGGAAAACGTATTTGCGTCGCTGGTTGTGTTACTCGGCTACACACATATCTTTAGGCGCACAGCGCAATGGCAGAACAATGCGCGCTACGAAGTTGGCGAAGGTTTGGTGTGCGGATTTCGACAGGAACCCGAACCCGATGGCGAGTTGCACTTGGTGCTCTGCTTCGGACCAACGGTGGGTCACACCGTACGGAGGCTTTTCCAGGCACAACTCGAAAGCTTTTTGGCTGCACGCGATTTAACGGTGCAGTGCTATGAGCCAGTGCAATGCCGTAAAAATCACGTGTTGAATCGCGCCGTAGTCCGAGACGCAATGCAACAAGGCCAAACGACTACCTTCTGTTCGAAGTGTGGTGAGGAAATGATGTTGCCGGTCATGGCGAAACCACTCCAGTTGACACAAGAAGTGCAAGTCGAAGTCCATGCCCAAAGCCGTGCTGCCGGGCAACGAACCCCCTTCGAGCAAGCCGTCTTTCGCCTGTGCGCCTACACCAAAGAGCAGAAGATTACACCGCCCGAGTGCTTTATCAGTTACGCGTGGGGCGAGCCGGAGCATGAGCGATGGGTAGAGAAACGGCTGGTAGATGACTTGCTAAAAGCAGGTTTACAGATCGTTTTTGATCGCCGAGATAATCAAATCGGCGATAGTTTGACGCGGTTCATCAGTCGTATTCCATACTGCGCTTGCGTTGTCGTTGTCGGTACTCCGTTATACTTCCGGAAATTCGAAAACCGCCTATCGACGACCGGCAGTGTAGTTGCAGCAGAAGTTGATTTGATAAGCCAACGATTGATTGGTGCTCAGGGAGAAAAACGTACTGTTAAGACCTTGCTCCTGGCCGGTGAAAAGAAGACTTCATTGCCTCCATTGATGTGGGATGCAATCCATGCCGACTTCCGAAACGAAGAGTCCTACTTCACAACCGCTTTCGATCTCATTTTAAGTCTCTACGATCTCCCACCGACTCACTCGGCCGTGGCGGATCTGCGCGAGTCACTCCGGCGTCCGGGATTCGCGTTCCGAAAGGTAGTGGGGTATTAGTGTGTTGCAGCGGATCCACGCAACATCGATTAGAGCGGGGGCAAGCCCCTCTTCCTGACTTGTTCTATTCTCAGTTGCGCAAATCGTCTAAT
>DATFDT010000064.1:0-12291 GCA_035251975.1 Pyrinomonadaceae bacterium | reverse complement strand
GAGTCTTACTAAAGTCGTCGCAACTGCTACCTCCGTCATGATTCTCATGGAACGCGGCAAGGTGCGACTTCATGATCCTGTATCAGTTTACATTCCAGAATTAAAAGGTGAGGGAAGAGATCGAATCACGATCGAACAACTATTGACGCACGTCTCCGGTTACGCGCCTGACTTCGATCTGCGCGAGCGCTGGACGGGTTACGACGAAGCGATCAAGAGACTGATCAAGGAACCGCTTCGTAATCCGCCCGGCAGTCGCTTCACTTACAGCGATATTGGATTCATCACGCTCGGTGAAGTAGTCGCACGCGCGAGTGGCATGCCGCTCGATCAGTTTGCGCAGAAGAATATTTTTGGACCACTCGGCATGGTTAACACAGGCTTTCGTCCGAGCCAGTCATTGATAACGAGGATCGCGCCGACTGAGAAACGTCGCGGCCAGATGAGCTATCTCGGCGATACCGCAGTGAATGCAGGCGCGGAAGGTGAAGTGTGGCTGCGCGGTGAGGTCCACGATCCGACTTCATATCGAATGAACGGCGTCGCCGGACATGCGGGCCTCTTTTCGACCGCGAATGATCTGGCCATTTACTGCCAGATGATCGTGAACGGCGGCACGTATCACGGCGTGCGGATTCTGTCGCCGCTGACTGTCGCTGAAATGACGCGCCCGCGAGTGGTTGCGAGTAACGGCGCGACACGTGGACTCGGATGGGACATCAACACGACTTTTTCCAGCAACCGCGGCGACCTGTTTCCGCTCGGCTCGTTTGGTCATACTGGTTTTACTGGCACATCGCTGTGGATCGATCCGGCGAGCCGGATGTTTGTCGTGTTTTTGAGTAACCGTGTGCATCCTGACGGCAAGGGTGATGTTGGACCACTACGCGGGCGCGTCGCGACGATCGTTGCAGCTTCTATAACCGATACGGCCACAGTCGAGCGTGCGCGCGAACAATCTGCTAAGTATTACAACGAGCTCGTCAGTAGCTTGCAGCAGTTTGCTTTTCGTAGTGACGGCGCGGGCAGCTCAACGAGAGTGCTGACCGGCATCGATGTGCTCGAACGAGACAACTTCAAACAACTGGTAGGCTTACGAGTCGGGCTCGTGACGAATCACACCGGTCGCAATCGCGAAGGCAGGCAGACGATCGACGTGCTCAGTAAGGCGCCGGGAGTAAAACTCGTCGCACTCTTCGCGCCCGAGCACGGTATTCGCGGTGTTGCGGACGATAATATTTCCGACTCAAAAGACGAAGCAACCGGGTTGCCCATTTACTCACTTTACGGTGAGAGTCGCCGCCCGAAGCCCGAGCAACTCAAAGATCTCGATGCGCTCGTGTATGACATTCAGGACGTCGGCGTGCGCTTCTACACTTACATCTCGACGCTCGGTTACCTGCTCGAAGAGTGTGCGAAAGCGAAGATTCCGTTGTTTGTTTTGGACCGGCCAAATCCAATCGGTGGTCTTGATGTTGATGGGCCAATTGCTGACAGCGACAAACTCTCGTTCACGTCGTATCACACGATTCCGTCGCGGCATGGTCTAACCATCGGCGAGCTCGGGCAGCTTTTCAATAAACAGCGAAACATCGGCGCGGACCTGCGCGTGATCAAGATGGAAGGCTGGCGGCGCTCGATGTGGTTCGACGAGACGAATCTCACGTGGATCAACCCGTCGCCAAACATGCGCAGTTTGACTGAAGCGACGCTGTATCCCGGTGTCGGTTTACTAGAGGTTACAAATGTCTCGGTCGGTCGTGGTACTGACACGCCGTTCGAGATCGTCGGTGCGCCGTGGATTCAGGGAGACAAGCTTGCTGAATACTTGAATCAACGTGGCCTTTCGGGTGTGCGGTTTGTGCCGCTGCGATTTAAGCCAAACGCGTCGGTGTTTGCAGACCAGGAATGTGGTGGCGTGAACATCATCGTCACCGATCGCGCGGCGTTTCGACCGTTACTGGCGGGAATCGAAATGGCGCTCGCGTTGCGGAAGTTGTATCCGAATGATTGGAAGGTTGATAGTTATTTACGACTGCTTGTTAATGCCGACACGCTCGCGCGCGTAAAGCGCGGAGACAGTGCGAGAGAGATCGTGGCGTCGTGGAATGCGGGATTGCAGGAGTTCCGGAAGGAGCGTGAGGCGATACTTTTATATTAGCCACGGATTACTCGGATCCATTTTCTGACTGAATTGATCAAGTAGAATTCTCTTGCATTTTGGAATTCGTCGATCGTGATCACGCGCTCTTTGATCGTTCCTTGCGCAAGCAAGTGATTCCTGAATACTCCCGCCAGGAGACCTGACTCACGTGGCGGTGTACACAGCTCGCCGTCAATCGACACAACGACATTCGCTATACTCGATTCCGTTATCTCACCGCGCTCATTCCAGAAGACAAGCCCATCACCACCGGGTCGCCGCGTCGTTTTATGATATAAAAACCGATCGGATGAATCGACTGGTTCGGTCGCAAGCTCCACACCCTTCAACTCACCCAATGGCGTAACCTGAATTTCTATGCGCCCATCCTTCCACAACACGACCCGCACTTTGAGGGAACCACTCGGATTCTCTAACGCGATCCGTTCCAAATCCGCGTTAATCCGCGTTCCAATAAATCCGAAATACTCAGCAGATTGGTTGAGCCTCGCTACGTGATCCTCAAGCAGAAAATAATCACCATCCTCCAACAAAATCGACTCAAACAACTGAAACTCCTCAGGCTTCGAATGCAAAAACCGGCTCTTCACCAGACACTCTTCATACTCACGCTCGGCAGTCGAATCGATCGTTACACCACCACCGACACCGAAGTTTGCAACTCCCGTTTCCGTATCGATCACCACCGTGCGAATCGCGACGTTGAAGACGCAATCGCCACCGGGCTGCAACAACCCGATCGCTCCCGTGTACGCGCCACGTGGAAAACGTTCGAGCTCGCGAATGATCTGCATCGTGCGAATCTTCGGCGCGCCCGTGATCGAGCCACAAGGAAACAGCGCGCCCATCAGGTCAACGAGGGTCGTTCCCTCTCGCAATGTAGATTCGACTGTCGACGTCATCTGCCAGACAGTCTCAAAGCGTTCGAGATCGAATAACGACGTCACACGCACGCTACCGGGAACGGAAACCTTACCGAGATCGTTGCGCAGCAGATCGACGATCATTACATTCTCAGCGCGGTCCTTGGCTGAATTTGCCAGCCATTGGGCCAGCTCGCGATCCTCTGCCGGCCAGCGCCCGCGGCGCACCGTACCCTTCATCGGCCTCGTAACCACACGATCACCGCGCCGCTCGAAGAACAACTCCGGCGACAGGCACAGCACTTTGTAACGTCCGAGATCGAGATAGACGGAGTATTGCGCACCCTGGGCCACGCACAAATCTTGATACCACGCGAACGCGTCGCCTTTGAATGACGAAGTTAATGGAAACGAGTAGTTGACCTGGTAAGTGTCGCCCGCTGCGATCAGCTCTCTGATGCGCGACACGGATCGATCGTATTCGTCGCGCGTGACCAGAGCTTTCCATTCACTTGAAACATACGATTCGAGTTGCTCACCAGCAGGCGCATCATCAAAAACCGCGGCCCACGCGAGTGGAAAATCCGAAAATGCATGCGTTACGAATGCCGGATCAAATACCGGTGCCGCTTCGTAGCTGAGCATCACCGCAACGTGCGAACCCGAACGCGCCTCACGCTCGGCGAATTCCAAGATTGAAAGCACGTCGTCGATTCTGGTGGCGGTCCTTGTAGTCATCGCTCTTCTCTGTGCAACCCTCTGTGTCTCTGTGGTGAGTTATGGCCGGGAGTTAGTTAACCACAGAGACACAGAGAACCACAGAGGTTGCACAGAGAAACCAAAAGTAGCGACTATCACTAATGCTTATCAATGACTTAAAAATCTTTAGCTACCATTATTCTTAAAACAATCTATAATCCGTCCGAAATTTCGTAGCTCCATCCCTTTCCACAACTGAGGAACCTGAAATGAGAAAACCACTCTTTGCGTTTTTGCTCCTGATCTTTTGTGTCTACGGGATTGCGAACGGACAGGGCACTGCATCGCGCGTTACCGGAACCGTCGTGGACGAAAAAGGCTCCGTGGTTCCCGGCGCCATCGTTACGCTCACCAACGAAGCCACGCAGATCTCGCTAACTACTGATACCGGCACCGGAGGCACATACGTGTTCGACTCCATACAGGCCGGCAAGTATACGGTTTCAGTCGAGAAACAGGGATTCAAGAAAGCTGTCTCGGTTGGCAACACCGCGAACGTCAACCAACCGGTGACCGTCGACTTCACGCTTGAAGTTGGTGGTCTTGCTGAAACGGTCCAGATTCTCGGCTCAGCCGAGGCCGTTCAAACCAGCAGCTCCGGAAATTTTGGCAACACGGTTGAGACGCGCACGCTGCTGACGTTGCCCATCGTCGGCAATCGCGGGCGCAATCCACTCGAGTTCATCAACTTTCAACCGGGCGTCGTTACCGGCGCAAACACCGGCGGCGGTATTCACGTGCATGGCTCGCGCGATCGCGCTTTCAATTTCACGCTCGATGGAATCGACATCAACGAGACGAGTGCTGGTGGTTCAAACTTTACTCCCATTCGCACGAATCCCGATTCGTTAAATGAGTTTCAGGTTGTGACTGGTAACTTCACTGCCGACCTCGGTCGCAGCAGCGGCGCACAGGTTACGCTCGTCACCAAATCCGGCACCAACGATTTTCACGGTTCGGTTTTCGAGTTCTACCAAACACCGCGTTTTCACGCGAACGAATACAACAACATCATCAACAAGGCACAGCGTCCGCAGTTTGTGCAGCACATCTTTGGCGGATCGATCGGCGGTCCGGTTTATCTGCCGAAGTTTGGCGAAGGTGGCCCAACTCATTACAACGGCAAAAACAAAACATTCTTCTTTACCAACCTGCAACTGCTGCGCACGAAGCAGAGCTTCTTCGTCAACCGCACGGTCTACACGGCACAGGCGCGCAACGGAATCTATCGTTACGTTCAGGGCGGCATCAATCGCAACGCGACGCAGGCAAGCCCGTCAGTCGATGCGAACGGCAATCCGTTGCCGGGCCTGACGATTCGCTCATACAACCTGTTTCCGAATCCGGCGAATCTCACGGCGGATCCGACAACTCAGTTCATCATCGGCAAAACGCCGCTGCCAAATAACTTCAGTGTCGGTGACGGGCTCAACGTCGGCGGGTTTAGCTTTGTGGCCCCGCAAACTGAACGGCAGTATGACTTCACGACCAAGATCGATCATTACTTTAACGAGCGTCACTCGATCTACGTGCGCTGGGCACACGGCGCGCAGAACACGCTCGGCGACAATGCCAACGGCGGTTTACAGAAGTTTCCCGGCATTCCAAACTTCGTCGATACTTACCGGACGCCGCGGAATCTCGCCGTCAACTATCGTTGGACCGTTACGCCAACTGTAGTCAACGAATTTGTGACGGGCTTCAACCGTTTCACTTTCAGTTTCAACAATCCGGATCCGGTTGAAAATCCGCCCGTAATCCTGAACGTGCCGAACGATCCGCTCAATCTCGAAGAGCCGGTCAACAACCTGCGCACTATTACGACCTGGCAGTTTGTCGACAATCTTTCGGTGATTCACAACCAGCACGCGTTCAAGTTTGGCACCAACCTGCGCTTTCAGAAACACGTTGACGATCGCAGCGCGGTGGCGGGCTTGTTGACGCGCGCCAGAATCTTTCTCGGCACCGCACAGAATCCTGTTCCTGCCAATTTCGGAACGGGCACTTCAAACACACTCGTGCCCGGCATCAACGCCACAGACCGCAGCCGTCTTGACAGTTGGGTCAACGACATTCTCGGCCGTGTCGGCACGATCAACCAGGCGTTTGTCGCCATTGACGACAACACCTTTGGACCAGGGCGCACACGCTTCAATTACGAAGCGCATTATCCCGAGTATGATTTCTTCGGTCAGGATACGTGGAAGGTTGCTCGTAATTTGACTGTAGACCTGGGCCTGCGCTGGGAAATGAGGTTATCGCCGCGCGCGCCCAACGATATCGTGTTGCGTCCGGAACAGAGACTGGCCATTGGTGAACCGCCGACCAATGCGTTCAGGTTTGGTGAAGGGAAGCTGTACGACGATTCGTTGTTCCAGTTTGCTCCTACGTTCGGAATCGCATGGGATCCAACTGGTAGCGGCAAGACTTCGATCCGAGCAAACTATCGCCTTGCTTACGATCGCACCAACACGTTCGTCTTTTCGTCTTTCATCTTTCAAAGCGCTCCGGGTTTGACCCGCCCGGTGACAAACAACACCTTTGGTAACAATGGTGGTCTATTGCGGCAGGGTGTGCCGGTGCTCAACTCGAATGACGTGACGCCGCTGCAGTTCCGCCAGCCTGGGCCGTTCTCAACCAACACGTTGAACGTAGTCGATCCCGATCTCAAATACCCGCGCACACACCAGTACTCGGTTAGTTTCCAGCGTGAGCTTGGTGGCAAGAACGTGCTCGAGGTCAATTACATCGGCCGCCAGGGACGCAATCTCTTCGGCGGTTATGACGTAAACCAGGTCGACTACATCGACAACGGATTTCTCGCGGACTTCGAACAATTGCGAACGACGGGAAACAGTCCGCGTATCAATCAACTGCTCGCCGGTCACTCCGGGTTGGCGTTGAATAATGGTGTTCGTGAGACGGGTTCGCAGTTTCTGCTGCGGCAGGCCCTCGCCGGACAAGTACGACTGCCAAACGGGACGCTGACTTCGAATCTCGTCGCAGGCGGTGGCGTAGCGCAGGCCGCGTTCATCATTGCGCAAAGCACGCAGGGTAATTTTACGGCCCAGCCGGGCGCGGTTACTCTCGTCGCGAACGGATTCAGCCCATTCTTCTTCCAACCGTATCCGCAGTTCACTGGAGCCGTAAACGTGATCGACAGCAACGATCGTTCGCGTTACAACGCGCTCGAAATTCAGGTGAGCCGGCGGTCTTCGAAGGGACTCGCGTTCCAGGCGAGTTACACGCTCGCTAAATCTGAAGACACGCGATCGTTCGATCCCGCGCTCACGCTATTGACCAGAGGCGGCACCGGACAGTCAGCAGCCAACACGCCGTTCGATATCAACGATCGCGATTTGAACTACGCGCGATCTGATTTCGATCGACGTCATGCTCTGCAGGGTTACGTGCTTTACGAGTTGCCATTCGGAAAGGGAAGACGTTGGGGCGCGGGCTGGAGTCGTTCGACTGAGATACTGCTCGGCGGCTTCAACGTGAGTGCGGTGATGCGGCGTTATTCGGGCAGGCCGTTCACGGTGTTCTCCGGATCGAACACGCTCTCGCAGGTTGTCTTTACACCGGCGAGTTGTAACGGCTGTTCCCCTGATCTCGGAAGCATGACACTCGAAAACGGTCAGAATGTTTTCTTCACGGCTGAGCAGCGTGCGAAGTTCTTCGTGCCCGCGGCGGGTGAAGCGAGCAATGTCGGCCGCAACTTCTTCAATGGACCGTCGTTCTTCAACCTCGACATGACGTTGGGCAAGCGGTTCCGATTTACCGAATCGCAGGATTTAGAAATTCGTGTCGAAGCACAGAACGTCACGAACACTCCTTCGTTCGCCGTTGCGGACGCCAACCTGATCCTGACCAGCGGTTCCTTCGGCCAGGTTTTAGGCAACACGACGAGCACGTCACGAAAGATCCAGTTCGTCGCGAAGTATAATTTCTAAAAAAGGTTAGCCACAAAAAGGCACAAAAAGCACAAAATATTTCTTGTGCTTTTTGTGCCTTTTAACGCCGAAGGCGTTGGCTAATTTCAGCCCAGGGTTCGAGCTTGCGAGAACCCTGGGATCAGATTCATTAATGGACCAAAACCCTGAAAGGGTTCGTCTTTAATACAAACCCTTTCAGGGTTTTTCGTTGTGTTATTGTCGGGGTCCCAGGGTTGTCGCAAGCTCCAACCCTGGGATCAGATTCATTAATGGACCAAACCCTGAAAGGGTTCGTCTTTAATACAAACCCTTTCAGGGTTTTTCGTTGTGTTATTGTCGGGGTCCCAGGGTTGTCGCAAGCTCCAACCCTGGGCTGAAATTAGCGAACGCCTCCGGCGTATCTTCTAGAACTGGACCTTCAACGCAAACTGAATAACTCGCGCGGCTTCACCGGTCTGCACGATGGTCTGTGTCGATGGTGGCGCTACGCCGGCGCAGCACGACGAAGCAAACACACTCGAGCGGATGCTCGGTGAGCCGGTTGAGGCGTCGCGCGGGTTGTCGAAGTTTGTGTGGTTGAAGGCATTGAACATCTCGGTCCGGAACTGAATCTTCACACGCTCGTTTACCTGGAAGAACTTGATAAAGCCGAAGTCCACATTCCAGTATCCCGGCGCGATAAAGATGTTCCGGCCGGCGCCGTTCTGACCCGGAGCCGGAATACAGAACGGTTGACTCAGATCGACGCCGCACGTAAGCGCATTCACCGGCTTAAACAACACCGGACCCGCGAGCGGCGATCCCGGCAACTCCTGAAGCTGCGCTGACACCGGACCTTGCACTCCAGCACGCCCCTCATGGCTGCCGTTTGAAGTAAACGCTCCACTGCGAACGGCGAACGGCTCACCAGACATCTGCGTGTAGATCGTGTTGATGGTCCACCCGCCGAGTATCTGATTCACAATTCCCGAAGCATTGCCCAGAAAGCGTCGCCCACGGCCCACCGGCACTTCCCACACCGACGCACCCGTAAAGACGTGCGTGCGATCGAAATCCGATCGACCACGCTCTTCGCGGAAGTCGCGAATGTCTGTCGGCGTGCGTGAGTTGGTTGTCGATAGACCACCACCCGATGCAGCGCCGACCGGATCGACCGATTGGTTGTCGATCGACTTACCGAACGTGTACGCCATCGACAGACCGAGACCCGTACTGAACCGCCGTCGCAACGTGAATTGCGCGGCGTGATAATTCGAATCGCCGCTGTTATCGAGATACGTAATCACGCCAAATTGCTGGTTAGGTCGGAGCTTGAGTCCCAACGTGTTGTCTTCGATGCGTCGCGCGAAACTGCCGGCGCCGTTGATGTCCAGCTCGTTGGTCGTCGTCGTTGAATTAAGAAAACTCGCAGCCGCAGCCGCAGTCAATCCACCTTGCGTTTGCAACTGTGTAAGCAACGGCGGCGCAACGCCTGTCACGCCTGCAGGGCAACCAGTGCCGGACGGAGTGCAACCCTTCGCCCGGTTCTGTTGCATGATCAGGAACGACGGAATGATCGCGTCGGGATTGGTTTGGTTGATGTCGTACGCCATGAACAAGTGCTCGCCACGACGTCCGATATACGAAGCCTGGCCCACCAGTCCCCACGGCAGCTCGCGTTGAATGCCAATGTTCCACTCATGAACTGTCGGCAATTGCATCTCCGGAGCGAATACAGTGATCGGCGGTGAGTTTGTTCTGAGCTGCTGGGGTGGCGTCAGCAACGACGATGGTTTCACAGACGGCGCCGGTAATTGCGTCGGAAAACCGCCCGCTACCGTCTTGTTGATATCTGGTGAGTTCACACAGCCGGCCGTGATCGACGTGAACGCACCCGCGGCTGCGTTGTACGAGGTCGTACAACTCTGCACCAGACCCGGAATTCTGCCGGCCGCTGCAGTGACCTGGAACGACGAGATCGTATCGAACGCGATGCCATAACCGAGCCGTATCACGCTCTTGCCGCTCTCTCCGAAGAGGCTGCGCATAAAGCCGGATTTGAAATCAGGACTGTAAGCGAGTCCGAAGCGTGGTCCAATGGCCCACTTGAAGCTGCCTTCATACCAGTGATCTGCGGGAACGAAACTCACTGCGCCCGGTTGATTAACGACTGGCGTTCCGGGCAAAGGCGTACCGGCAATCGGCGTCGCAGCAACGAACACGTTCGACTGCGGCGATGTGTTCGCCGGCGGATTGATCTCCCAACGCGCGCCGTAATTCAAAGTGAGATTCGGACTCACTTTCCACTCATCCTGGAAGAAGAAGTTATACTGATCGAGATTGTGTTTCTCGGCATACAACGTGATCTGATCTCCAACCTTGAACGGCAGGAACGCATCGTCCTGAAGATTCGAGATGAACACCTGGTTCATCGAGGCCGGTAAACCGTAGAGGTTATTGATAAGGCTTCCGAGCAGCGTCTGGTCCGTCGAGTTGATGTTTGAAGCGACTCTGAAACCCGAGTTACCAGTCGTACCGAGAAACGCAGGGCGCGTCGTGGCCGAAAAAGTCACCGAAGGCGTGACGTTGATGCCGCCTGGCTGGCCGCGCTGGTCTACGTGGCGATAGAAACGGAAATTCAAGCCGAGGCGAAACACGTGCGAGCCTTTCAGGATGCTCAAATTGTCGAGCACCTGCGGCGTGGTTACCCAGCGTGCGGTCCGCGGGGTGTTGATGTACGGCTCGCTGACGCTGTTGAAATCATAAGGCGGTACATCGGGCCACGAAGGATTCGCCTCGCCCTGCGTGAACAGGAAACCAAAGCGACCGTAGCCGGCGGTGAACTCGTTAACGACTCGCGGCGAGAACGTGCGACGCCAGCCAATCGCGAGGTTTGAAGTGCGACGAAATACTTCGCCGAGCGGCGGATTGTCGGGATACACCTGCGGTCTGCCATTCAATGGATCGCCTTTGAGAGTGTTGTAATCAGACCAAAGATAGCGGACGAAAATGCTGTTGTTCGTGTTGAAGTTGTGATCGACGCGAACGTTGATTGCCGGACCTCTGATCGCAGTCGGCGGGTTCCAGAGGAAGGTCGCCGTGTTTAGACCATCACCAGCCGCAGCAAAGTTGTTTGGCGATGGATAGGCAGTCATCAAGCCTCCGACGGTTGTGTCGATCGGTCTGGCGGCAGTGTTGTTGGTTGGGTCTTTGACGTTGTAAGTGCGAATGCAACGAAGGGATGTCGGTGTCGCACACAACGGTACGAGCAGCGCGCCCGTGCTTGGATTGACTAGCAGCGTTGAGTTGCGAAGGATCGTCGTGCCGCCAATCACGAGCGGGTTGGCCGGGTCGGGAACGAAGTAACGGAAAATCCCGTTGCGTGCTTCGTTCGTGTAAACGACCGGGAAACCGAACGTTTGATCGATCGGTTGAGTGAAATCGACGCGGTTGTACTGGTAGCTTCCGAAGAAGAAGGTTTTGCTTTTCCTGATTGGACCACTGAGGTCAAATCCAAACTGGCCCAACCTGATCAGTGGCTTGGGAGCATTTTGGGCATTCGCGTACCACTCATTCGCGTTCAGCGCTTCGTTGCGAAGGAAGTAGAAAGCGTTCCCGTGATAGTCGCTGCTGCCGCTG
This sequence comes from Pyrinomonadaceae bacterium, assembly GCA_035251975.1. Lineage (GTDB taxonomy): Bacteria > Acidobacteriota > Blastocatellia > Pyrinomonadales > Pyrinomonadaceae > PSRF01. Next base: position 952 of record DATFDT010000064.1, on the reverse strand, counting down.
CGGGTAGCGATCGAGATCGATGCGCCGCTATTCCGCCCCTCTTCTGGAGTGGCGTTGTTGGTCGTGACTTTGAATTCAGCCGTGTTGTCGGGAGTGATGCGGTAAAGATTTGAGACGGGGTTGGGAACGCTCGATTCATTCGCCTCGATTCCGTCGATCGTTACGTTGTAAGCACGATCGCGCGAGCCGTTCACGTGCACGCCCGAGCCGGCGCCGCCGAAGGAGCGTTGCACCACGCCGGGTTCGAGCACCAGCAACGTCAGCGGATTACGGCCATTGAGTGGCAACGTTTCGATCGCCTTTTGCTCGACTACGTTACCGATGGTTGCGTTGGCTGTTTGTAACTGTTCCGGGCCGCCCTGGACCGTCACGGTTTCCGAGACTTGTCCGATATCGAGTGTCACGTCGACCGTCAACGGATTGTTGACCTCGAGATGGTTTCCAGTTTTCAAAAACTTCTTGAATCCGTTTTGCTCGACGGTGACGGTGTAATCGCCGACCGGAAGCGCCTCGAAGGCGTAGACGCCTGCTTCGGTTGTTGTTTGTGTGTGGGTGACGTTAGTGGCTTCGTTTGTGATCGTGACTGACGCGCCGGCAATTGATGCTTGCTTTGCATCGACGACGCGGCCAGTGATGCGAGATGTGCTGGTTTGTGCTGTCGCTGTAAACGGGCAGGCGGCGACCAGAACCACTATGAGTAGTTGCAGAAGAGTTGAACGCATGGAGAGACCTCCTTTTTGGTTGTTACGAAGACGGGAAAACAGCTGAGAGTTAACCGCTTGCAAGCGACGTTGGAAGGAGCGGCTCGAGATCACCGCAACGCCGGAAGACAAGTTGTCAGTTAGCGATGGCGGCAGTATATCCCTGCGTGGTTTGGCGTCAAGGGTTTAGACGAATTAATTTGAACTCTGCGAGACTCTGCGTCCTCTGCGCCTCTGCGGTTTACATATTT
>DATFDT010000063.1:0-5135 GCA_035251975.1 Pyrinomonadaceae bacterium | reverse complement strand
CGGAGTTCGTGAAGCAGATGCGCGCTGCTGCCGGCACGAATGTGCATGAGTTTCGTCTGCGTCATGTGCACAGTGATTTTAATCCCCAGATTGATTTCAACGTCGCCGGTTTGATGAATGTCGATTCAGCTCGGAATGCATCAGATCGCTGGCTCTGGAATCTCGCGTGTGAGGGGCAGACGATCGATTCTGATCTCGGTTGGTTGCCGTTGATTGCGGCGCTGCGTCCTGACCTGGTCGTGATCTTTCGCGGGAGTTTGGAAAGCATCATTCGTCCGGCGATGGTCGTCGATGGAGACTGGCCGTGGTGGGTGCCGCAGTCGTGGCGTGGTTATGCGGCGATGGATCCGCGTTGTTACTTCAGCACGACGTGGTGGCGCAAAGTGAAACAAAGCTCGGTTGACGCTTTGAAGCAACGAGCGCGCTTGAAGTTGCTAAAACTCCGGCCCGGAAAGCCGCTCTTCGATCTTGAAAAGTTTGCGTCGTATCAAACGGAGCTATTGAAGCGACTGCGAGCGCTCGGCACGCGCGTGATTGTGCTCGGGTTGTTGCCGGTAGACGATATGCAGTTTCCTGGTTCGCGTGAGCAGTTCCAAACAGTGAATGCGCGACTCAAGCAGATTGCAGAAGTTGAAGGCGTGGAGTTTGTTGACTGGGCGTTGTTGTTGAATGGTGGAGATCTTTTCTATCGCGACGGTTTTCATCCAAACGCCGCGGGCGCTGACGCACTTGCCACTATTCTTCGCGAGCAGATATTGAACATTAAAGGCGCAACTGTAGGGGCGGCCCTCCGTGGCCGCCCGTCTTCCTAACACGCGCTAATTCGTGAAACGGGTGGCCACGGAGGGCCACCCCTACAGTTATTTCCTCGATCTTCATGACTGCTATCTCAGCGATTGTTACGGTCTACGATCGAATCGAGCAGACGCTCGCGACGCTTCGTGTGATCCAAAACTGTGTGCCACCGCCGGATGAAATACTGGTCCATGTTGACGCCAATCAGGTCGCGTGTGAGAACGCCGTTCGCGATGCGTTCCCGAGTGTCCGCATTCTTCGCAGTGAGGAGCAGGTTGGTCCGGGTGGTGGACGAAACAAACTCGTTGCGGCGGCGCAGTATGAGTTTATCGCGAGCTTCGATGACGATTCTTATCCGATCGATTCGGACTACTTCGCGCGTTCGCGACAAGTCTTCGAGAAGTTTCCAGAGGCTTCATTGATCTGCGCGGCTCTTTATCACGCGGGGGAGTCGATCGGTCTCGACGAGAGAAGGGCGCACTGGACCGCCGATTTTTCCGGAGGCGCGTGCATCTTCCGTCGTAAAGCCTTTCTCGATGCGGGAGGTTATGTGCCACTGCCGGTGGCGTACGGTATGGAGGAAGTCGATCTCGCGATTCGCCTGCACTCGCAAGGTGGGAAGATCTTAACCACGCGGTGGCTGCGCGTATTTCACAACACTGATTTGCAGCGACACGGTGATCCGCGTGTGACAGCCGGAAGCATCGCGAATCTCGCGCTACTTGCGTACCTGCGATATCCGGTCTCGCTGTGGGCGATCGGTGCTGGGCAGTGTGCGAACCGGTTGTTGTGGCTGCTAAAACATGGAAGGCGTCGCGGGATTTTCAAGGGCGTGACAATGATTCCCTCCCACGTGTGGGCCAATCACCGGTATCGCTTGCCGGTGAGCAGCAAAGTGGTGAGATCGTATCTGGCGTTGCGACGAGCGCCAGTCGAGGTGCGTCTTTGATGAGTTGGATCTGCTGTCAACTCGGCGCACGTGAGCATTACGCCGTGCCGCGGGCGCTGAAGCTTGGTGGACAGCTCGACGAATTGATTACCGATCTCTGGATGAAGCGTTTGATTGGCCGCTTTCACCCGGGTCTCGCAGGCGCACGCGTCGTCGCGCCGAACATTCCCGCGCTGACTTTCGAGTTGAAAGCATCACTCGCGCGCGAAAACGGCTGGACGCTGATCAGTCGTCGCAATCAATGGTTTCAAAAACAGGTGGTGGGCCAACTCGCGCATAACCATAACGGCCAACACACCGTCTTTGCCTACAGCTACGCCGCGAAGGAGATCTTCGAGTTTGCGCGCGAGCGTGGCTGGCGCACTGTACTCGGTCAGATCGATCCCGGTCCGGCGGAGGAACGGATCGTTGCCGGCTTGCGGTCTCCGATATCACACACACACTGGGAACCAGCACCGAAAGTATATTGGGACAACTGGCGCGACGAGTGTTCGCTCGCGGATCAGATCGTGGTGAACTCCAACTGGTCCAAAGACGCGCTGATCGCTGAAGGTGTCGCTACGGAGAAGATACGAGTAATTCCGGTAGCGTATGAAGGGGGGAACGATACGGGTTCGTTTCAACGTTATTACCCGCGTGCGTTCAGTGCCGAGCGGCCGCTGCGAGTTCTGTTTCTCGGGCAAGTGAACCTGCGAAAAGGTGTCGCGCAGTTGCTCGAGGCAGTGAAGTTGTTAACAGGTGAACACGTCGAGTTCTGGTTTGTTGGTCCAATGCAGATCCGCGTGCCGCAGGATTTGAAACTGCATCCACAGGTACGTTGGTTCGGCGTGGCGTCGCGCGTCTCGGTGGATAGTTATTACCGCGACGCGGACGTGTTTATTCTTCCGACTTTTTCTGATGGGTTTGGATTGACGCAACTGGAGGCGCAGGCGTGGAAGCTTCCGGTGATTGCATCACGCTATTGTGGTGAGGTAGTGCGCGATGGGTTCAATGGCGTCGTGCTTGAAGAAGTTAGCAGCGAAGCGATTGCGGAGGTGATACGCGGGTTTTTGAGATCGCCCGAGAGATTGAGTGCGATGTGTGTACGATCCGGAGTTGATGAGCGCTTCAATCTTCCAATGCTCGCGAGAAGCTTAGGGAATATTTAGACAGGATTTACAAGAATAGAACAGGATTTACATGTTAATCCTGAAAAATCTTGTGAATCCTGTCCACTAATCACCGTGCAACAGGGCCAGCTAATCCATCTACCAGCGTTCGGCATCGCCGCGACGCCCAGCATGACGCTGCGCTCGACCCTCGTCGCGCTGCTCAGCACGACGATTGCGACCACGATGGCGGTGCTTCTGATCCCGGACGATCCATCCGCCGAAGGCGCGTTGTTCTACCCGGCGCTCGTGATGTCCGCGGGTCTCGCAACGGCCCCACTCTTCACTGCGCTTCGTTATCCTAAAGCTCTACTCCGCGGCGAATGTCTACTGTCACTCGCACCGATTTACTGGTTGCTGCTCGACCTTCTGCAAGGCGTTTATGGCATGGAGGACGTCACCGCCGATCAAGTGCGCCAGGCGTTTCTCGCGATCGGTGTATTCATCGCGATGGTGTGGCTCGGCGCGCTGCGTCGCTCATGGAAGATCCCGAGCGTGTTGATTAGCTCTGTGTCGCAGGAGTTCTCGATCAACACTTACTTCGCGCTCGCCGTCGCCTGCTTCGTGCTCGGCATGTTGAACTTTGCAATCCCGTGCAACTTCAACGTCTTCGAGATGGTCCATTACCTGGGCCAGGAGCGTTGGGCCGCACCGTGGGGACGCGGGCAGCTCGGCGGTTGGGACGCGTTTCTCGATCACCTCCAGTACTTCGGCTACCTCGTTCCCGTTCTTACGGTCGTCGTCAGCCGCCGCGCGGGTGTGCGAAACGCACGCACGATCATCTGTATCGTCATGTCAGTAATTGTTGCACTCTTTCTCGCGCAGAGCGGAAGCCGCCGGGTGATTGGTGTCGTGGCGGGCATGGCGCTGATTCTCTGGGTCCTGGACCAGCACCGTTTGCGCATTAAACATCTGGTGATGACCACTGTCGCCATCCTCGCGCTGCTGCTTACGCTTCAGGTGATGCTTGAATACAGAAACGTCGGATTGAGCGTGCTCGTCGGCAAAGGTGAGATTCCGAGTGGCCGGTTTGAAAAAAGAGGAATACTCGAAGAGCAACACCTGCGCGTCGACGACAACTTCTATCGACTCTGCCAGATCATTCAGCTCATTCCTGAGTCGTACCCGTTTGTTTATCACAAGTACCTCGTTTACGTGATCGTGCGACCCGTGCCGCGCGTGTTCTGGCCGGACAAGCCAGTCGATCCGGGATTTGATTTGCCCACCGCGCTCGGAGTGCAGGGCCTTTCACTTTCTTACTCCGTGATCGGCGAGCTTTACATGTCGCTCGGCTTCATCGGCATCGCCTTTGGCGGTTGGTTTTACGGGCGCGTTGCGTCGACGGCGAGTGGACTGCTTGCGCGCTGCAACACGCAGGGTGCGCTCGTGATCTACAGCATCGTCGTGATGGCGCTGTTCTCGGGAATGCGCTCGATCCTCGAACTGATCCTCGTGAGTTACGTGGTGCTTGCATGGGTTGGCATGTCCCACTTGTTCATGAAGTTGAGACACGTAAGCGCGCGTTGAGAGTTTTTGTGTTGACAGATTGTCCGTCGCCGTATCAGGTCGAGCTGTTCAATGAGATCGAAGCGCGGGGCGAGTGTTCGCTCGAGGTTGGTTATCTTCGTGACCGCGATCCGGATCGAAGTTGGAAGTCGCCGGAGATTCGACATGCGTGCGTAGAGTTGAATGAATCGCGTGATGCCGATCTGGTGGTGTTCAACTATTACCGCCATGCGAATGCGGAGCGGCTGATTGAGCAGCGTGTTGCGTCTGGTGGGCCATGGTGTTTCTGGGGTGAGCGACCGGGCTTTCGACAGCCCGCGTGGGCTGGAAGATTGTTGCGCCGTTGGAAACTCGCGAAGCTTCATGCTTCAACGGTGCCGATCTGGGGAATCGGACAGTTTGCGATCGATGGGTATAGAGAAGAGTTTGGTCAGGAACGCGCGTATTTCAACTTGCCGTACTTCTCGGATCTCGAACGGTTCCACTTTGCGGCGCGTGAGGAGAAGCGCGACCGCACGTTTTTGTTTTCAGGTTCGTTGATCGAACGCAAGGGTGTGGACTTGGTTGCGGCGGCGTTTGCGCGACTCACGCACGAAGTTCCGAATGTGAGGTTGAAGATAGTTGGTGAAGGGGAGTTGCGGGAGTCGGTTGCGGGAACGCTGCGGACGGTGAGTGAGCGAGTTGAGTTTGTTGGGTTTAAAGATTGGATGGAATTGCCGGCGGAGTATACGGCGGCG
>DATFDT010000062.1:0-11750 GCA_035251975.1 Pyrinomonadaceae bacterium | reverse complement strand
GTTGCCGGACCAAAGATCGAAGGCGATACCTCGCATCAATACGGGCAGTATCTGTTTACGATCAAATCCGCAAAAGCTGCTGAGAAACCGCCTGCAGGTGACAACGCGCCGAAGATCAACCCGGCTGAATACCGGCGGAACGTGGTCATCGAGATGTTTGACGCGCGCACGATGAAGAGTCTGTGGTCGCAGTCTTTCCCGAAAGAAGCGCCGCGCGTTTGGATCGCGCCCGGCAATCAGACGATGGCCCTGCTTTGGAGCGTCACCACTGATGCGGCCAAGGGAGAAATCAACGCCGATCCGCAGCTTACGCAGACGCTCGCCAGGATGAAGGAGAAGGAAGGCGACTACTTTCTCAAGATCGTCGACGCGCAAAGTGGAAAGGAAATCGGCAAGTTGCTCATCGAAACGGGCAAAGGTTCTTTTCGCGTTTCGAGCATCTACGCGGCGGGCGATTCGGTGATCGTCGCGGACACACGAAACCGCGTGCTCGTCTATTCGCTCAAGACCGGCGAACAGAAAGGGCGCGTGTTTGGTGCTTATGCAACCGTTTCTCCAGCGTCGAAACTGTTGTGTGTTGAGAACGAGAGCGGTAAGTTAGCTGTCTACGATCTCGCGACGATGGAAAAGCGTGATGAGTTTATCTTCACGAGACCGATTTCGATGTTGCGGTTCAGTCAGGATGGAAAGCGCTTGTTTGTTCTGACGGTCGGACAAACAGTTTATATTCTTGACGTTTCGTCGCTCGCAAAAACGTAATAATTCTTCTCCGCGTAACCTCTGCGTTCTCTGCGTCTCTGCGGTTAAGACCACCGCCGAGGCGCAGAGGACGCAGAGGCTACGCAGAGATAAATAACTTCTGAGGAGACATCACGCATGCGCTCTGCATTTCGCGGTCTAGTTGTCGTTTCTCTGCTCTGCTGTTTTCTGATCCAGATCCCCGCGCAAACTTCGAACCGAACTAAACCAACGGCGACCGCACCGGTCAGCGAGATGCGTAGCTCGATCGAGCGATACACGGTCGACCGCGGCAGTCTCGCGCGAACCTATCCCGTCCAATACTCACGCTCGCGCAGTGACCGCTTCAAGAAGTTTTACGAACAGTGGCTCGCATCGCTCCAAAGTCTCGACTTCGACTCGATGAGCCAGGACGGCAAGATCGATTACATACTTTTCAAAAACCACCTCGAGTACGAGCTGCGACAGCTCGACATCCAATCGCGCCAGCTCAGCGAGATTGAGCCGCTCGTCCCGTTCGCCACCAAAATCATCGATCTGGAAGAAACACGACGGCGCATGGAACCCATCGATTCCGCAAAAGTCGCGGCAACGTTGAATGATCTGAGGAAACAGGTCGACGAGCGACGTCGCGCAGTCGAGCTCGGCCTGCGAAGCGAGACACGCGGCGACACCAGCAACGATCCAACGCGCATGAAGAAGACCGTTGCGAATCGAGCGGTCGCTGCGATCAACGGCCTGCGCGGGAACTTGCGCAACTGGTACACGTTCTACAACGGCTACGATCCGGTATTTACGTGGTGGAATGAAGAGCCCTACAAAACGCTCGACCAGGCGATGACAAACTACGCCACGTTTCTAAGCGAACGCATCGTCGGCATTCGCTCCGAAGGATCCGCCGCTCAAACGCAGGCGGGACCAACTCGTGGGCCAGGTGGCGGTGGTCAGGGCTTTCAACGTCCCGGCGGCAACGCGGCGCGACCCGGAGACTCGAGCGACATCGTCGGCGATCCGATCGGGCGTGAAGCGCTTCTCGTCGAGTTGCGCTCGGAGATGATTCCCTACACACCGGAAGAGCTCATCGCGATCGGCGAAAAGGAAATGGCGTGGTGTGAAAACGAGATGAAAAAGGCGTCGCGTGAGCTCGGTTACGGCGACGACTGGAAGAAAGCGCTCGAACACGTCAAAAATCTTTATGTCGAACCCGGCAAACAGCCACAGATGATTCGCGAACTAGCACTCGAAGCGATCAAGTTTGTCGAAGACAACAACCTCGTCACCGTCCCTGAGCTGGCGAAGGAAAGCTGGCGCATGGAGATGATGACTCCCGAGCGACAGCTTGTCAGTCCATTCTTTCTCGGCGGCGAGACGATCCTGGTTTCCTTCCCGACCAACACGATGGCCCATGAGCAGAAGATGATGAGTATGCGCGGCAACAATATCTATTTCGCGCGCGCGACCGTGCATCACGAACTGATTCCGGGCCATCATCTGCAAGGCTTCATGTCGGCGCGAAACAAGCCGTATCGCGCCATCTTCGGCACGCCGTTCTGGTCGGAAGGCAATGCGCTTTACTGGGAATTGTTGTTGTGGGATTTGGGCTTTGCGAAAACGCCGGAACAGAAGATTGGCATGCTCTTCTGGCGCATGCACCGCTGCGCGCGCATCATCTTCTCACTCAGCTTCCATCTCGAGAAGATGACGCCTCAGGAGTGTATCGACCTGCTGGTCAACAAGGTGGGCCATGAGCGAGACAACGCGACTGCCGAAGTGCGGCGTTCGTTCGACGGTAGTTACGGGCCGCTTTATCAAATCGCGTATTTGATCGGTGGATTGCAGCAGTATTCGATGCACAAAGAGCTGGTCGATTCCGGGAAGATGACGAATCGCGCCTACAACGATGCGCTGTTGAAGGAAAACCGTATCCCGATCGAGATGCTCCGGGCGGCGATAACGAATCAGAAACTCACACGCGATTTCGTGACTAACTGGAAATTTTATGGAACGCGGATAAACACAGATGAACGCTGATCTGCGTTAATCCGCGTTCATCCGCGGCTAATTATTTCCCGTAAGCTAAACGTAGTTTCACGAACATCGGCTCGGTGGGTTTGACGCTGGGACGGTAGAAGAGGAGTTGAGGGGGCGGGGCACTCGCGGTTAAGGCGCGGGTGCGCGCGTCCTTTTCTTCTTTGGTCCATGATTGGCCCGCCGTGGCCATTTCCATGCGGCCGACACTCGAGCCCCACGACTTCTCCCAGCTCGCCACCTGCTCGTCAGTAAGCTTCAGTGCCTTGTCCGTGATGTTAATTCCTTCGAGTCGCGTTGGCGTGACGATCACGCTCATCACCTCCGCTACATGATCCGTCCTGCTCTTCTTCATCACGAAAAATGGGGGGCTATCATCCTGGGCCGGAATGTCCAACAACCTTCCGATCGCGACCTCATTATCACCACCGCCGAGGCGCCTCGTCGGAAAGATCAAATAAGGCTCGCCGAGCGATCCGTCCGCATACTGCTCGCGATCGATGATGTACACAAAACCCGCGCGCACTGCCTCGACACTGATTCGTATTCGATCTCCCTGGCCCAGTCTCGTCGTCGCGGAGATTCGCTCCGGCACCCAGTCAGTATTGTCATCGTGAACAATCAAACGTTCGCCGGAATCATTGTGGCGCGGCGGGCGCAGTCGCCAGAGAGTCATCCCAACAACTGTTTCGGGTGCGACATTGTTAACCGGCACATTTGGTGTCGCGTTGCGATAAGCGCGGCGCCTGTTCGTGCTCTTCTTTGTCGTCGAGCTACTAAACGCGGTGTCCCAAAGCTTCCGCGTCATCTCTTCCGGCCTTTGAGCTGCGATCGACAACACGATCAGGACCAGCAAAGCAAGACTCAAGATAACTCTCATTTCCACTCTCCCTGCATCACGAACGGCGCCCAAAAGTACGGCGACTGCCATTGTCGCGTACGCAACATCTCGATCTGCGCTGCACGCAACGCTGCCGCCGGCGTCTTATTGCTGCGCAGCATCTCGGTATACAAATGTTTCATCAGTGCAGCCGTGGCCTTGTCGTTAACATTCCAAAGACTAACAATAACTCTTCGCGCGCCCGCGTACATGAACGCGCGCGTCAAACCTTCGAGACCTTCGCCGGTTACTTCTTTTCCGAGCCCCGTTTCGCACGCACTCAACACCACCAGCTCCGCCGGTAGCTTGAGGTTGTAAATGTCGTGCGTACGCAGAAACCCATCCTGCGGCTTTCCGTCTTTGTCGAACATCGAAAGCACGACCGCGGAAAACCCGGCACGCTCGGTATCGACATATCCATGCGTAGCGAAGTGAACGTAACGATAGTGACTTAACTCGCCGTTGCCGGCCACAGCGCGATTGGCGTCGAAACCAACTGCCTTCAGCGTTGAGCCGGCGGGGGAAACGGCGAGTATCTGATCTGCTTCCCAGCGTGTGAATGGCAAACGCGGGATTGAAAGTTGACCACCTGGACCACCAGGCCCGTGTTCGATTATTCGCGTCGAAACGGATTCTTTGACAGCGGTCCCTCCGAGTCGCACGTCGTTCGTCGAGAACACCGGATCCGCAATCACCGCAACAGCCTCGGGCGCGAGTGGACGGTTCGCGAGAATCTGACGCTGAAGCGCAAATGCCGACGCTGATGGCAAACTGACAACCTCGTGATCGACGATCAAAGGTCGATTCGATGCCAGCGGCAAAGCCGCGAACGGCACATACTGCAACGCGCCATCCGCCACCACAACTAAGCGTTTCGTTCCAAACTCAGCAGCCGCCGGCGCCAGGATCATCCGGCTCAACTCACTTGCAGCTTTCTGAAACTCTGCATCGGCATTCGCGATTCGTGTTCTGCGTTGCGCAGTTGATTCCAACGCGTTGATGACACTGCGCGCCGCTAGCGACTCGTTGACACGCCGCGCGACACTATCGATTGCCTCTCGTTTCGGCAGCTGGTAAGTCTTCAACGAATCCGGTGTCACGACCCAGGCGTAACTGCGCTGCTCGCCTAATGAGTATTCAAGCAACACCGTGTTCGGATCCAACTGACGCTGAATTCCCTTCACGTCGAGCGGCTGCGGTTGCGTCAACGCCGAATACTGCGGACTATTCTTGCGGATCGCTGCCTGCACTTGCTGGTACTGATCTTCGAGCGCGCTAATCTCGCGCTGTAGCGTCGCGATCTCCTCACTGCTGCCCTTGCGCGCCTTGAGCTGCATCTCGCGTTGTGCTTTCGCGTTCAGCACACGCGTGAGATCGCGCTCTTTCTCGATCAACGCAGCATCAACTCCCTGTCGAATATCGATCCGTGCTTCGCTCAGATGTTCGAGCAAACTGCGCGCACGACCGCGCTCACTCGCATGCAGCGCTTGAGCATCAAGCTTCTGTTGCATCAACACGTCGATGTAAAACTCATAAGCCTGCTCGGCCGTCGCGCGATACGATGCACGTAACTGCAAACTGCCCGAACGCGAACGCACCGTCTCTCTTAACGCCAGCGACTCTTCAATGTATTTACGCGCATCTGCAAGACTGCTGCGTTTCTGCTCAGAACGCGCCAATCCTTCGAGCGCAACAGCCGCATAACTCAGGTCGCCAATGCCGCGAAAGATGGCGAGCGCTTTGGAAAACTGTTCCACCGCCTTGTCCGGTTGTCGGAGCAGGTTGTAGACCTCGCCTAAATTAGTAATGGCCAATGCCTCGCGTCGCTGGTTGCCAACAGTGTGCTGGATTTCGATGGCCTGCTTGTGAAGCTCCAAAGCTTTTTGGTAATCGCCCTCGGCAGCGGCAAGCGCGCCCATCTCGTCGAGTGTTTCGGCTTCATGGGCACGATTACCAGTCTCGCGTTGGATGGCCAGAGCCTGCTTGTAATAATCGAGGGCCTTCTTGTTTTCATTCATGCGCCTGCAAACACGACCCATGTTCAAAAGCGCGTAAGCCTCTGACTTCCTGTCCGGATTTCTTTCTCTGGCAGCAATAAGTATTGGAAGAGATTGTTCCAGGTAATCGAACGCTTTACGGTTTTCGCCTGACTCGGCGTAGGCGGTGGCGATGTTGCCGAGAGTGATTGCGGCGTTGCCTTCATTACCGGTAGCTTTAAAGATTTTCAGCGCCTGCTCGGAAAACTCCAATGCCTTCTGCCATTCGGCAACGTCGCTGTAGATCTTTCCGATATTACTAAGCGCGTTTCCTTCGGCTAGTTGCCATCCACCTTCGCGAGCAAGTTTGATCGCGTGCTGGTAATGGTCCAACGCTTTGCCAACGTCACCGAGGAGGTCAAGCATGCCGCCGACAAACGTTTCGGTTCCGGCTTCGAGTCTCCGATCTCCCATCGTCGCGGCCAGGTCGAGCGTTTGATTGAAGTAAGGGAGCGCGGACCGGAATTCATTTAGCTGGTAATAAGCAATCCCGATTCCGAGTAACGTAAGTGCGCGCCGGTAGGTATCTCCCGCTGCTTCAAAGCGCGGCAGGGCCTGCTGACCTTTTTCAATGGCCGCGCGCCTGGAGGCTGGCGTCGGCTGAAGCCTCAGCTTTCTCGCTTCGTCAAACGCTGCCTGGGCGGTGGCGTGATCTTTGTCGACGCTGGTCGCCTCGCGCTGGGCCATGATTTTTATACGGTAACGACCGGGTTGGGCCTTGCTGTTTGACGCTCGGATGTCAACGCGATATTCACCCGACACGGGAGCGACAAACAGAACGGGTTCGGTGCCCCACCTGTCGTTGGGACTGTTGCTCTCGGTAAGTTGTTTGCCGTCCGGAGCAAAAACAGCCGTGGTGACGTCGATGTCAACCTGCTCGACGAGGGCATAGAAGAATTGATTGGCAGTAAGCGAGATGCGGAATGAGTTTGTTTCACCACCCTTCAATTCGTGCTCGCCATCGGTGAGCGGACCAAGATCCTTCGGCGTCTGCGCCACGGCAACACATGCCAGCAACTGAACCAAAGCGAGAACCAAATACTTTTTGATCTTGTTCGTCATGACGCTTCCTTATCCACAGATTACGCAGATGTTTTTAGCGATCTGTGTAATCTGTGGATGACAGGAACGGTTACTTCACCGCACTGGATGCGCTGGCCTTGAGCTCACCTTCCGCGCCTGGTCCGGCCTGAGCCTGGAACGTTCCGGTCTCGGGGTCATCGTTGTCTTCGCAAGACTTGGACAACCAATTTCCGGTCGACTTCAGGGCATCTTCCGAAATCCAAAACTGAGTTATTGACCAATACCACTCGTTGTAGACAAATTTAAAATCTCTGCCGTTGCTGAGCACATCCGGTTCAGTGTGGATTTGTTCGTTGCCCTTGAAGAGATGAAACTTATTGTTATCGGAGGGACTCTCCTGAAAATGGAGTTTCTTCAAGTCTTCTCCCCGAAGACCTCCGGTAAAGTGTCTGATCCTTATATGTGGATTTGCCATAACGCCTCCTTTCAGTGGCGGGTGGATTGGCACAACTGTACGACTGACGGGTGTGTCGTACTTAACTTCTCAACTATTAACGCGAGAACTGCCTGGGATAACCACCATGCGAGAGGGTTCGGATGGGCGCATCATATGCCGCTGATAAACGAAGGTCAATGGCTTATCTCTGCGGCCCTCTGCGTATCTCTGCGGTCTCTACGTTAAAAAATCATTTAGACGCAGAGAGCCGCCGAGATACGCAGAGGGCCGCAGAGAAAACTCGACTTACGCTGAAGCCGATGCACTGGCCTCGAGATCTTCACCAGTGCCTGGCCCGCCTTGAGCCTGAAAAGTTCCAGTCTCGGGGTCTTCAGGATCTCTGCCGGAACGTCCAGTAGCCGACCAAACTCCCGCCCCTATGCCAAGGGAGTCCAAATAAACAAATGCTGCCTTCCAATTCAATCCGTGAAAATCGAAAGTGAATTCGGCGCCGTTCGTTAAATGGATTGGGGAGTTGCCCGGGGCGAAGAAGAGAAATTCTTCAGGTGCGGTCTCCTCGAAATAGCACTCCTTTAAATCAACTCCGTTGGGACCTCCGGTAAAGCTGTCGATCGTTATTTGTGTATTGGTGGCCATAACGTCTCCTTTCTGGGCTAACAGGATTGTTTGTATTCAATTATGAACGCGAGAACTCGGTGAAAAAACCACCACCACTAAGCAGGAGCTAATGATGTTCGAGTTTGACGGCGTAGACGAGGAGGTGACCGCCGGATCTAACAGTCGTCAGCGTCTCGCCTTTCTCAACTTCTGGTTTGCCGATCTGAGTATCAAGAACGTCTTTGATCGCCTTGTTACGCAATGGATCGGTGATGAGCCCGCCAGTCTCAACGCTCGCGAATTGCTTGAGTGAATCGAATTCCGGCAACGCGTTTTCAGAAAACACGAGCCAAAGCTTTTCCACGCCCTGCTGCGTGTCAAATTTTAACCACGACTTTTCCGGAATTTGGACCATCTGACTGGCCGGCAAAAGCGAGGAACCTTTGTTCGCAGTCGGTGTCGGAAACACGATGTTGTATTCAGGCGCTCCGGATGCTGGTCCCTCGTTGAGAATGTACAAATAGCCTTGCTGCGGGCTGCGGACGTTCAAGCGGATGCGATAACCCGCTTCGAAGTTGATCTCACCCGCGAGTGTAAACGGATCCTGGTAAGGCTTTTCGTCTTTAAACTTCTGCACCGTGATCCAGTAAGTGAGGGTACGCTCGATTGGCGCGACTGCGGGCGTTGCAACTGAAGGATTTGATCGCGAAGAGCGCCAGATGCTTACTGCAAAGATCGCTGCAGTCACCAACAACATTCCAAGCAGCGCGAAGACCACCACTCGCTTCTTTTTTCGCCCGAGATCATCTTGAGTCCGGGTCATTAGCGGCGCGGTCTGCTCCCACTCCGCTTCCATCTCCAAACGCTTCTGCAAACTGCGCAGATCGGTCAGCATGTCCTTCGCGGTTTGATAGCGCTCACCGGGCTTCTTCGCGATCGCTTTCATCACGATGCGCTCCAACTCAGCGGGCGCTTTCACGAACTTTGTCAGCGGCACCGGATCCTTCTCGAGAATCTGCACGATCGTGTGACTCGTCGTGCTCCCACGGAACGGCATCTTTCCCGTGACCATCTCGTACACGATCACACCCGTGCTCCAGATGTCCGTGCGCTCGTCAATCTCACTCGCCTTCGCTTGCTCGGGCGACATGTAGTTGATCGTGCCCATGATGACGCCGGGCGCGGTGCGGAATTCGGTTATGGCTTCAGGATCGGAATCCAGTTCCGTAGTCGAAGATTTATGCTCGGTCACTTTCGCGAGACCGAAGTCCAGCACTTTCACCACGCCATCACGACGGCGCAGCATCACGTTTTCGGGCTTGATATCGCGATGAACGATGCGCGCTTCGTGTGCGGCATCGAGCGCGGCCAGTAGCTGGATTGTGATGTCGACTATCTCACCGAGCTTTACACGCTTGCCGTGCAGGTGATCTCGCAGCGTCTCGCCATCGATGAACTCGGTCGCGAGAAACGTCAGTCCATCGACTTCCCCAAACTCAAACACGGTGAGAATGTTCGGCTGGTTTAGCGACGACGCAATTCTTGCTTCGTGACGAAAGCGCTGCATGCGCCGGTTGTCCTGCGAGATATCAGGCGAGAGTACTTTCAGTGCAACTGTGCGATCGAGTCGAGTATCGCGCGCGAGGTAAACTTCGCCCATGCCGCCGGATCCGAGCGAGTCGAGAATGATGTAGGAGCCGAACAGTTGTCCTTTATTAAGTATCTCCGGGCGTGCCTCATCGTTGGTCAGGAGCGGCGCGGCGGCTTCAACAGCCATGCCGTTCATAAAACTGTCAGCATTTGCCTTTCCGTGAGAGTCGATCAGTTTCTCAACTTCCACACGCAAAGAATCATCACGGCCACACTGGCTATCAACGTACGCAGCGCGCGCTTCGTTATCTAACAGGATGGCCGATTTGAAAATGCGACTTATCTTTTGCCAGCGTTCAGGCGTCAATTCGCCCCGCTTCCGGTGAGTTGTTGATACAACCAGGCGCGCGCCATGTTCCAGTCGCGAGTGACGGTGTTTTCGGAAATGTGCAACACGCCCGCGATCTCTTCGTTGTTCAGGCCGCCGAAGTAACGCAGCTCAACCACCTGACTCCGGCGGGGATCCATTTCGGCAAGACTTTTGAGTGCTTCGTCGAGACGCAACAGCTCCTCGCTCTGATCGGGAACCACTGTCGCGGCTTCTTCGAGTGAAACTTGTCGCGCGCCGCCGCCGCGTTTCGCGTATTGATGACGCCGCGCGTGATCGATCAGAATCCGGCGCATGATCTGTGCTGAGATTGCAAAGAAATGCGAGCGATTGGCCCACGGCACGTTCTTCTGATCCACTAGACGAACGTAGGCTTCGTTGATTAAAGCAGTGGTTTGCAGCGTGTGGCCTTTGCGCTCGCGGCTCATGTAGCGACGCGCGAGACGGTGCAGTTCGTCGTAGACCAGCGGGTACAGGTCATCGAGCGCGGACTGGTTCCCTTCGCGCCATTGTGCGAGCAGTTGAGTGATCTCGTGCTGGGGAGGTGTTTTTGGCAAATTAGGTCATGCTTGAAATTGATTGATGTCGCCAGGTTTTCTCAGCATCTTGTTCACTTCGCCAACGTGGAGCTCTTCTTCTGCAATCATGCGGCGCGCGTAGTCTTCGAGTAAGACGTTGCGGTCGCGCACCAGCTCGTACAATTGGCGATAGAGCGCGAGTCCGGTTCTTTCAGCTTCGAGAGACTCGATGAGTATGTCGTTGATGCCGTGTTTGTGCGTCTCGAGCAGCGCGCCGATCTTCAGCGACGGGTGTTCGCCGAAATGCGTGACCAGCTCGCCGGCTTCGTCTGCATGTGAGAGGCAGGTGTTTGCTTCGTTGCGCAGCCAGCTCACGATCGGAATGCGATTGTGACCGAAGATCATGAGCGAGTAATGGGTGTATCTCACGACACCGGCGAGCTCCGCCTCCATGATATGGTTCAACAACTCCACCGCTTTTGCCTTGTCAAACGTTTCCTCCGACATATGCTCTCCTTATTAAATTGCTTACTGGATTGATCAGCGGGGGCAAGCCCCTCTTCCTGACTTGTTCTTTCTATTGAGTCGTTTGAAAAAGAGCAAGTCAGTGAAAAGAACAAGTCAGGAAGAGGGGCTTGCCCCCGCTGCTGACCAAAGCTAAAACCTTAACGAAAGACAACTCAGTCCGCCGTCCATCTTTTGAAACTCCGACATGTCTAACGAGATCGTCGGATAACCCAAAAGCTCCAACTCACGCTTCACGCCAGGGAAGCCACTTGCTATTAGAATTCTGCCGTTCAGTGACAGGCAATTTGCCGCGTACTCTTCGGTTGAGTTTAAGCAGATAAGATCGTAACTGGAAAACTCTTTTACGTTCCGAAGCGCCTCAATCACGACCAGGCGCTTGCCGGTAAGATAAGCTATTCCACTCTTCAGATGAAGGATATTACTCAGGCCGCGAATGTCTATCAAACTCGAACTGTAACCGAACGAATTCAGGAAGCCCGCGAGTTGTCGTGCTCCGTGCTCGTTTGTACGCCGCGAGATGCCGATAAAGAAGTGTTCACCGGCTTCGCAAACATCGCCTGCATCGAGCGTCCCGGGTTCTTCGATCGAATAAACGTTGCTGAAATACTGGCCCACGACCGGCGCCATAGTCTCGACTTCACCACACCTGCTCTCAGCTCCGGGCCGTGTCAATACAGCGCCACGAGCAGTCAAAAGCGCAGTGTCTTCGACGAAGGTCGAATCCGGATATTTGTCATCGGGCGCCAAGCGAATGAGCTCGAGACCGCACGATTCCAGCGCTTCACAGTATCTCTCGTACTGTCGCAGCGCCACGTCAAAATTCGGTTTCCCTAACTCCGCGGTAGTCTCGCCCGAAGCGAAAGTTACAGCCGGACGTTTGACTATTGCTCTTGTAAACACGGAATCCAACTGTAGGGGTGGCCCTCCGTGGCCGACCGTTTCTCAACCATCTGTATTTTCGAAGAAC
>DATFDT010000061.1:0-26777 GCA_035251975.1 Pyrinomonadaceae bacterium | reverse complement strand
GCGCTTCGGCGAAGTGGCGTGCGAAGAGTTCTTCAACGAGTGGCGCTGCGATATTCGCGGCCTGGTAAGTTGGTGTCATACTCATAAATACTACTTGCCCGTGAAGAGCGTGTTCTCGTCGACGAAACAAAGCCCGTTGCCCCACGGATCGTACGCGTAAAACGAGCGTTCGCCCCAGGGCCGCCTGACGACCTCGCCCGCACTCGCGCCGTGAACGTCTTCGGTCGACAAGCAATTCAACTCGCGCGCGCGTTCGTGCACGGCGTCGACGTCGCTGACGGAGAAATAGATGTAGTCGGGCAGTGGCTTTGGTTCGAGGCCGGGAATACTCTCACCGTTCACGTCGACGAGCGCCAGAATCACTGGACCACAATCGATATAGTGTCGCGAGCCACGGGGAATTCGCCTTCCGCGATCGCCGAGCAGCTTGCCATAAAACTCCTCAGCCCGGTCGAGATTGTCGACTTGGAGAATGATCCGGTAGAGTGTGGGCGCCATTCTGGCTCCTTTCGTTTTTGTCACAGATTAACGCAGGCCACAAGGAAGCACAAAAAGGGTTTATGCGAAGGGTGCTGGTGATCGGTTCCGGGGGTTCGGGGAAGTCGACGGTTACGGCTCAGCTCGGAAACAGATTTTCTGGCTACGTTCTCGTAATGAAGTGAAGAAGCGCAACGAAGCGTCGCTGCAACATGCGTTATTCGAGCTGATTCCAAATGTGCTGGGTTTTGTGATCAGCTTCCTGATCATCGGTCTGATGTGGGTTGAGCACCATCGCATCTTTCGCTACATCGATGACTACGACGCCGGTTTGCTATGGCGCAATCTGCTGCTGTTGCTATGCGTTTCGTTCGTTCCATTCCCGACAGCACTCTTCAGTGAGAACTTCTGGAGTCGCACCGCGTTCATCCTCTACACTGCGAGTTTTGGTGGTGTCGCGACGGCGAAACTTCTGATCTGGCGTCATGCTGCGAAAGCGGGTTTGCTGAAGAAGGAAGTTGGTCCAATGCTCGAACAACGCATCGCGCGACGATCGATGGCGGTGCCGTTGGCGTGCGCGATCGCGATTGGTCTTTCGTTTATCAGTATCTTTATCGCGCCGCTGAGCTTCATGCTGATTCCAGTGTTTGCGCGTGTGCTCGATCCGACTGCTAAAAAGAGTAAAGTGGAGCCAGCCACCGAAGAGGCCGCGGCATAAAAATCAAGGAGTAAGGTTGAAAATGGAAACAGAGTTGTCTGCACAAATTCCCGTCAAACGTTTCAAGAAGGCGCTGCTTGCGTGTCTCGACGAGACGTTCTCGAATGTTCGTGGGATCTACCTGGATAAGGGGACCACGTTGTACGAAACGCTTGATGGGGTTTCGGCTGAAGAAGCTTCACAGGCGATCTCACCGAAGTCAGCGACGATCGCGGCGCAGGTCGAGCACATTCGTTTCTATCTTGACGTCCTGGACGACTACATGCGCACCGGGGTCGATAAGACGAACAACTGGCGCGAGATCTGGGAAACCGTCAGCGCGGTTACGCCCGATGAATGGGAAGACGCGAAGCGCCGCTTGCACGAGAGTCACGATCGTGTGATGGCGACGATCAACTCGTTCGAGAAGTGGGATGGCAAGTACGACATCGCCGGTTCGTTATCGATCCTGGTCCACACGGCTTATCACCTTGGCGGAATCCGACTGGCGCTCGGCGCGATCAGGGGCAAGCACGCGTAAGATGGACCAGCAGACCTTCGCCCTGGCCGAGACACTCTGGGATTACCACCTGATGAAGCACGAGATCGCTGCTGCGGATGCGATCCTGGTGCTTTGCAGTCATGACGAGCGAGTAGCGGAACGGGCCGCGCAGTTATTTCATGAAGGCTGGGCGCCGCTCGTGATCTTCTCAGGCGGTCAGGGATCGATTACCAGAATACTCTGGAATGAACCGGAAGCGGAACGGTTCGCGCGCATTGCTGTCAACCTCGGTGTTCCGCGAGAAAGCATTCTGATCGAATCGCAATCGACGAACACTGGCGAGAACATCGAGTTTACAAAGCGACTGCTGGCTGAGCGGGGTCTCGAGCTGCAGAAGTTCATACTCGTGCAGAAGCCTTACATGGAGCGGCGCGCCTTCGCCACGTTTCGCAAGCTCTGGCCTGAGAAAGATCTAGTCGTCACCTCCCCGCAGGTTTCATTTCGCGAGTATGTCGACAGTTACGCCAACCGCGCCCTATCGTCCGCTGATGTCGTAAGCATCATGGTCGGCGATTTACAACGGATCAGAGTTTATTCCGCGCGCGGCTATCAAATCGCACAGGAGATCCCGGACGAAGTGTGGGGCGCATTTGAAGAATTGGTGCGCGCCGGATACGACAAGTATTTAGTTCATTAGCCACGAAGAGGCACAAAAGCGCATAGGGTCCATTTAAAATTTTGGTGTTTTTTGTGCCTTTTTGTGGCTATGATCCTCACATGTCAAAACTTTTGACCAACGAAGATTGGGATGTGCTGCTGCGAAGGATCAAGCAGGGCCGCTGCACACCCTTTCTCGGGGCCGGCGCTTGTTACGGCGTCCTGCCGCTCGGTGGTGATATCGCCAAACAGTGGGCCGAGAAGTATAAATACCCGATGGAGGACCGCTCAAACCTGATCGCGGTCTCGCAATTCCTCGCACTGAAATATTCTGACTCAGTCTTTCCAAAAGATCTGATCGTCGAGATGTTCGAGGGCGCTGGAGAGCCGGACTTCAACGATCCGACCGAGCCGCATCGCGTGCTCGCGAACGTGAATCTTCCGGTGTACGTCACCACGAACTACGACGACTTCATGGTCAAAGCCCTCGCGCGTCATCATCGACAACCCAATCGCATTCTGTGCCAGTGGAATCGCGCCGTGAAAGATTACGTGAGAGACAATCTGACAATTCTCGAAAAGGATCCAACGTACAAACCCACAGTCGCGAACCCCGTCGTCTTTCATTTGCACGGTCACGTGCCCATCGCCGACTCGCTCGTCCTGACTGAAGACGACTACATGGATTTCCTGGTGAACATCTCCGCCGATCCAAACCTCATTCCCGCGCCGATTGCACGCGCGCTCACCGGCTCGTCGTTGCTGTTCATCGGTTATCGCATCACAGACTGGAACTTCCGCGTGCTCTTGCGAAGTTTCGATCGACTCGCAGAAAGCTCAGTCTCGCGACTCAACGTCGCAGTCATGCGCGCGCCGTCGGGCGCTGACGATGTGAAAGAGAAGACGCAGGATTACTTGACGAAGTATTACGAGAACATCGACGTACGTGTGTACTGGGGCACGGCGAGAGAATTCGTGAAAGAGCTTTGGGAGCGCTGGCAACAGGCCGGCTACGCAAACTGATCGTGCTTTTGATTTCTCTGTGCAAACTCTGCGTTCTTTGTGTCTCTGTGGTTAACTACAACACTCACCACAGAGACACAGAGAACACAGAGGTTGCACAGAGAAGAGTGAGGTAACAATGCCCGTCAAGCGGATACAGGCCACCGATTGGGAAGTGCTCATGAAGCGGATCAAAGATGGGAGGTGTACGCCTTTTCTCGGCGCCGGTGTTTATTCGGAAGGTCCCTCGCTTCGCAGCGCCGTGGCTAAAAAATGGGCCGCTGAATATAAATACCCTTTCGCTGATAGTGATGACGTTGCGCGAGTCGCGCGTTTCCTCAACGTTGAATATGGCGATGCTGAATACGCTTCAGGCAAGTACGTCGAAGAGCTGAGCAAGCTCCCGACACCAAACTTTGACGATCCAAACGAGCCTTACAACATACTCGCAAAGCTTCCGCTCCCGATCTACATCACGACAAATTACGACGACATGATGGAGCGCGCGTTGCTCAAAAATCAGCGCGACGTCAAACCCGATCTCTGCAAGTGGGTCAAATCACTCGAGGACACCTCGCCGCTTGCCGAACAGGGCTTTCAACCGAACGTCGCGAATCCGAGCGTCTTTCACCTGTACGGATACACGCAAACGCAGCAGTCGATGGTCATGTCTGAAGACGACTATTTTCAGTTTCTGATCAACGTCTCGAAGGATCAGGAGCTGATTCCGAAACGCATTCAACAGGCGATTACCGGAACGTCTCTTTTGCTGCTGGGTTACAGTCTCGAAGACTGGGACTTTCGCATCCTGTTTCACTTCCTCGCCGGCTATTTGAAAAACAGCACCAGCAAGACGCATGTTGCCGTGCAACTCTCACCAAACGCGTCGACCGACGATCTAAAACAGCGGTCGCAGGCGTTCTTCGATAAATATTTCGAGTCCAAGAGTCCTGACATTCGCGTAAGCTGGGACACGACACAGGGATTTGTGGCCATGTTAAGAGACAGTTGGCAGAAGTCCGGCTATGCAACTTAACGTTCAGACAACACCTACGGCGGCACTTGACGCGACTCCGATCGAGCCATACGTTGGACCACGCTCGTTTCGCAAAGACCAGCGCGAGTTCTTCTTTGGTCGCGACGAAGAATCGGATGAGCTCGTGTCGGTCATCACGGCGCACTCGGCTGTGCTCTTGTATTCGCAGTCAGGCGCCGGAAAAACCTCGCTGCTGAACGCCAAGCTGATCCCGAAGTTGGAAGAAGAAGAGACGTTCCACGTTCTGCCGCCGATGCGCGTGCAGGGCCTGCTTCCAGCCAATCTAAAGGTCGGAAGAAACACAAACATCTTCGTGTTGAATGCACTAATAAGTGCCGGCGTCGACATGACGCGAGCGAACATGAACATGACGTTTCATGAGTTCGTCGCGCAGTGTGGCCAGTTTACAAATGAGTACGGCGAGCCTACGCCAATTGTCATGGTCTTCGATCAGTTTGAAGAGCTCTTTACTTCCTATCCCGGGCGCTGGATGGATCGAGAAGATTTTTTCAGACAGATCGGTGAAGCGCTGGAAGGCAATCCGAAAAAGGGACTCGCTGCTAATCCGTTGTTGCGTGTGATCTTTTGCATGCGAGAGGACTACATCGCTGAGCTCGATCCGTACCTGCCGCTGTTGCCTGAGAAACTGCGAACACGTTTTCGGCTGGAGCACTTGCGTGAAAAGAAGGCGTTGACTGCGATCACGAAGCCGCTGGAAAAAACGAATCGTATTTACGCGCCCGGAGTTGCTGAACAACTCGTCAGAAACCTTTTGCGAATTCCGAATCAGAGTATGACCGGCACGCAGACGCTGGGAATTTACGTCGAGCCGGTCCAATTACAAGTCGTCTGCCAGAGTTTGTGGGACGCCCTCACGCCGGAAGAAAACGTCATCACAGCCAAGCACCTGCAAAAGTATGGCGACGTGAGCCAGGCGTTATCCAACTTCTACGAGCGATCGATCAGGAGCGTCGCAAAAGATACGGGTGTGAAAGAAGAAGCTCTGCGGCGCTGGTTTGGCGACACGCTGATCACGCCTGAAGCGACACGTGCGCCCGTGAACAGGGGAAACGAAACGACTGGTGGCATGCCAAACGCTGCGATCGACAAGCTCGAAGCGCTGCGGCTGATCAAGGGCGAGTGGAAGGGAACGAATGTCCGCTGGTACGAGCTCGCGCACGATCGCTTCATCGAGCCGATTCGAAGATCAAACGAGAAGTGGCTCGCGAATCAATCACGTAACGAGCAGATTCGACTTCGACTCGAAGCGAAAGCCTCGAAATGGCAGCCGGGTAACAAACTTCTCGATGCCGAACAGTTACTCGAAGCGCAACGACTTGTCAGGTTGGGCGTTGCCAGTCCATCGCTCAGGGCTCTTGTCGATGCCAGTCGCGCCGGAGCACAAAAACGGCGCATTCGCCTGCTGGGACTCCTTATCGCGATTTGCGCAGTTGCGATGGTGATCTTTCTCATCATGGCGTTTTTCGCATGGCAAAAAAGCAAGGCTGCTTCGCTTGCGGAAAACAAAGCGAAGTCTCGTCTGCTCGCGTTGAAGGCGAGTATGTCGCTTGCTGCGGATCCGGAGCTGAGTGTGTTGCTCGCGAATGAAGCGCTCGAAAAGTTTGCCGATACGAAAGAGGCGCGGGATGTAATTCGCGCGGGCTTGTTGTCGCTGTCAAATGTCGGTGGTGCGTTGAGGGAGCATGGTGCGAAAGTCGCGCACGCGGAGTTTAGTCACGATGGCAAGTTTATCGTCACGCGCACGATGGACAACAAGGTGCGACTGTGGGATGCCGGCGCGAAGAAGGTCATTAAGCAGTTGCAGGACGATGCGAACTCCGCCACCTTCAGTCCCGATGGCAAGTTGATCGCTGCTGCCGGCACCGACGGCGTAGTAAGACTTTTCGACGGTACGACCGGAGCTACGGTGCGCGAGCTTAAGGGACACACGGCGCCCGTGCATCGCGCTGTCTTCAGTCCGGATGGAAATTATCTCGTCAGCGTCAGCGACGACAACACAGTGCGTGTGTGGAAACCAGCAACTGGCGAAGCAGTCAAGGTTCTGCATGGCCACACCGCGGCTGTCCACGAGATCGTGTTTAGTCCAGATCAGCATCACTTCGCGACTGAGGCTGCTGATGAGAAAGGGGTGATCTGGAGTCTTGATAGTGACACTGGAAGAGTGCTGACCGGACTGACTGGCACAAAGGCAGCACTCGCGTTTAGTCCTGATGGAAAACTACTCGCGACCGAAGGTGGACCAGGCACTGAGCTCGGCGCGCTGCCTGCAGGTGATTATCCGGCGACGGTTTGGGATGTCGAAACCGGGAAGATGAAATTTCGTCTCGGCGGACATCAGGACTACATTGCGAGCGTGAGTTTCAGTCCTGACGGCAACGCGATCGTGACCAGTAGTGGCGACAGCACAGCGCGACTCTGGACCTCCGACGGTCAGCTCGTCAAAGAATTGCGTGGTCATACGAGACCGCTGGCGTTAGCGATTTTCAGTCCTGACGGCAAGTTTGTGGTGACGGCGAGCGCTGACAACACTGTGCGTGTCTGGGATTCGCTGGACGGAAAGTTGGTGACGGAGTTTCGTGGACATTCGCAGGCGGTGAACGACGTTGCATTCAGTGCCGACGGACAGTTCATCATCACAGCCGACGACGATCAAACCGCGCGGCTTTGGCCTTTTCATCCGGGTGAAGCGGGCACGAACTCAACAATCGAATCGTGGGAACACTCGGCGGCGGTGACGAGTATCGCTTGTAGTCCGAACGGCTCGGAAGTGGCCGCGACGACTCGTGACGGAAAGTTGTGGATCGACGGTATGGGAATGCAGCGGTCTGTGCCGTTTAGTTATCTCGTTGATCGAAGCGCGAAGGTAGCGAATGCGAGGTTTAGTCCTGATGGACAGTCAATCGCAACCACGCGTGGTTCGAGCGGCGTGATCTACAACATCGATGCGCTGCGCAGGTTTGTGGATTCGCTGCGATCCGAGTTTATCTACGAAAAAGCAGCGCCATCGCCCATTGAGAAGGAACGGAAAATCATCGAGCCGGAAGGTATCATTACGCTCAACGGCCACACAGCGGACATCAACAGTGTTGCGTTTAGTCCTGATGGTCGATTGGTAGTGACGGCGAGCGCTGATGGTACGGCGCGAGTTTGGGATGCAGCGCTGGGCGCGACTCGCGCCGAGCTGCGCGGTCATAGTGGGAGTGTAAACAGTGCGTCGTTCAGTCCAGATGGGAAGTTCATCGTTACGGCAGGCAATGATGCGACTGTGCGACTGTGGGATGCTGGTCGATTTGAGCATGTGCGGATGATTGGTGGTACGTATCCGAAGTCGGTTTTGAGTGCGGAGTATAGTCCGGATGGCCGGTTCATCGTGGCGGCGAGTGGTGGAGCAGCGTGGGTGTGCGATCCGAATCGAGGAGACGTCATCAGGAAGTTGGAGGGTCATACAGGCCAGGTAAACAGTGCCTCGTTCAGTCCTGATTCGCGTTTGATCGTCACGGCGAGTGGGGACAACACGGCGCGTGTTTGGAACGCGCAGACTGGTGAAAGCATCGCGACGTTGTTGGACCACAAAGGGCCGGTCCTCAACGCGATGTTTAGCTCGGATGGACGATCGGTGTTTACAGCGAGCGAAGATTACGCGACGCGCATCTATCCACGTGAGGCGTTCGCGCCGTTTGACGAGTTGCGTGACTTGATTCGTCAACGCGTGGCGCGTGAGCTTACCGAGAAGGAACGGGAAGACTATTTGAAAGAACCGGAGAACTCATGAAAAGGGCTTTAGTTGTCGTTTGTTTTCTGTTCGTTTCAACCGGGATGGGGCAGCAGAAGCCCACGCCGTCGCCGTCGCCATCGCGCGGTGTACCGACCATTAGAGTCTGGGTTGATACCGAGTACGGTTACTATCACTGTCCCACCTCGAAGCTCTACGGCAAAACAAAGCAAGGCGTCTACATGACCCAGAAACAAGCCCAGGACCGCGGCTACCGTCCCGCCTACGGCACCTTCTGCACCACCGCCCCCAAGGCGCCACCAAAAACCATGAAGAAGTTTTAGCCACAAAAAGGCACAAAAAGCACAAAACGATTACTGATTGGCGCCACCTCATCAATAAACTTTTTGTGCTTTTTGTGCCTTTTTGTGCCTAGTTTACAAATCGCCGGAGTTGGACGCTGATGGCGAAGCCGATGGCGATGAAGGTGGCGATGAGGGAGGCGAGGCCGGCGCTCATCAGGGGTAAGGGGACGCCGATAACTGGAGAGATTCCCAGGGCCATGCCGATGTTGATGAAGATTTGGAATGTCAGGCCGCCGACGAAGGCCATGATGAAGAGCATGCCCATGCGATCAGAGGCGCGACGCGCGCCCGTGATCAAACGTGAAAGCAGTATCACATACGCGAGCAGGACCAGGACGCAGCCCGCGAAACCGGTGTTCTCAGCAGTGACCGCGTAAATAAAATCAGTGTGTGGCTCAGGCAGAAATTTGAGCCCGCTCTGCGAGTATTCAACAGACGCTTTCGACCCGATTAGGCCGCCCTCACCAACAGTCAGAATCGACTGCCACGTGTGATAACCGATGCCCCGCCGGTCAGCATTCTCCGGATCGAGAATCACGTTGATGCGTTCCTGTTGGTACGCCTTCACCGCGCCGGTCTTGACGCCCATCATGTATGCTGCGGGAATCAGGACGATAGCGAGTATTGCACTCGCAATCACCAGCCGCAATCTAATCGCTGACAGGAAAAGCACGACCGCGAGAATCGGCATGTATGTGAGTACTGAACCGACGTCAGGCTCGAGCAGGATCAGTGCAATCGGCAACCCCAGGATCAGCCCGCCGACAATCATCTCTTTGATGTTGAGTACCTCGATCCGGTTCTTGCCGAAGTAGCGCGCCAGCATCATCGCAGTCGTGACTTTCACAAACTCCGAAGGCTGAAACTGACCGATGAACGGCACTTTGATCCACGCGCGCTGCCCGTTGATCTTCAAACCGATGCCGGGAAACAGCACAAGCACCAAAAGGATCAGTCCAAAGATGTAAAAAGCAGGAGCGAGATTGAGCAGGCGACGATAATCGGTGAACGCGATCGCGAGCATCGCGACGAGCCCGATCGAGAGCCCAATCAGTTGCTTGACCCAATAAGTCTCCGTCGGCTGCGCGTTGCGAATCTGGACCGTGCCGAACAGCACGATACCGATGGCGAGTAGCGCCAGGATCCAATCGAAGTCACGCCAACTGCGTTTGTGAATTATCGCAACCATTTACTACCGGTTGTTGACTGCGGTTTGTTGTCCTTGGGTCGTGACGGCTGCCGTTTTCTTCGCGTTTGTTACTTTTTGGGTTGTTTCCTGCTTCTTATCAGTGGCGATCTGCGGTTTCACCGCTCCCGGCGGCTCCTCGTGACGAGTCTTGCGATAGTAAGCCTCGTAAACACCACGAACTGCCGGCGCCGCGTTCGTTCCGCCAAATCCCGAATTCTCAATCAGCGCGACCATCACGAGCTCCGGTTTGAAAGCCGGCGCGTACGAGACGAACCACGCGTGGTCCTTGTTCTTGCCGGTGTCCTTGCCGAGCCCGACGACCTGCGCCGTTCCAGTCTTGCCTGCGATATCAAACCCATCCATCTTGATGCGCCCGGCCGTACCGCCGGCATTTACCACCTGCCACATACCCTGGACCACCGTCTTATCGATTGCTTCCGGAATCGGAATGACCTTTGGATTCGGTCGCGACGGATCGAGCGGCTGAAATCCTACTGGTGGTTTGTAATCCGGTGTACCGGGACTGCCAAATGCTCTTACTTCCTTCAGCACGTGCGGGATGTACATGCGACCATCAACGCTGACTGCCGCGATCGTTCGCAGCAAAGAGATCGGAGTGATGATGTCGTAGACCTGGCCGAACGACGCGTAGACAGTATCGATATCGCGCCATTCAGGATCGCGCGGCTGCATCTTGCGTTTGAATTCGCGCGAAGGCGTGTAGTTCATGATCTCGTTTGGAAGATCGATACCGGTGCGTTTGTTGAGGTCAAACTCATCGACCATCTGGACGATGCCGTCGATACCCATCTTTAATCCGAGACGGTAGAAATAGCCGTCACACGACTGAGTGATGGCCGTCTTGATGTCGGGCATGCCGTGCTGTTTCATGCAACGTGTGAACTTGTTGCCGATCTGGATACCGCCGCCACAAACAAGGTTCGAGTGCTCGAGTGTGATTGCGCCTTGTTTCAAGCCGGCGATGGCCATCGGGATCTTCCAAGTGGATCCTGGCGGTTGGCGGCTCTGAATCGCACGATTAATCAGTGGAGTTTCCGGATCGTTCAAAAGCTTAGCGTACTCGGCGCGTCCTTCTTTCGTCGTGATTCGTTGTGAAAATAGATTTGGATCGAAAGTTGGGGCCGAAGCGAGCGCCAGGATCTCGCCATTGTTGGGATCAGCCGAGATGATAACGCCACGCTTCGTAACCGAATTCCTCAGTTGTTCTTCAGCGGCGAGTTGTAGATCGAGATCGATCGTGGTGACGAGATCGCGGCCCGGTATCGGAGCGACAGTATCGATCTCATCCTGGATTCGTCCACGACTGTCTACCACAACTTCACGATAGCCGTCTTTGCCGCGCAGGTAGTCGTCGTAGGTCTGTTCGATACCGCTTTGGCCGATGATGTCGCCGGGTTTCAGACCTTTTTCTTTATAAGCTTGTTTCTGGAGTTGCTCCGGACTGATCTCACCGACGTAACCGACCACGTGCGCGAGAACGCCGTTGTCTGGGTAGCGCCGTTGCGGTTGTTGCTCAACACGGAGTTCGGGAAACTCGAAGTTATGTGACTCGACCCACGCGATGTCGCCGGGCGAAGCGTTTTCCTTGACCTTGATCGACTCGAACGCCGGCATGGTTTTCACCATCTCGAAGTACTCGCGCAGGATGTCTTTGTCGACGTCGAGTCCCTGGGACAGCGGCTCGATCAATGACGTGAGATCCTTACCCTTCACGTCTTCGCGCGTGAGGATCACGTTGTAAGTCGGACGCGAATCGACGATCACACGGCCTTCGCGGTCGAAGATCATGCCACGCGGAGCGGGGATTGGAAGCCGGCGGCGGCGTTGGTTTACGGCAATCTCCGCGTAACGGTCACCCCTGACAACTTGCAGCACGTACAGGCGGACGCTGAGGAGTCCGAGCATTGCGATCACCAGTATCTGAATAAACCGCATACGCCCGCGCAGGTTTTGAGATGTGTCTTCGAATTTCATAAGAACCAGTTTAGATGCCGCAAAGAAGCACAAGCACTTCAAAAAAAGAACGAGTCAGGAAGAGGGCTTGCCCCCGCCGTTGCTTGGATGGAAGAGCGGGGGCAAGCCCCTCTTCCTGACTTGTTCTTTCTATTCGATTTTGTGCCTTTTTGTGGCTCATCTCCTCCGTAAAGGTCCGGTTGAGCGTCGTGCTACGCGACGGCGTGTGGCAAATTGTCGCCGTTGCGAGTTGCGCTCGGCTACAAGCGCGTCGAGTATGAAAAGAACGAGAGTGCCGACCACCGTCGTCGCGATTAGTCTGTAAGACATCGTCTGCACGAACGGCGCGACCGGCGGATAGCCCATCACTCGATGCCAAAAAACGTAGATTGCGGAGTCGAGCAACGATCCGGCCGCGAGCACCGGAATCCGCAACAACGGGTTTTCAAGATTTACACGCGTCGCGGCGAAATAGATGATGTACGCCGTCAGCGTCTTTGAAAAGCCTCCCGCCCCGATTAATCCACCGCTTGCAGCGTCGACAATCAGTCCGGCCAGTGTACCGACTACCAGCGCCTTCCATGCGTCACGTTGCAAAGCGATGTAAACAACAACGACAAGAGGGAAGTCTATATAGGAGAGTTTTCCCCAAACCTCTCGCAGCAAAAGCTGGAGCAGGATTGAGACGGATAAAACTACCGCAATTTTAAGCTTCGACATAGAAGCGTTGCCAATTGAACCGCTTGAAAATTGCCACTCAAATCATCTCCTGGATTTGTCAGCGTTCTGCTGCGGAGTTTGTTCGGGCACAGAACGCGGCGGGGGGTGATAGAGGAGTACAGCGACTTCCTCAAGGTGATCAAGCTGTGCGCCGGGTCGAATAAGAATTTGATGGGCCGTGGTTGCCGTTCCGTTTTTAACGTCGACAACAACCCCAACGTTGAGGCCTGGCGGATAAATCCCGTCCTGACCGGTTGTCATCACGTAATCGTTAACTTCCACTTTCTCGAGTCCGGAAACGTACTTCATCTCGATCAATCCGACACCGAGATCCGCGCGTCCACGAACGGAGCCGAGCGCGCCTGATCCGAGTTGTCCCACAACTGCGCCCGCGCCCGCTTTCTCATCCGTGATCAGCATGACCTGCGACGCCCACGGACCGACGGTAATGATGCGACCGACGATTCCTCCGGCCGTAACGACGGGCATGTTGACTTCGACTCCCGCGCTGCTGCCGCGATTGATCGTGATCGTGTTGAACCACACCGAAGGATCACGCGCGATCACGCGAGCGGGGATGTTCTTGATGTTCGTTTGTTCGTTCAGATTCAGCAATGCCCTGAGACGTTCGGTTTCAGCGGCGGCCTGGCGGGCAGTATGGAGCTCGGTTTCGACTTGCGACAAACGCTCTTTCAGTTGTTCGTTTTGCTGGGCCGTGCTGCGGAAGTTCCAGATCTGCTGGAAAAAGCCGGACGTCGCGCCGGTCGCTTTCGACGATGCGTTTTGCAGCGGCGAGGCGAAGGTTTGCGTCCAGACACGCAGCACCTTCTGGCCGCCATCGGCGTCTTTGGCGTCAACCGCCATGATGATGAGATTGGCGACAAGCAGCGACACGAGCCAGATGGGTGCTCGTTGTCGAATCTCTTTTTGTGTGCGAACCGAAGCCACGTAAATCTCAGAGCCTATCCACAGATTACGCAGATTATATAGAACATTCTGTGTAATCTGTGGATGGTTTTACCTACATGCCGCTTACCATCGTGTTTTCCCACTTCACGCGCTTTAGGAGATCGAAGTCTGACAACATCTTGCCTGTGCCGAGCACCACTGACGCGAGTGGATCATCGGCCAGCGATACCGGTAATCCGGTCTCGATCGAAAGTCGTTTGTCGAGATTTTTCAACAACGCGCCGCCGCCCGTCAGTACGATGCCACGCTCGACGATGTCTGCTGATAGCTCTGGTGGCGTTCGCTCCAACGCCACGCGCACGGCGTTGATGATCGTCGAGATCGAGTCAGCCAATGATTCGCGAACCTCTTCGTCCGTGATCGTGATCGTTTTCGGAATTCCCTCGATGAGATTGCGACCACGCACTTCGTACGACAGTTGCTCATCAAGCGGGTATGCGGAGCCAAGCTCGATCTTGATCGCCTCTGCAGTTCGTTCACCAATCAGCAGGTTGTACTTCCGTTTGATGTACTGGATGATCGCCTCATCCATCTCGTTTCCGGCTACCCGCACCGCGCGCGAGTAAACGATACCACTCAAACTGATCACTGCGATGTCAGTCGTGCCGCCGCCGATGTCGACAACCATGTTTCCGTGTGGCTCAGTGATCGGTAGACCAGCGCCGATCGCCGCGGCCATCGCTTCTTCGACGAGATAGACCTCCGAAGCTTTCGCTCGATACGCGGAGTCTTCAACAGCGCGTCTCTCGACCTGCGTGATCTCCGACGGAATGCCGATGACGACGCGCGGGCTCACCCACGTCTTGCCATTGTGGGCCTTGCGAATGAAGTGTTGCAGCATCTTCTCCGTGACTTCGAAGTTAGCGATAACTCCGTCCTTCATCGGGCGAATGGCGACGATGTTTCCGGGTGTACGGCCCAACATGTCTTTCGCGTCACGTCCAACAGCTTCAACCTGATTAGTAACTTTATTAATTGCGACAATAGAAGGTTCAGACACGACAATGCCGCGGCCTTTTGCATAAACGAGTGTATTCGCCGTCCCCAGATCGATAGCGAGGTCGCTCGAGAACAGACTAAAGATAGATTTGAACGCCATTTATGATTTATTCACTTCCCGCGGTTATAGAATGGAACTTCGGGTGGGAATTGGCGGTAAATGTCGCCCAAACACGTCCGAAATCCTAAGATACACCCTGAGCACATACCGCGTAAACGGGAAAATATACACGAGTTAGCCGCGGATTACACGGACGCAGGTTGATTGTCGCGGATATCCGTGTACTCAGGATTCTCTAAGTTGGCTGCGGCGCGCTTTGCGGGCTCCTTGCTGGCCAGGTCAGCCGCAAAACGGACGCAGTTTTTATTGGCGGCCTTCGCCTCATACATGGCGGTATCCGCACAGGCGATCAGTTGTTGGGGGGATGAAGCGTGTTTCGGAAAAGCTGCTACTCCGAAGCTCGCAGTTAACGAGAGTTGGAGACGCCGCCCACCGGTGAAATTGTGACGGATTATCTTCTGACGAATACGTTCAGCGACCTGACCTGCGAGCTCTGTTCCAGTGTCAGGAAGAACGATGACAAACTCGTCGCCGCCATAACGTGCAACGGCGTCAGTGTCGCGAATTGAAGAGAGAATGACTGCGGCCATTTCCATCAGCACGTGCGAGCCGACGAGATGACCGTGGTAGTCGTTGATCTGTTTGAAGTCGTCGAGATCGAGAAACAGGGCCGCCACGCTCGTCTGGTAACGACGCGCGCGCCGGATCTCGTTCAGGAGGAACTGGCGGAGGTAACGAGCGTTGTGAAGCTTGGTGAGATCGTCGGTCTGAGACAGGCGCTCGGCTTCGGCAATGCGAACTGCATTCGCGAGAGCGGAAGCGATCGGCAGCGAGAGTGAGTCGAGCAACTCGACGTCCGTCTTCTTGAAAGCGTGCGTGCCTTTGCCTTCACGAATGCCTTCGATGACGCCGAGTATCCGCTCACCACAGATCAAAGGAACTGCAACTACAAACTGCCCGCGTTCTTTTCGCTTGATGATTCCCATTCCCGCAGCCGCGCGTTTTGCAGCTTTCGTTTCAGAACCGATCGGGAGATCGGGTTCGAGTTGTGACCATTCGTCTTCCTGTCGCACGCCCTCTTCACCGGCTTTTTTGACCGCGATGGCTTCGAGTGTCGAGGTTTCGAAACCCTTCGATTCGGAAAACAGGTAGATGGCCCAGCGATCGGCCTTGATGAGTCCCTGCAGACCCGCGAGCGCCGTGTTTGCCGCGCCACTCTGATCGCCGCTGAAGTGCAAAGACGAAACGATGTCGTACGCCGCACGCAGGTGACTGAACTTGATCTTCTTTGGCAGCGGAGCTGAGCTCTCGTCAGCCGGCTCGAATGTGTCCGGAAGTTTCAGCTCGCCGGTGCCGCCATGAGCTTCAATCTCGCGCAGCAGCGCTGGAAGTTGTGCTGACTTATCTGCGATGGCAAGGAAACCGATTCGCTTGAGCGTTGGGCCGTCGAGACTGCGCAGATTGTGACTCTGATAACCGTTAGTTTGCCTTCGACATGCGACGAGCGGCGCACCGGGCCAGAAAGCTTTCGCGTGATCGATCGCGGTGTGGAGCTCGACCATGTCAGCGCCGGGAACCACTTCATACAACACGGCGAGCGGCGGTGGTCCTTCGGAGTCGTGCACGCCCTCGCGCTTCTTTTGCTGGGCCAGCGCCTTTTCGACTTCCACTTCACGGAGGCCCTCGATCAGCGTCTTCACGCCGGCCGCGCGCAGAGCCTCGATCAACTCGTAGGCTGGCGCTTCATGAGCATCCGTTAGCAGTATGACGTGACTCGACATTAGGTCCAACTTAACTGTTGCTACGCCCTGCGCGTAGTGAAACTTTGTATTGACTGCTGTTGCCTCTCGAATCCTGGGCTTCGAGTATGAGCTCGCGTGTAGTTGCTGCGGCAGTTACCTGAATCTGAAATCCGCCATCAGCCGCCGCGATCGTTTCGCGACCACTGCATTTAATGGTGACGCCGGGATCAGCCTTGCCGCGAATCAGATAAATATTGCCGCCGAGGAGCTCACTGCTTAGATCTGAAACGTTGACTTGCGCGCTCCCGCGCGGCGTGACGACAAACTTCAGCGGATCGCTCCAGTCACTCGCCTGGCCGCTTGCGGCAGTCGCTCGCACGCGCCAAAAGTAGACACCGGGACGCAAATCGCTCGCGCCGAACTCAGTCGCCACTAGCTGATCGCGCTCGATAACTTTTCCGTCCGTGACGAAGAAAGGCGAAGTCGCGACTTCGACGCGATAGTAAGCAGGGGTGCCTGACTGCGGGCGCTGCCATTTCAATGCCACACTCGCCGCGCCATTCGCACCGACAAAAACCTGTTCGCGATCGTGTGGCCGGTTCGGTTGCGGCACGTCCAACAACTTCTGCGCGGGTGAAAGGCGACCGGAGTTGTTAACCGAAACGTACTCGCCCCCAGTGATCGAAGTCTTTTCTCCAGCGCGGTTGGTGGTCTCAATCGCACCAGTCGAGACGCGAATTTCTTCAGTGCCTTCAGGATTGACACCGAAGCTCGCGCTTGTCTGCTGGCCAACTGTGTTCTTGGTTTGAGGAGTCTCGACGACGTTTGTGGTGCCATCGACCTGTTGCTCAGTGCGGACTGACAACTGGCCGCTGTCGACTCTGACGTGTACGTTCGTCTTCTTGCCGTCGTCCGCACGGGCGTTGTCACGCACGATGATGGTGCTGTTTGGCTTGATAAGGAGCGTCGAGCTGTCGGCGAGGGCTATGCGAGCGCGGCCGTTCGCCTGTGTTTGCACGGTGTCGCCGGGGTAAAGCTCGGTGTCGGCGTTGGCCGGAATCATCTCGCGAGTGGCGGCGCGTATAACCCGCACGTCGCCCTCGAAAGAGACGAACCGCGCGCCGGCAGGATGATTCACGACGGCGACGTTCCGGAACGGATTGCCGTACTTGTAGACGTAAACAGCGGCGCCCGCAGCGAGCCCGCAAAAGATGAAAATGGCGATTACCAGATAGACGAAACGCTTCTGAATAATCCACCAATCATAGGCAAAACGACTGGTTTTATTCGCAACCATTGGCTAATCGACTTGGGGAAGGAACCAGGTGTGAGTCCGTATCGGGCAGCAACAACTACCGCTGAGGAATTTAGCACACGGATTACACGGATTGCCAGAACATTTTTAAACCGATTTACACAGATTTTTACACTGGCCGTGAAATCGCGCAGCAAATCCGTCAAAAATCAGCGTAAATCCGTGTTATCGAAATCGGGGGGCAGGTCGACAGTAATCGTTCGCTCGCCTTCCGGTGAGATAACCAGCGAGGCGACGACCGACCCGATTAGCACGAGAGCGACGAAAACGAGCGAAATCTTTATCGGAATGTGGAAACCGACCGCCCCGACGAGCATTTTCAGTCCGATAAAGCTGAGAACAATGGCGAGCCCGAACCGCAGGTAGCGAAACTTCTCTACCACGCCCGCGAGCAGAAAGTACATCGAGCGCAGACCGAGAATCGCAAAGACATTCGACGTGTAAACAATGAACGTGTTGGTGGTGACCGCAAAAATCGCCGGAATCGAATCCACTGCAAACACGAGGTCAGTGACTTCGACGACCATCAGCACGAGCAAAAGCAGCGTTCCGGTGCGTTTCCCGTTTGCTTTTGTGAAAAACTTCTCCTCTTCGTAGTGGCGGGTGATCGGGAGAAAGCGTGTGACCAACCGGACCAGCGGGTTTTTCTCCGGTTGGACTTCGATCTCTTCCTGCCGGAACATCTTGATTCCTGTGTAAACGAGGAAGGCGCCAAAGATATAGATGATCCAGTGGAAGCGATTGATGAGCGCCGCGCCGACAAAGATCATCGTCAGGCGCATGAAGAGTGCGCCCATCACACCCCAGAAGAGCACGCGGTGTTGAAACTTCGCCGGGACTTTGAAGTAAGAAAAGATCAGCAGGAAGACGAAGAGATTATCGACTGAGAGCGATAACTCGATGAGGTAGCCGGTGAGAAACTCGAACCCGGACTGCGAACCGAGGTAGTAAAAGACTATACCGGCGAAAATCATGGCGAGCGTCACCCAGACGCCGCTCCAGAGCCACGCTTCTCGATATTTAATTGTGTGAGCTTTGCGGTTGAAGAGCCCCAGATCGAGGCTCAGCATAGTGAAAATGAATAAACTGAATCCGATCCATAGCCAGGTTGAGCCGCCGAGTGCGTCCATGAAGTGGATTAAAATAGCATCAGCATCGTATTGGGGCAAACGAGTTCTCTGCGTAAACTCTGCGTTCTCTGCGCCTCTGCGGTTAAAGAAAACGAAAACACATGTAAACCGCCGAGACGCAGAGAACGCAGAGTTTACGCAGAGTGGGTCTACAGTTGCAGCCGCTCGCGTGTCTCACATACAATCCGCAGTTTCTGAAAGGTAACAACAATGCTCAAACAACTCGCCAAATGGGAACGAACCAGCAAATACATCGTCATAATATTTGCCGCACTCATGGCTGTCAGCCTCGTGATTTTTTACGCCCCTGGTCGCAACTCCGCGAGCAATGTCGATCCCACTAGAAACACCGAAGTGGTGGCCAAAGTGGGTTCTGCCAGCATCACCATCGCTGACGTCGCGCGCGTCAGAGAAAACTACGCGCAGATGTTCGGCAACCGCATCAACCTGGCCCAGTTGGGCGGTAACAAGCGCTTCCTCGACGGCTTGATCAGCAAGCAAGTGATTTCTCAGGAAGCAGCGCGTCTCGGCCTCGGCGCCAGTGATGGCGAGCTCCGCGAAAAGATCCGCAAACAGTTTTCCGATGCGGCAGGAACCTTTATCGGCTTCGACAGGTACAAAGAGTCCGTTACGGCGCGCTACGGCGACATCGAGAAGTTTGAGAATGATATGCGCGACGAGATCGCGCAGGAAAAACTTCGCGCGTTCGTGAGTGCCAGCGTCAACGTTTCCGATACTGAAGTCGAAGAAGAGTACAAACGTCGCAACACTTCGTTCGACGTGAGCTACGTGGCCCTCACAACCGACAAGCTCGCGACGAAGATTCAGCCCGGCGATGACGAGCTGCGTGCCTATTACGAGAGTCACAAAACTGACTATCGCTATCTCGAGCCACAGCGAAAAGTCCGCTACATTTTTGTTGACACTGAAAAGGTCGGCTCGAAGCTGCAGATTCCCGAGGCGGATTTGAAAACGGAGTTTGACCAACTCGATCCGCAGTTCAAGGAAGCGGGTATTGAGATCCAGCAGATTCTTTTGAAAGTCGCGCGCAAGGATCTGGATGCGCAAGTCGAGCAGAAAGCGAAAGACCTCATCACCAAGTTACGCGGCACGACGGGCCAAACCACCAAAGAAGCATTCGCCGAAGTCGCCAGGGGAAACTCAGAAGATCCGGCGACCGCCCGAAATGGTGGCATGCTCGAGAAGCCGTACAAGAAAAACGACAACAAAGTTAACGCCCTTTACGATCGAGCAGTTGACATGAAACCGGGAGATGTCAGCGATATCCCGATCCGTTATGGCGGAAACTGGTACATCCTCCGCCGTGGCGAGAGTGTTCCGAAGACTTTTGAGCAGGCGAAGCCGGACATGCTCGTCTCTTTGCGCAACCGCAAAGCGTACGGCGAAGCGTTCAAGCTGGCCCAGCAGGCGCAGACTCGTTTACAGGAAACCAAGGATCCGCAAAAAGTCGCGGGCGAGCTGGCGGCTAAAGCCAACATGACTCCCGCGGATATGGTGCGTGAAACTCCGTTTGTGAAACCCGGCGATGACGTGCCCGAGATCGGATCCAATCAGCAGTTTGAGCAAGCCATCGAGGCGTTGAACAACCCGAACGATGTGGGCACGGCAACCGGCGTCAAAGGTGGTTTTGCGATTCCGATGCTGCTTGAAAAGAAAGAGCCGCGTATTCCTGATTTCGATGAAGTGAAAACGAAGATCGCGGACGAGATCAAGAAGCAGCGTGCAAAGGATCAGTTGGAGCAGAAAGCAAAAGACCTCGTGGCCAGTCTGACTGGTGCAGACGGCATCAAGGCAGCCGGTGAGAAAGAAGGTTATGAAGCCGGCGCAGAAGAGTCGTTCAAACTCGGCTCATCGCTCGGCAAAGCAGGTACGAGTGCAGCGCTCGACGATCTGATTTACAGTTTGAAACCAGGCGAGTTTAGCAAGACGCCGATCAAGGTTGATGACAAATGGGTGATCGTCGGTGTCACCAAGAGATACGACGCCGACCCAACCGGACTTGCCGCACAGCGCGATACGTTAAAGTCGTCGATGATGAGCGAACGCCAGGAACAGGTGTTTGATGACTACGTTACCGGCGTGGAGCAGCGGATGAAGAAGGACGGCAAGATCGAGATATACCCGAAGGTCCTGGAGCAGTTGGAAGAGGAAGAACCGGAAGCCGCGCCGGGTCTCCCTCCAGGTTTGAATTTCCCAACGAAATAAATCCGCGTTTTCAATCCGCGTGATCCGCGTTCTAGTTTCCAAGCAGTGGCCCAACCTCAGCCTGGGCCACGCTCGTTCTGATTTGCAGCTCGTTCGCCGCCGCAACGATCTTCATATTCGACAAGGCGCTCTTCGCCAGCACGCCTTTCGCGCCGGATAAACGTCCCACGAACATCGCTCCGAACATCTTCAATCCTTCAAGCGTGTCTCCAAAGTTTTTCGCAGCCTCGGCATTGATTGCGCGCGCGGCGACGAACAACTGTAGATCCGTTTCGGTCGTAGCAACCGAGCCGTAAACCTGCCGCAGCGATCGCAAGTCAGTACCAATCGGAGCGTTGCCGATGTCGAGATTTGCCACGAACTGTTCGGTGACGTTGCTGCCGAATCCGATGACGGCGTTGGGATCGCGATTCGCAAGTGCGATCAATTCTGCATTCGCTCGTTTGCGCGAACGACTCGCGTCGATCACGCTGCGCACGCCTGCGGGATCTCCGATCGCGAGGGTGTTTGTGTCGAGTGGTGTTGCGGCAAGCTCCCCGATCCTAACATCGAATAGACCAAGTAGTCTTATGTTCTCATCAAGTGTGAAGATATAGATGGTCTTGTCGTGATATTTCTCTTCACGATACTTTCCGTTCGAAGCTACTCGACCGGCGGCAACCATAGCCGCGGCGCTGAACGTTCCATCTGCGAGTGCGACAGTTTGCACTTTGGTTACGCCTTCGGATGGATACGTGAAACGAACACCGAGCGCGACTTGATTAAACATGCGCGGATCGAGACCGGTCCGATCTTTGAAGCGGTCGAGGCTGGCGTTGACTTCGCTGAGCTTCGCGGGATTGCCGGCGAGTATGCGTGGCATCGCTTCGCTCAGAAGTTGCTTCACTTTCACCTGCGCCACCGCGTCAGATTGCGGCAGTGAGGACATCAGCGTCGGAACTGCGGGCGCGGTGTTGCGATTACGCGTTTGCGCCGTGGCTTCGAATCGGAAAACGGCGATCAGAATAATCGCTGCGGTTAAAAGTCGTGTTTTCACTACAAACAGCCTTTCTGCGAAGATTTTGAGAGATTTAGTTGATGCCCCGATGTTTCAGTGGGTTGTTTACAGCGGGGGCAAGCCCCTCTTCCTGACTTGTTCTTTTTCAGTTGTTCATTCCTTTAATCACCATCAGGAAGAACAAGTCAGGAAGAGGGGCTTGCCCCCGCTGCCTGGATCATTCAGGTGTCAGCCGTTTCCGAAGCTCAGTAAAAGTGACCTTTTTATAACCTTCCGGGATCGTAAATAGGCGCTTATCCACTTCGAGTTTTATTTCCGAAATCTCCATCGTCACATGTGTGCCGTTGGACTTCGTCTCGGATCGAATGGGCATTTGCAACGCTTCGTCAATCCACATCAACGTCTCACTCTGGCTGACGTTTGACGCCGGCGAACTGTTAACAACGATGCGATATTTGTTTGTATTGCGACCAGCAATCACCTCGTTTCCCAGCTTCTGATAACTCGTGGCGCCCGCGTCCGTGTGCAGCATTGCATCAGGTGAAGATTGCAATCCCTCTTCATTCGGATCCGCGGAAATCTGGCTTTGATCCGTGACATCCGCGTACAGCTTTTCATCCGGCAGCAACACAAACTTGCCCTCTGGGACGTCGAGGTAAACAATCGTCTTCGATGCGCTTGTTGATTCGTGGCGACGCGATTCGCCATCACGCGCAACGGATGTCTTTGTCACTAAAGTTTGGCCTTCGGCACTGACCGCCTTAATGGTGCGGACGGCGCGGTAACGCTCGGGCTCTTTTGTTTGAAATGGTGGAGTTGACGAGACGACTATGTCCGGCGACGGGGTTGCATTCGTGAGGGCTTCATTTTGCGAGCGACAACCAATGATGACGAGCACGACCACACCAACTGCGACGAGCCGCAGCGTGATCATACTCGCTCCAACAGAAGCGCGAGACCCATGCCGCCGCTGACACAGAGCGTTGCGAGCCCGAATTTGGCTTGTCGCTTCTGCATTTCGTAAAGCAGCGTCGTCGTGATGCGAACACCGGTGCAGCCGATGGGATGGCCCAACGCGATCGCGCCGCCATTGACGTTCAAACGATCGGCAGCGAAGCCGAGCTCGCGATCGCACGCGATCACCTGCGCCGCGAAAGCTTCATTCAACTCGATCAGATCGATATCGGAAAGCGCGAGATTCTGTCGATCCAACAGCGTACGCACAGCGGGCACAGGACCAATGCCCATGATCTCCGGATCGACTCCGGTGATCTCGTAATCGACAATTCGTGCTTGCGGCGTCGATCCGAATCGCTTGATTCCTTCCTCGCTCAACACGACAACCGCCGCCGCGCCGTCAGTGATACCGGAGGAGTTTCCGGCTGTGACCGTGCCGTCTTTGTAAAAGACAGGCGGCAACTTCGCGAGATCTGCGAGCGTGGTTCCGGCGCGGCAATGTTCGTCTTTGGCGAAGCACGTGGTCTCGCCTTTCTTGCCGCTGATCTCCAGAGACATCACTTCGTCGTTGAATCTTCCCGACGCGATCGCTGCTTCCGCTTTCTGTTGCGACGCACACGCAAACTCGTCCTGTTCCCCGCGCGAAATCTCATACTGGCGCGCAAGCTTCTCAGCCGTTTGGCCCATCAGCAGTCCTGAAAGCGGATCGCTGAAGCCGTCGCGATACATGCCGTCGACGAGTTGCATGTTGCCCAGGCGCGCGCCCCAACGAGCGCCCTCTGCGAAGTAAGGCACGCGCGACATGCTTTCCGTGCCGCCTGCGAGAACCGCGTTGGCGCGTCCGAGCATGATCTCCTGCGCCGCGAGAATGATTGCTTTCAGTCCCGAGCCGCACGCCTGGTTGATGGTGGCGGCGGGCACGGTTTGCGGGACGCCCGCGCGGAAGGTGATCTGCCGCGCCACGTTTGGACCACCACCGGCCTGGCGCGCGCAACCCCAGATTGAGTCGGTAATTTGATCGGCTGCGACACCCGCGCGGCGCAGGCTTTCTTTTGCGACAGCGACGCCGAGATCCGCGGCGGTCAACGATGCGAGTGTGCCGCCAAACTTGCCGATGGGTGTTCTGACTGCTCCAGCGAGATAAACGTTATTCATAATTCAGTTGACCAAAAATGTAGCACAAGGTAGAAGTAGGCCACAAAAGGCACAAAATTTAGTACCTCACATGCTTCGAAGCCTCACAACGCCGGCACAAGTTGAATCTGCTCACTGCGAGATTGTCGCGCTTTTGCGGGAGTATGCGGAGTGGCTGTTTGTGTCGGATGGTGTAAGTCAGTCGTTGCGCCGCGATGAGATTGAGGTTGCGATAGTTCGCGAGCGGTTGCTGCTTTCATGTTGGACGGAGAAGGGAACGCGGTTGTGGCGCGTCGTGGCGTGGGATTGGAATGGACACTTACTCGAGTTGGAATTGTCCGCCCGAATTCGTATTCAGTTGATCCCGCGCACGTCCGCGAAGGCGATCTCGGCAACGATTCGCGAAGCGCGGCAAGTGCGTTGCGAGCGTCTGGCCCAGCTCGCTGCGGCTGTGTATTTCGGAAGTGTTGTCGAGCGGATGTCGTTGAGTCGTGGAACAAAGCCGGGTCACCCGGGTCGCTACGCGCAAGTTCTTTTGAAAACGAGACGTGAACGAATCGCTGTTGTTGGCCCGGTTGTATCGAGTGCGCCTGCGGCAGTTGATGCGTTTCTCTCGTCGTCGTTGCTGTGGTTTCGTCGCACGTCCGTCGGGCAGCTCTGGTTGATCGTTTCGCCCGAATTGCTCAAGCCGCTGCTATATCGTATTGCGCTGTTGCGCCCGGGGTTGAAAGAGATCATCAGAGTGTTCACGGTCGATGACGATCTAACGGCATTGACCGAAGCGCCTTCTGCTGAGAAAGATGAGCTGTGGCGAAAGAAGCTGGCGCGATTTCCGCCTGTTGCTGCTGCGACTGCGACGGAGCTTAGTCTCGCGATCGTTGCTCAAGCGCCTGAGGCGATCGATATCGTGCATTCTCGTCATGGTGAGACGCTGCGATACTTTGGGCTACCGTTCGCGCGCGTGCGTTCGCTACTCGGGCGCGAAAAGGTCTGGTTCGGCATCAACCGTGCACATCGCCGCTTGCTCGATGAATCAACGACCAACGACTGGCATAACCTGCTTAACGACTTGCGTGAGCACCGATCGGCTTCATCATTCGATCATCGTCACGCCTTTTATCGCGCGGCGCCGGAAGCGTGGCTCGAGTCATTGCTGCGTCGTGACATAACCAAACTCGATCCGGGGTTGATCATCGCTCCACTGCACGCACAGTTTCGTACCGCACGCGGCGCGAAACTCGGTATTAGACCGATCGATCTGCTGGCACTGCGACAGGACGGACGACTGGTTGTGATCGAGTTGAAAGTCTCAGAAGACCGCGAGCATGTGTTACAGGGAGCCGATTACTGGCGGCGTGTCGAAGCCCATCGCCGCCGCGGCCACATCGCGCGTGCGAAGCTCTTCGGTGCACGAACGATCAGAGACGAGGCGCCGCTCGTCTATCTCGTTGCGCCGACCTTGCGCGTTCATCCTTCGTTTGAAACACTGGCCCAGTGCATCTCGTCCGACATCGAAATCTATCGCTTCGACATAAACGAAGACTGGCGCACCGGCGTCCGGGTCATGCGCCGCGAAAGAGTTAATTAGCCACA
This sequence comes from Pyrinomonadaceae bacterium, assembly GCA_035251975.1. GTDB lineage: Bacteria > Acidobacteriota > Blastocatellia > Pyrinomonadales > Pyrinomonadaceae > PSRF01. The sequence continues at coordinate 1,302 of DATFDT010000061.1, read as the reverse complement.
AAAAGGCACAAAAAGCACAAAATGATTATTGATTGGGCGACGTCCCTTCAGGAAACACTTTTGTGCGTTTTGTGCCTTTTTGTGACTAATCAATGCTTGACGAAGATGCTGTCGGGTTCGTTGCTGGGTGGCGGCGGGGTGACTTTCGCTGTGGCCGGCGTGGTCATGTGGCTGAGAGTGTCGTCCTTCGAATAGATACCCGACACACGCATCCTGAATTCATCCGGATTCGTCGCGTTGTGCAGCGCCTCTTCCTGCGTGATGAGACCTGCATGTAGTAAATGAAACAACGACTGGTCGAATGTCTGCATGCCGTATTGCGAAGTACCGGCAGCAATCGCCTCGCGAATCAGGTACGTCTTTTCTTCGTTGATGATGTGATCGCGAATGAAGGCTGTCGAGACGAGCACTTCGATCGCTGGCACGCGGCCCGCGCCCTTTGCTGCACGCACGAGTCGCATCGAGATTACCGCTTTCAAAATCCCCGCGAGTTGGATACGTACAGACTTCTGTTGGTGCGCGGGAAACGACGAGACGATTCGCGTGATCGTTTCGGTGGCGTCGAGTGTGTGGAGCGTTGAGAGAACGAGGTGTCCGGTTTCGGCGGCAGTCAGCGCGGTCTCGATCGTTTCGTGGTCACGCATTTCGCCGACGAGTATCACGTCCGGATCCTGTCGCAAAGCACCGCGCAATGCCTCCGCAAAGGATCGCGTATCCACGTCAACTTCACGCTGCGTTACAAACGACTGCTTATCGCGATGCAGAAACTCGATCGGATCTTCGATCGTGACGATGTGTCCACTGCGCGTCGAGTTGATGCAATCGATCATCGATGCGAGCGTCGTTGATTTGCCCGAGCCGGTTGCGCCGGTGACGAGAATCAGTCCACGTCGTTCTTCGGCGATCTTTTCGATCACAGGCGGCAGACCGAGTTGTGCGACAGACTTGTTGTGGTCCGGAATGACGCGCAGCACGATACTGACGGTGCCGCGTTGCTGAAAGATGTTTGCCCGGAAGCGTCCCAGACCGGAGACGCCGTAGCCGATATCGACTTCCGAAACTTCCTTGAATCGCTGTTTTTGCCGGTTCGACATCATCGAGAAGGCCATATCGAGCGTGTCTTCCGGCTTCAGACGCGGCGCATTTTCGACGGGGTGGAGTTCGCCGCCGATACGCATCACGGGAAATGCCCCCACCTTCAGGTGGAGGTCGGAGGCGTTATGACTGCACGCAACACGAAGTAAATCGTCGATCTTTAGGGCCATGAATATCCTGAAACTTAACCTTTGTGGGATTTCTAAA
>DATFDT010000060.1:0-3588 GCA_035251975.1 Pyrinomonadaceae bacterium | reverse complement strand
CGGCGACATTCGTCAGCAACGTCGCGGCCTACGAGATCAGCGCGGATCGTCGCAAGCTCGTTTATCGTGCGGCTGCTGGTGGCGGCCCCGGCGGCGGACCAGGCGGTGGCTTTGGTGCGAATGCGCCCGCGCCACAGTTGTTCCTCGTCGACGCGGATCGAACCCCGCCGCAAGCGGGCTCAGGACGTTTGAACTACTCGTTGCGCATGTACCTGGATCCGAAGGAAGAGTTCAAACAGATATTCAACGAGGGCTGGCGCAACCAGCGCGACTATCTCTACGTGCCGAACATGCAGGGCGCTGACTGGCCGAAGATGCGCGAGATGTACGGGCAGTTGTTGCCTTACGTGCGGCACCGCGCCGATCTCAATTACCTGATGGACATGATGGGCGCGGAGATCGCTATCGGACACTCGTACGTGCGCGGGGGCGACATGCCAACCGTACCTCAACCCGTCGCCGGCCTTCTCGGTGCTGACTTCGCCATCGAGAACGGTCGTTACAAAGTAACGCGCATTTACGACAACGAGAGCTGGAATCCCGATCTGCGTTCGCCACTCGCAACACCCGGCGCAAACGTCAACACGGGTGATTACATCCTCGCGATCAACGGCATCGAATTGGTCGCGCCCGATAACATTTACCGCTTGCTCGACGGCACCGCGAATCGTCAAACCACATTGACTGTGAACACAACGCCGTCGATGCAGGGCGCGCGCACGGTGACAGTCGTGCCGGTCGCAAACGAGCAGGCGCTGCGCACGCGCGCGTGGGTCGAGTCGAATCGACGTCTTGTAGAGAAGCTTTCCGATGGGCAGCTCGCTTACGTCTACCTGCCGAACACCGGACAACCGGGCTATACGAGTTTCAATCGTTACTACTTCTCGCAACAGGACAAGAAAGGCGTCGTCGTTGACGAGCGCTTCAACGGCGGCGGCTCGGCGGCAGATTACATAATCGAGGTGCTCGCGCGCGACTTTGACGGTTACTTCAATAACGTCGCCGGTGAGCGTTATCCCTTCACGAGTCCTTCGGCGGGCATCTGGGGACCAAAGGTGATGATCATCAACGAGATGGCGGGCTCGGGCGGTGACTTGATGCCGTACATGTTCAAGCGCCGCAAGATTGGGCCACTGATCGGCAAGCGCACGTGGGGCGGACTCGTTCACACCGCCGACACGCCGCCGTTCATCGATGGTGGCTCGATGATCGCGCCGCGCGGTGGCTTCTTCACGCGCGAAGGCAAGTGGGCAGTTGAAAACGAAGGCGTCGGCCCGGACATCGACGTCGAGAACTGGCCCAAGGACGTTATAGCCGGCCGCGACCCCCAACTTGAACGCGCAGTACAGGAGGCTCTGCTATTGCTGAAGCAGCGTCCGGTGGAACGCATGCCGAAGGAACCAGCACCACCAACATGGGGTAAGCGCCCGTAAGAAATTTTAGGAGAAGTACCAATGAAGTTGTATTTGACTCTCTTACTTTTGACGCTCTGTTGTGTTGTGGTCAAGGGCCAGGAACAAGAGGTCATCCGTACCAACACGGAATTGGTTCAAACTGCGATCACGGTGCTCGACAAGAAGGGACACTTCGTCGAAGGTCTGCAGCGCGATCAGTTTCAGTTGGTGGTCGACGGCAAGCCGCGGCCGGTGGCGTTCTTCGAGCGTGTGGCAGCGGGCAGTCCGCGTGAATTAGAGATTGCAGCACTTAACGAAAACGCCAAAACTGAAACACTAAACACAGCGCCGCGAATCCCGGGCCGCGCGATCGTCTTCTTCATCGACGATCTACACCTCTCACCCGACAGCATGAACCGCACGCGAATGATGCTCCAGCGTTTTCTCGATCGCGAAATGAGCTCGAAAGACAACGTCGCGATTCTAACCGCCAGCGGACAAGTCGGCTTTCTCGAACAGTTCACCAACAACCGCGCCGTGCTTGATGAAGCTATGTCTCGACTCATCCCGCGCATGTACGACGCTCGCGGTTTTAGCGCCGGCAACTCGACAAAAATGACGGAGTACATGGCGTTCACGATCGAAACCGCCAAGACCGATCGTAAGGTCATGGACTTCTACATCGAAGAGTGCATGAAGGGAGCAAATAACTTCAGAACGGCACAGCAAGTTAAAGCGCTCATCCGCCAATCGTGCGAAACGGAAGTCAAGAGTAGCGCGCGCGCGGTGCTTATCCAGGCTGCACAGATCACGCAGAACACTTACAACTCACTCGAATCAGCAATGCGCTCCCTGGCTCGCGCGCCGGGTCGCAAACTGGCCTTCTTCATCTCGGATGGTTTTCTGCTCGACGCTGGTCCACGGGCCTCGAATGTGCGCGACAAATTGGATCACGTCATCGATGCGGCGCAACGTGCCGGTGTAGTTGTTTACACGATCCATGCCGCCGGACTCGTCAACAGCAATTTCCTCGATCCCGGAAACAGCAAGCCATTGGATATTCAAGGCCGGCTTGATATGGCGTCTACCGGTGAGCTGACGGCTAACCAGGATGCACTCAGCGCGATGGCGAGCGACACCGGTGGCCGCGCGCTTCGGGGCATGAACTTCTTCGACAAATGGGTGTCGACCGTGCTCGACGAGACTTCGAACTATTACGTCGTGGCGTGGCGACCTGAGAACGAAGAAGAGAAACTGCCGAAGTTTCGGAACGTGAAGATCACAGTGGTGGGACAACCGGAGCTGACGGTGCGTGCGCCGAAAGGTTATGTCACTGGTCCACAACCAGCCGCTACAACGACTGTTAAAAACGACAAACCCAAAACACCAGACGCCGAGCTGCGTGACGCGCTCGGTGATTTTTATCCCACGAGCGGTTTGTCGACGCTTTTGTCGCTCACGTACCTGAACACACCCGCGAACGGTCTGGTCGTGACGTCGGCAATCGAGATCTCAGGAGTAGGCAGGGAGGTTGCGACGATCAAACTCGCAGGCGTCGTGCTGAACGACAAAGGCAAGATCGCGTCAAGCTTCAAGAACCAGCTCAACATCGATGCACCGAAGAGCGGGGGCTCGGATTCGATCTTCTACAATCATCACACGCCACTCGCGCCCGGCATTTACCAGTTTCGGGTGGCGGCGCGTGATGAAAAGTCGGGACGCCTCGGCAGTGCGATTCAATGGATCGTGATCCCCGATCTGACGAAGAGTCAGCTAACGTTGAGCAGCCTGTTGCTTGGCGGGCAGGTGCTCGAAGACAAGAGCACTCCGCACGTGCAGTTAAGCGTGGATCACACTTTCCCACGCATGTCGCAGATGGGTTACTGGGTATTTGTCTACAACGCGAAGCGCGACACAGTGGGAAAACCACACATCACCGTACAGACCCAAGTGCTGCGTGACGGTCAGGCCGTATTGAGCTCGCAAAAGAAAGTTAGCAACACGGGTCCCGATCTCGAGCGAATTCCATTCGGTGAAGAACTGGCGCTGAACACACTCGCCCCCGGAAAATACGATCTCAAGGTAACTGTCACCGATGGCATCGCCGGCACCAGTACCTCTCAACTAGCAGACTTCACCGTGAAATAGTTTTAGCCGCGAAGAATAGAACAAGTCAGGAAGAGGGGCTTGCCCC
>DATFDT010000059.1:0-6395 GCA_035251975.1 Pyrinomonadaceae bacterium | reverse complement strand
GTCGTAGAAAGCCTGAACCTGCTGCGGTTTCCCATAGACTGAACGAGGCAAAGCGATGCGTGCCGTGAGAACGTTTTCGCGATCGAAGCTGAGATCGACGGCAACGAGTTTGTTGAAGCTTCGCACCAGCAAACCCGCAGCGAGTAGCAACACGACCGCGAGCGCGAGCTCCGCAACCACCAGCCAGCCACGAAAGCTGCGCAATCCGAAACTCATCCGTCCATGCGCGCGACTGTTGCGCAGCGCACCGATCAGATCGGGCCGTGAAGCAGTCAACGCCGCCGCTAATCCGAAAACGATTCCGGTCAGAACTGAAAGACCGAGCGTGAATGCAAACACGCGCCAGTCGAGCCGGATGTGGTTGAGGTCATAAACGGAGCTGGTGAACCCTTTGGGAACGAGGCTGCTAATCGCGCGCGTGCCCCACACGGCGATCAGCAATCCCAAAGCGCCACCGGCCACACCTACAAGCACGCTTTCGGTAAGGAGCTGTCGAATCAATTGCCAGCGACGCGCGCCCACGGCTGCGCGCACTGCCATCTCGCGTTGTCGTGCGAGTGTGCGAGAGATCATTAGACTCGCGACGTTGATGCAGGCGAGCAACATCACCAGTCCGACTGCGCCCCACAACACGAACACCGTCACGCGAATGCCGGCGACGAGTTGCTTGTGCAGCGGTGCGACGTCGACTGCAGCGAACGGCAAAGGCTCGGCCTTGCCCTGGTCGGATGCTTGTTTCGCAATCAGATTCAGCTCACTTTGCGCACCGGCGAGTGTTGCGTTTGGTTTGAGGCGGCCGGCGACATCGACGAGCTGAAACCAGTCACCCTGAAACTCTTTTACGGGATCGAGAGCGAGTGGAAGCCAAACATCAAACTCGCCAGGGTAGCGAAAGTTGTTCGGCATCACGCCGACGATTAGGTAAGGTTTGTTGTCGAGTGTGAGTGTTTTTTGCAGGATTGATTCGTCGCGACCGAAACGTCTCAGCCAGAACGCTTCGCTGACGATTGCAACCTTGCTCGCGCCGGGCTTGTCTTCTTCTGCCACGAAGAAACGGCCACGCACAGGTTGCACGCCGAGAGTTGTAAAGAGACTCGAAGTCACCTGCGCGCATGAGATGCGCTCCGGTTCGCCAGTGCCGGTGAGGTTGAAGTTGTTATCGGTGAATGCGGCTAGATCGTCGAAGCTCGTGTTGCGATCTTTCCAGGCGAGGTACTGATACGCGGCGATGCCGGGCAGTCCGCCTGCCGTAGGAGTTCGATCGACGGAGACGAGCTGCTGCGGATCGCGAAACGGCAGCGCTTTCAAGAGCACTGCATTCACGACGCTGAAGATCGTGGTGTTCACGCCGATGGCAAGCATGAGCGTGATAACCGCCACCGCCGTGAACGCTGGATGGCGTATCAAGCTCCGGGCGCTGTGTAACAGATCTTTAGTCATATTTTTAGACAGGATTCACAAGATTCTTCAGGATTGACATGTAAATCCTGTAAAAATTCTGTTCATCTTGTTCTCAGTCTTACTCGTAACGGAGCGCAACCAATGGATCCACGCGCGTTGCTCGACGCGCCGGTATCAAACACGCCAGCAGCGCCACGCCGATCAACACCGCTGACACCACCACGATCGTCATTCCGTCCGTCGGCGTTACTCCGAACAACAACGTCGTCATTAAACGCGTTAGCGCAAAAGCGCCCGCGAGCCCAACTGCCACACCGATAATCACGAGGGTCAGCCCGTTACGAACGATTAGCTTGAGCACATCGATCGTGCTCGCACCCAACGCGAGGCGAATCCCGATTTCCTGAGTTCGTTGTGTAACGGCATTCGACATCACGCCGTAAATCCCGATCGCGGCCAGCACGAGTGCGAGACCTGCGAACAGCGATAGCAGCGACATGTTGAACCGCCGTGCCGCAAACGAGCTCGCCGCAACTTCACTCATCGTTTCGAGTCGCGTCACCGGTAGCTGCGAATCGACCTTCCAGATCTGCTCTTTAAGCAGTTGGGCCGCACTAGCTGAATCACCTTGTGTGCGGGCGGCAATTGACATCCATCGTTTCCACGGATTGATTTGCGTGTAAGGCGAGTAGAGCGCCGGCTGCTCCGGCAGGTCCAAACCAAAGTGCTTCACGTCGCCGACAACACCAATGATTTCTATCCACTGGATCTCGGGATTACGCGCCCAACGCACACGCTTGCCGATCGGATCTTCATTCTGAAAATACTGCTGCACGAGCGCTTCGTTCGCGATGCCGACGCGTGGCGCGCGCTCATCGAAGTCCTGTGGTCCAAAATCGCGTCCCTGCTTCAGAGGAATTTGCATCACCTTGAAGTAGTCGCCAAGCACACTGCGCGTTTCCAAACTGGGCTCGTCGCCCGGTGCGATGGGTGGCCGGCCCTCGATTAGAAAATCGTGATCGAGCGAGTCGCCGCTGAGTGGAAGCTCACTGATCATCGCGGCCTGAACGCCCGGCAGTGAGTTCATGCCGGCGAGGACTTGTTTGCGGAAACGTGTTTGCGGAGCGACTTCCTTGTAACGAGTCTCAGGCAGTTCGACTCGCATCGTGATCAGGTGATCGGGATTGAAACCGGGCTCGACCGAGCGCAGTTTCCAGAAAGTCTTGATGAGTAGACCAGCGCCGACGAGAAGCACGAGCGCGACTGCGAGCTCGGCAACTACAAACGCGCTGCGCAATCGTTGTCGCGCGCTTCCGGCCGTCGCGCTGCGGCCACCTTCCCTCAGTGCATCACCGACGCGACCGCGCGATGCGGCCCACGCAGGCACGAGGCCGAAGATTAGTCCGGTCAAAATCGAAATGCCGAGTGTGAAACCAAGTACGCGTGCGTCGACACCGATCTCTGTCAGACGCGGCAGGTTCTCCGGTTTGAACGACACCAGCAGGCTCGTGCCCCAGAACGCAAGCACGATAGCCGCGACGCCGCCGGCAAGTGACAACAACAGGCTCTCGATCAGCAACTGTCGCATCAGTCGCCACCGACCCGCGCCGAGCGCCCCGCGAATTACAAACTCACGTTGGCGCTCGGCAGCACGTGCCAGCAACAAATTGGCGAAATTTGCGCACGCGATCAGCAGCACAAAGCCGACTGCGGCGAAGAGGATGAACAACGAGCGGCGCGTCTCGCCAACGATCCGCTCGTGCAGTGCGAAGAGCACCGTGTTGCGATTTTTATTCTCGGCGGGATATTGCGCAGCGAGGTTCTGATCGATGAGCTGCATCTCGGCGCGCGCTTGCTCGATGCTGGCGCCCGGCGCGAGCCGTCCATACGTTCTCAGAAAATGAACACCGCGGAAATTCGCTGCGACGGGGTTCGAGACGTGTACCGGCGTCCATGCTTCGGTGCTGTCTCGAGGGGTGACGAATGTCTCGGGCATCACACCGATGACGGTATACATGTCGCCGCTGAGCGGAATGGCTTTGCCGATAATTTGGTCATCGCTGTTGAACTGTTTGATCCAAAGATTGTGGCCCAACACGACGACGAACGGCGCACCGTTTTTGTCGTCTTCGTTCGTGATGAAACGTCCGCGCTCAGGTCTAACTCCAAGCGTTTCGAAGAATCCGCCGGTGACTTGTCCGATCTGAAATTGAATCGGTTCATTGCCGCCGGTATAGGCAAGCGGCTGCATGACCATGCCACCGAGGCGGCTGAACGTCTTGCTCTGCGACTCGACGTCCGCGAGATCGGGTACTGACTGGTTCGATCTAAAACTGATCAATCGGGATGGATCGTCGTAAGGCAGTGGTCGGAGCAGAACGGCATTGATGACACTGAAGATCGCAGTGTTGACACCGATGCCGAGAGCGATCGTGATCACAGCCACAGCCGTGAACGCCGGCCGCTTCATCAAGCTGCGAAATCCATAGCGGATGTCTTTGATAATTGAATCCATAATCTAATTTCGCTCTTTTCAGCGGGGGCAGCCCCTCTTCCTGACTTGTTCCATCCCCTCAGGCGCCTGAAAAAAGAACAAGTCAGGAAGAGGGGCTTGCCCCCGCTGAAGAGGGCTCTTTCCAAAAATCTTATTCAGCTCTGAGCGCTACGAGTGGATCCACCTTCGTTGCGCGGCGCGCGGGGATGTAGCAGGCGATCAACGCCACCAGCACCAGCACGCCCGTGATCGCCGCAAACGTCAGCGCATCATTCTCACCAACACCAAACAACAAGCTTCTGAGCAAACGCATCAATACAAACGCCGCCGCCAGCCCTGCCACCAACCCAACACCGATCACCGCCATTCCCTGGCCCAGGATCATCTTCAACACATCTCCGACCTGCGCGCCGAGCGCGAGGCGGATGCCGAGCTCGTGTGTGCGTTGTGTGACCGTGTAAGCAGTGACGCCGTAAATCCCCGCGGCTGAGAGGATCATTGCCACAGCGCTGAACAGGCCGAGCAGAAACAGATTGAACCGTGGCTGCGTGATCGACTCGCTGACGACGTGGTCCATCGTCTTCACATCCGCGACCGGAACAGATCGATCAACCTCATTAACTGCCTGTCGCACTGAACCACTCAAACTCGAGGGCTCAACACTCGAACGAACCACGAGCGACATCGCCGGCCATAGATCCTGCTGCGCCGAGAAATACAGCTCGGCGGTGGGCGCCTCGCGCAACTCCAGACTACGAACGTTTGCGACAACGCCGACGATCTCAAACCATCGCGGTTGCCCGTCCGTGTTCGTACCGCCGAACGTGATTCGCTTCCCTACCGGGTTTTCATCAGGAAATATTTCGCGCGCCAGTTGCTGGTTGACCATCATCACGAGCGGCGCGTTCTCGTTATCGCGATCGGTGTAAGCGCGACCTTGCAACACTGGAATACCCATCGCGCGAAAGTAATTGGAACTGACGACGCGATAGTTCACACTCGGCCATTTGTCAGGCGTAGTGACCGGGCGTCCTTCAACGCGAAATCCCGACGTTGGACCTTTGGACAAAGGCAGCGTGTTGATGAGCGCGACATCCTGCACACCGGGAATCGCGCCGACCTTCTCGATCACACCGTTATAAAACTTCGCGTAATCAGCGTCGTTAGCGTAGTTCGTTCCTGAGGGCGTCAACCTTGCAGTCAGCACCGGTTGCGAAACAAAGCCAGTGTCTACTGACTGAAGCCGCAGGAAACTTCTGAAAAGCAATCCGGCCCCGGCTAGTAGTACAACCGACAACGCAACCTCACCAACGATGAGCGCCTGTCGAAAACGACTTTGCCGGCGACTTCCCGATGCGCCTCGTCCGGTTTCCCTCATCGCTTCCTGCACGTCGGAACGCGAGACTTGCAGCGCGGGAATGAGACCGAAAAGTATTCCGGTGAGCACGGAGGCTGCGAACGTGAAGCCAAGCACGCGCAGGTCAATGTGAATCTCATTCAATCGTGGAAAGTCAGCAGGTAAGAGTTTCGTGATCGCAGCAAGCCCCCAGAATGCGATCAGTAAACCAACTACGCCACCGGTAAACGCGAGGAGCGCGCTCTCGGTAAACAACTGGCGTATGACTCGTCTCCGCGACGCGCCGAGCGCCGTGCGAATCGCTATCTCCTTTTGTCGCGATGCACCGCTGGCGAGCAGTAGATTCGCGACGTTCGCACATCCGATCAGCAGCACAAACGTTACCGCGCCGAGCAGCAACCACAGCAGTTTGTTTGTATCGCCGACGAGGTGTTCGTGAAGTGAAACTACTCGATTGAGACGTTTGGTGTTTGAATCGGGATACTGCTGGCGCAGACGTGCAGTGATCGTCTCCATCTCCCCCGCCGCCTGCTGCAGCGACACACCCGGTTTCAACAACGCGACGACCGTGAGATAGCCCATGCGGCGCGTTTGCGTCACGTCCTGGTCCGGGTATAGCTCCGGCACGAGTCTCAATGGTGGCAACCACAACTCGGTTTTGTCGGGATATTGAAAACCGGGCGGCGCGATACCGATGACGTTGTAATTTCGGCCGTCGAGCGTGATCGATCTGCCAACGAGAGACGGATCGGATCCGAAGCGACGCTGCCAGAGCGCATTGCTCACGACAACAACCGGCTCGTGTCCCGCCTGCTCGTCCTGCGGAATAAACAACCTTCCGTACTGCGGCGTGATGCCGAAGATATCGAAGAAGTCGGCATTCGTTTGCGCGAGATCGATCCGCTCCGCGTGGTCGGAGAGTGCGAGGTTTGTCGTGGTGATTTTAATCGCGGACAGATGTTCAAAGACGGTGTTCTGCTGGCGCCAGTCGTAGAAGTTAGCGGAGGTTGACTGCCCTCGCCTGCCATTCGGATCATGTTCCTGAATAGCAACGATCCGTTCTGCCGTTCGATACGGCAAACGACGCAACAGCACGCTATCGACAACGCTGAAGATCGCGGTGCTCGCGCCGATACCGAGCGC
>DATFDT010000058.1:0-3572 GCA_035251975.1 Pyrinomonadaceae bacterium | reverse complement strand
CCGAAGTCCGAGACCGCAGGCTGAAGGCTGAACTCTGAACTTTCATTTTGTGTTTTTGTGCCTTTTTGTGGCTAATTAATCTTGGGAGTGTGGCATGACTTGGGAAGAGCGGTGGCATCCGCTGAGAGAAGAGTGGGTCATTGTTGCGGCGCACCGGCAGGATCGGCCGTGGAGTGGTGGCACGGTGAAGCGGCATGCGCCCGCGTTGCCGCCGTATGTGCCGGACTGTTATCTCTGCCCGGGAAACGCGCGTATCAGCGGCGCACATAATCCGGAGTACGAACAGACATTTGTATTCGATAACGATCATCCGTGTGTGTCTCCCGCGGCGCCGTCTGAGCTCGAAGCGCCCGCGGGCCTCTATCAAAACCGTCCCGCACGCGGAATCGCGCGCGTAGTTTGCTACAGTCCCAAACACAATCTCACGCTCGCTGAGCTCACCATCGCAGAGATTCAGCAACTGCTCCACGTCTGGCAGGAACAGTATGTTGAGCTCGCCCGCATGCCGGACATCAAACACGTGCTTATCTTTGAAAACAAAGGCGAAGTCGTCGGTGTTTCAAATCCACATCCGCACTGCCAGATCTATGCGACGAACTTTGTCTTCAAGACGATCGAAACCGAAGCGCGTGTTAGCCAGCAATATCTCGCGCAAACAGGTCGCGTGCTTTTCCAGGACATCATCGCCGCCGAACAGCAGGCAGGCACGCGCATCATCTCGGAAAACGAAACGGCGGTGGCGTTCGTGCCGTATTTCGCGCGCTATGCTTATGAAGTTTTTGTTGCTCCGAAGAAGACGCATCCGAGTCTGGCGACGCTCTCCGCGCGTGAGATGCTCGACTTCGCGAGCGTGTTGAAAGATGTGCTGGTGAGGTTCGACAATCTCTGGCAGATGTCTTTTCCTTACGTCATGCCGCTGCACCAGGCGCCCACTGATGGCGGTGACTACGGCGGTTTCCATTTTCATATCGAGTTTCATCCGCCGTTACGCAAACCGGATCTGTTGAAGTTTCTCGCGGGCCCGGAAGTTGGTGGTGGCAATTTTCTCAGCGACACGTCACCCGATGAAAAAGCCGCTGAGCTGCGCGCGCAAGCTGGCGTTCATTACAAAGAGAAATGAAGGACATCCGCACGTTGCTTGAGCCTTTGCGTCGCTTGCACGAAACGATTCGTGCGGCGGTCGTCGAGGCGTGTGAGCGCGCGGCGTCAGGCGAGCTTGCGAAAGTCGTCGCCGAAGAAGAAGGCGACACGATCTTCGCGCTCGATCGTGTTAGTGAAGAGGTGTTAATCGATTTCTTCGAGCGTGAAGTGGCGCCGCGCGCGCCGGTGCTACTCATTGCCGAAGGATTGAGCGATGGCCAGATCACTCTGCCGCGTGGGACAGCAGAGTCTGATGTTGTTTGGCGAATCATCGTCGATCCGATCGATGGAACGCGCGGTTTGATGTATCAAAAACGCAGCGGCTGGATTCTCACTGGTGTCGCTCCGAATCGTGGACCAGACACGAGCTTGAATGACATCGAACTCGCGGTCCAAACAGAGATACCGCTCGTGAAGCAACATCTCTCGGATGTGCTTTGGGCTGTTCGCGGCGAGGGATTTCACGCGGAAAGATTCAATCGCTTAACTGGCGAGCACCGCGCGCTTGAGCTGCATCCCTCGACCGCAGTTAACATCGACCAGAGCTATTCGCAGGTCGTGCGTTTCTTTCCGGGCGTGCGAGACGTCCTAGCTGCCATCGACGACGAGATTGTCCGCGGCGCACTTGGCCCGGCACAACCTGGAAAGGCGCAGTGCTTCGAGGATCAATACACGTCCACGGGCGGCCAGCTTTACGAGTTGATCGCAGGGAAAGATCGCTTCACGGCAGATCTAAGAGCGCAGATGGATCCGGTCACGACTGAACGCGGGTTGCCGAGGCTTCTGTGCTGTCATCCGTATGATTTGTGCACTGAGCTTATCGCACGTGAAGCAGGTGTGATTGTTACGGGCGTGGATGGCGATCCACTCAACGCGCGTCTCGCGGTTGAGCCCGACGTGAGCTGGGTTGGTTACGCAAATGCAAGCATTCGTTTGACGGTAGAACCTCTCTTGCAATCAGCGTTGAAGAGTCGCAACTTATTTGATTTTGCTTGATGGACTACAACTGTAGGGGTGGCCCTCCGTGGCCACCCGTTCCATGAATTCAGGAATTTGAGATGCATCGCGACGCCCAGGATTTCCTCGATCTGCTTAACACCCTCGACGACCATCCCTTTACTCCTGCTCGCGAACTATTCGACACGAAAGCGGATCTCATCGTGAGTCGTGCGCCCGGACGACTGGACGTCATGGGCGGAATCGCTGATTACTCCGGCTCGCACGTGCTTGAACTTCCGATCGCCGAAGCGACGTTTGTCGCTCTGCAACCGAATGACGATCGCCGCATCAACATCGTCACTCTGTTAGACGACGAACCGCACCATTCTTCGTTCTCGATGTCGTTGAACGCTCTTGATGGACCGATTGAATACGAAACGGCACGGGAAATCTTTGCGAATAGCTGGGCCGCGTACGTCGCCGGTGTGTTCCTGGTACTGATGCGCGAACGTAATCAGCGCTTCGAGTCCGGCGCGAATATTCTGATCTCATCGCGGGTGCCACCCGGAAAAGGCGTTAGCTCATCAGCGGCTTTGGAAGTCGCCGTGATGCAGGCGGTCACTGCCGCTTTCGATATCGAAATCGACGGACGTGACAAGGCGCTGCTCTGTCAAAAGGTCGAGAACCTCGTAGTCGGCGCGCCTTGCGGTGTGATGGACCAGATGACTGCCGTGTTTGGCGAGCGCGATCGATTGCTATTCATGCTCTGCCAGCCGGCCGAGCTCAAAAGAATGATCACGCTGCCGCGAGAATTAAGGCTTTGGGGAATCGACTCAGGAATACGTCATTCGGTCGGCGGCGCAGATTATGGAACCGTGCGCGCCGGCGCCTTCATGGGAACGCGGATGATCGCGGAGTTAAACGCGGATTTTTCTGAGGATGAATATCTCGCAAATATCACACCGGCTGAATTTGAAAGAGAGTATTTGGATCTACTGCCGGAGCGTATCAGAATGCCGACGGCGCATCCGATTTATGAGAACGCACGTGTGCAGCGGTTCGTGGAGTTGCTGGAGCGGAATGAGTCTTATGACGAGCTCGGGGAGTTGATGTACGCGGCGCATCGCAGTTATACCGCGTTGGGACTGAATTCTGCGGGAACAGATCTGATCGTCGAGCTGGTGCGCAAAGAAGCCGGGCTGTTTGGCGCGAAGATCACTGGCGGTGGGAGTGGCGGAACAGTGGCCGTGCTCGGCGATCAAGCATCACGCGCGGCTGTTGAAAGAGTGGTCGACAGCTATGCGAAGGAGACTGGTCATCAGCCTTACGTCTTCAGTGGCTCGTCACCGGGCGCGCTTGCGTTTGGGTGCCTGCGATTTTCCATCGCAAGATAAGCACTATCAACCAGCCAAATATAAAGTTTGAAGTCGTGGTTTCCACGAGGTGGGCCATACGCACCTCAGGCGGCATCAGTGGATTCGGTATCAGCAACT
>DATFDT010000057.1:0-14661 GCA_035251975.1 Pyrinomonadaceae bacterium | reverse complement strand
CACCGAGACAGTGACTCTAATCGCATGTAGATTTCCGGGCGTCACGGTTGTTTCAGCCGGACTGTAGATCAGCCACGGGCTTGCCGAGTTGGGTAACGTGTTGGCTCTTTCAAACTTTACTTGCCCGTCGCGATCGATGGTCCAGTCATTCAAGCTGGCAACGATGCGCACCGGTTGTGAGTTTTCCGAAGTCGCGTGGTAATCGAGATTGACGACGACGGTTATTTCTGTGCCGGGTTGCATCTCGAGCTCGAGTCGTGCCGGAGCCAAAGAGATGCCGTTGCCAGAGGGCTTCGGCGTGGCCTCAGGAACGGGAGTTTGCGCGGTCACACAAACCACCGTAATAAACAACCAGATAAGAATTGCTATTAACTTATTTGCAGGCGACATCGATCTGAAAGCCTTTCAGCAGGGAACGTTCGGACCTGGCGAAATCGTGAAGATGAGAGTCACGGAAGAAACTCCAGCGGCAAAAAACTGAGGAGTTAGAGCAAAGATAGCGTCAAAAACATATCCATCGCTTTGCTGGCGCTTGATGCTGTTGTTCTTTGAAAGCTCCGGGCCGCTGAGAATGATGGTCGAGCCGGAGATATTGGCGAGCGATGATGGATAGGTCACGCGGCCACTACTTCCGATAGTTGCATTAAGCGCGGGATCGTTGGAAAAGGGTGAGCGGATGATGTGAGTGCTCTGATTGCAATCCTGACCGGCGCCGCCCAGTTTGCGAATGTTCGTGAGACCAAAACCGATATCTGACGTTTGCAGGCCCTGAACGTTGCCGTTGATGAGACCACTCGCTGAAACCGAGACCTGGTATGGTTGATTGCTGCGCAGTGCGATCGGCACAACCACCTTCACAATCGAATTAGTATTGAGCGGCGAGACCTCACCGAAATCTACAGTCACGATCAAATCATTCAAGACACTCGCACTGCCGGTTACAGAGCCGCCCACGGCGCCCGTAATTGTCGGTTGTCCGCCACTGCTGATATCCAGCGCTTGTGCGGATATCGTTTCGGCGGCAGCAATGAGAATCAGGACGGTGAAAAGCGCAATTGTGAAGTGACGTAAACGCATTACGGTGCGGTCACGGTGAATGTGACGGAAATCGTGGTGGTTCCGTTTTCGAAAAACTGAGGCTTCACTGCGAAGAACGCCGGCACGCTCAGTCCATTCACGTTGCTGCGCGGCACTGCGTTCATGATGATTGGACCACTGAGCGCAGTCGTTGCTGAAGAGAAGGCGCCGAGATTCGATCTCACTGCGGTGAATTCGTAGCGGCCGGTGGTGCCATTCACTGATCCGTTTGCGGCGAGAGTTGGATCACCTGAAGTCGCGTTTGTGTCCGCGCCCGCGTTCACGCCCAGGCCCGTTCGCGAGATTGTTCCCAGACCGAAGCCAACGTCGGAAGCCACGATCCTGCTTGCCGTCGCGCCGGAGCTCGTCACTGTTGCCGCCATCGACAGAACGTAAGCGGCATTGCTGCGCAGCTTGAGCGGCACTTGCGCCGTTACGAAACTGTTAGTGTTGCTTGGACCAAGCTCGCCAAGGTTGATCGACACGGCGAGTGGCGAGTTGTTTACGCCATCGGTCGTAACGCCACCACCTGAGTTACCGGTGAGAGTGACGGCGCCACCTGAGTTGATCTCAACGAATTTCGAAACTGTGGCGCTCATCGTGACCGTTCCAGTCGTGGACTGTCCGAAACAGCTAACCGCAGAAACGACGAACAGCGCGATGAGCAGTATTGATTTGATGGATTTTTTGCAGGGCATATGAGTGTTCCTTGAAGGGGGGGCTTGAGATGTGGTTATCCGGCCGTCAATCGGGAGATTGACGGCCGGCGCGATTTAAGTAGGGAAGCGGTTAAATTACAGCGCTACGACTGTGAAACTAGCGGTGATCGTGATCGCCGGAGCCGGATCATAGAACTGCGGCTTGACAGCGAAGATCGCGGGGAACGTCAGGCTCGTGGCGCTGTTGGCCGCGACTGCCTGGTTGACGCGTGGTCCACTCAACACCGCACCCGATACGGCGTAGGCGCCGAGAGTTGAGTTCGCGCCGGAATATACCCAGCGTCCGTTAGCGTCCGTGCTGCCACCAACCGTCGGATCACCCGGAGTAGCGTTGGTGTCTACGCCTGCCGCGAGGTTCGCGGGTCGTGCGGCCGGGGTCAAACCAAAGCCGACGTCTGTATCTTTCAGGCTGAAGCTGGTCGCACCCGCACCGGCAACCGTGCTCACCATGTTGAGTTGGTACGCTACGTTGCTGCGAAGTCTTACCGGCACGCTCAATTTCACAAAACTATTGGTGTTGCTTGGGCCGAGCTCGCCCAGGTTGACAACCACTGCCAGCGGGCTGTTTGCGGTACCGTCCGTGATAATGCTGCCGCCGGAATTACCCGTCAGCGTGACGGCGCCACCGGAGGTCAATTCAACGAAATTCGAGACTGTCGCGGTCATCGTTACGGAGCCGGTAGTCTGCGCGAACGCCGCCGTTGCGCTCATCAAAAGCAAGGCTGTAATTGCCAGGGTCGTCGTTAGGATGCCCTTCGATTTAAACATGTGTCGTTACTCCTCTATGGTTGGGGATAGTAGGCTCAGGTCACTTGAAGTGAAGGAGACTGAGGAAAGAGGTTAATAGGGGATAGCTCGGTTGGGATTCTCAAGCAGCGTCTTTGCGCTCGCCTTACCCTACATCAGCGACCGCCCAAGCATCATAGGTGCCCGTAAAAGTGTTTGTCAATGCCATTTCTAGTTTAACAAAACAGGAAATCGTAAGTGATTTGGTGATTATGCACTTGACGCAAGGTCAAGTGCGCCCTACACTTTGGGGCGATCCTCTATCCTGTCGAAAGTAGGCAGCCCGTTATGTCCGAACTGCCCCGTCCGACCCTTCGTGAAACCTTCCGGTACATGGGCTTGGTTTTCGTTCGTGCGTGGCGCGAATTTCGCGAAGCGTTTTCCCTTAACTTTACGTCCCTTGTTACGGCAGTGTCATATTGCGCGCTTCTCTACTGGCGCTTTCGATCCAAAGGGAGGAGCATCGTGACACAGGAGGTCACAGCATGGCAGACGTATTTAATTGACGCCATACCTCCGACATTAATCACGATTGGCGTTATTGCGGTGCTATGTATCGTTAAGGCTGCATCGAGCCTGCATAAAGAACTGGACACCAAGATTCAGGAAGTTGAAGGTAGACTATCCGCCGACAAGCCCAAAATTGAAGGCGAGATTCAGAGCATATTTGTGACGGCTTTCAGTGATTGGGTTAGAAGCGGCGATGGAAAGGTAGACGAATTTAAGGAAGTAGGGCTCCTGGCAACATTAAGGGTATTTCTGATTAACAAGAGTCCGATAGCGACCACGCTTAAGCATGTCTCGCTTCGAATAGATAAAGCCGAGGATGAAAATTCATACGGGGCTTTTCGACCGGAAGATAGCGATATATTGAGGCGACCGTGGGATTCGCGCAAGCCATTACAGGAACAGGATACCGTAGAGAATTTGGCTTGTTCGCGCCGGGTATTGGAATTAGGTCGCGGTGTTGACGGGTACTTACAGTTTAAAGTTCATGGAATGTTTTTGAACCGAGAGGGCACGACTAGCTTGTCTCCGGTTCTTATAGTTACAGACGCTTGGGGAGAAACTCATGAGATCTTGTACAAACGTGGCGTTCCGTTACTGCCAAGCCAAATCGTTTTGGGCTACCAGAAACCGAACACTGTTTAGTAGTTGATTCTTTTCGTTTAATTCGATCTCCGTTTTGAGTGAGTCTCATCCCGAAAGCCCGTAAGGTAGCGACGAGTAATTTGATAAACCAAAAGGCCGGACTTTTGGGAGGCTCCGGCCTATCGGTTCCCTTGCTCAGTTACGGCGCGGAGCAAGATCAAGTTAAGTTTCAATTACGTCTTTCTGATACCACACATCGACAATTCTCAAGACATCATCCCTACGCTCAGGCGATAGCTCTCTGAATCTTGCAAGCAATTCGATCTCGTCGGGGGATTCGCCTTCAAGCTCAAAGCCAACTGCTCGCGCAAACACTTCTTCTGCCGGAACGCCCAGCCCATCGGCCAACGCCTTTAGTCTAACTGCGGTAACGCTGAGCTTCGGGTAATTCTCAATCCGGTTGATATAACTCGCTGCTATTCGTCGCGGGCCTTTGCGAGCACTACGCTTCGAGACATCCGCGCAGGACATATTCTTCTCTGTGCGGATGCGGCGAACGAAATCACCGAGGCTCTCTTTCTTCACGGTTATTCGCCCTTCTCGATAGCCGCGATCTCATTCGCGAGCGCCGCACGAAATGAGGTTAGAATCCTGATCAGCAAATCGATCTTCGCGAGTGATAGTTGACGCGCGCGTTTGGTGCCGAGAAAAAATTCAAGTTGAATTGCACGGCGACAATCGGCTATCGTGAGCATATTCGTGCCCCACGGATGCTCACCATTGCGGGACCATTCCACTACGGCATGAATGTATGAGGGTTGATCGGTTGAGACTGGATTCAGAAACGAGCGCTTACGAAACGAAACGATCTTCGTTGCCATGCTTCTAACCTCAGAGGAAATGATTAGGTGAACGTCGCCCGGTATATCTGGGCGAAACAAACAACCGAACGAACTGCAAGGCCCATTCTATATACGACCGTATATAGAATCAAGGTGCGCGGGCGCATTCCATCAGGAGCTAACGTCTGATGGGAAGACGCCAACCAAGGAAACTAGCCCGCAAGTTATTGACGATCCGGCAGAGGTTGGATGTTAGTCAAACTGAGATGGCAAAGTTGCTCAAACTGGAAATCAGTTACACGGCGGTATCGGCTTATGAGTTAGGAACCAGAGAGCCGGATCTTTTAACGCTGTTGCAGTATGCTCGTGTGGCTGGAATCTCAACCGATGTTTTGATCGATGACAAGATGAAGCTGAGTTAAATTGTATAAGAGCGTCCGGTGAAGCGCGCGGCGCAAACCGTACAACGGTCATTGCTTAGGTTCCAGCTAAACTGAACGCATTTGTCGTAAGTCGGATCGAGAGGATCAAGCGGTCTGGGCTGGTCGGAGGTTAGGATGTCAAATAGTACAAATTCAGAATCGAGCGGGATGGTTATTATGCCGGACGCAAGTGCGGAAAACCCAAACCTGAATACGGCTTGCTTGTCGTTAGAGGCGTCATCAATCAAGACTTCTCCATCTAGTGTCATGTGCCCGTTTTGTACGAGCTTCATGCGGAGCGTTTTTCCGTCGTTTTTCCAATTTCTCAATACGCTTAAAACGTCTAGCAGTGATGCAGTCATTTATTTGTCCTCGATTGAAAGCTACGGTATAGAGCAAGCCAACCAAATGGCAGATGGTTTTGGCTGGCAAGTTAGTGATATTAGAAAGTTGTTTGATACCGATCACTAGAATGGAACCGTCTCTAATTCCGGCATGGTCGCTTCATCTTCGTCCGCGATTAGGTTTTTGTATTCGATGTTTGTGGAGTTGAGCAGTCTCAGCAACGTATCGCGGAAGAGAAAAGAGTTTTCACGGTTGTTGAATCTAAACTCGAATTCGTCCAAGTAGCGGTCCAGATGTTTGACAGATAGTTGGTGATAAGAGCCAATCACAGAGCGTTTGAATAGGCTCCAGACGTTCTCCAGCGTGTTTGTATGCACGTCGCCGCGCACGTATT
Organism: Pyrinomonadaceae bacterium; assembly: GCA_035251975.1. GTDB lineage: Bacteria > Acidobacteriota > Blastocatellia > Pyrinomonadales > Pyrinomonadaceae > PSRF01. The sequence goes on along the minus strand of DATFDT010000057.1, from coordinate 8,984 downwards.
CGTCTTGCTGGTGAGCGACGGTTTCATGGCGCGTATTCTGGTCGGCGATGCCTTCATAGGCTTTGAGAGTGTCGGTGCAAATCATTTCTGTTTCGTCCGCTACTTTGGACCGGATAAAGCCGTGCAGCATTTCTCTAGTGATGCGTTGCTGAGGCGCGACTTCTAAGCGCACGTCGCCGCCGCGTTTGATTGCGCCTAGAATGATGGTCTTGTGGTCGTAGTAACAAGTTCCTTCTACTTTTTTAAGTTTGGCTTTCCGTGACTTGTGCATGTTTACGGGTTTGCCGCCTAAGAACGCCTCGTCACACTCGACAATGCCGTTCAGTAGTTCTGAATGGCCCACGTCTTTGACAGCTTCGCGGATACGATGGCAGAGATACCATGAAGTCTTATAGGCGACTTTCAAGGTCCGCTTGAGCTGCAAGGCGCTCATGCCTTTTTTGGATTCGGAGAGCAGGAATACAGCCGCGAACCATTTCATTAGCGGCAAGTGCGTATCGTGAAAGATCGTCCCGGACTTGACGGAAAACTGATACTGACAAGCATCGCAATGAAACTTATTGCGTTTCTTAATGCGGGAGATCTTTTCAGACTGGCATCTAAGGCAGGTTACGCCTTTAGGCCAGCGTAGTTTTTCGAGGTATTCACGGCAGCGATCTTCATTACCAAAACGCTCGAACAGGGTAATGAGATTCATATCAACGGGACGATTGATCGGGGCTACCATTGGAGTCTCCTATGGAAGATAAAGAACCAGAACCAGAACCAGAACAAAAAGAGCCGATCAATATGACCACTGACGAGGCACTTGAATATATTTTTGCGCCGGAAATCGTGGCCGAATTGAAGCGCGAAGCAGGCTTGGACGGTGAAGAATCAGACATAACCGATGAATAATCCGCTCTCAACATGCCGAAATACTAACAAATTCGCATCCTTGCGTCAAGTAGATAATTACCAGTGATTTCACCAAAAAATCGGGAATCTGGGGTCGTCGAAGGCGTTTTTAGATCCATTTTCTGTGCCTCTTCTGGCCAGCCGCCAAGCGGACGTGTATAAAGAGCCGTTACTTCAGCACAACATCACAGGTGAGGCGCATGAATCGAGTAGGGATCCTCCTGCTGGCGATATTTGCAGTTTTTCCAGCCACTTCGAAAGCACAACAACAGCCCCCGGAATTATTTACTTATGCTGAGTTGATCCAATTGTATGAGACACCAAACCTACCGGAAGCTTTGCAGGTCAAGCTGGATCGCCTGCTGACCACGCCCTTTATTAGTAATTCTATATCGGTGCGCGTACCCCGACTGCCGCGAACTCCACAACTCGGCTCGTTCGTGCGCGTCGCACAGTGGAATATCGAGCGTGGCATCGAGTTTGACGCAATCAGAGCCGCGCTCACTGACGCCGCACGTTTTGCAAAACTGATAGATCCCGCGAGGTATCCGCGCACGAGTAGCGATCGAAAAGAGATCCTCCATCAAGTCGCCTTGATCAAACAGGCCGACGTGATCGTGCTCAACGAAGTCGATTGGGGTATCAAGCGGACGGAGTATAGAAATGTGGTCGCGGATCTGGCCGCGGCGCTTCGCATGAATTACGCGTACGGAGTCGAGTTCGTCGAAGTCGATCCGATCGCGCTCGGGATAGAAGAGTTTGAGGAGCTCTCGCCGGAAGACAGGACAACACTCAAAGCGCAAATCGCAGTCGACAAAACTCGCTACCGCGGACTGCATGGCACCGCGATTCTCAGTCGCTTTCCTTTGGAGAATGTGCAGCTGCAACCGTTCGCGAATCAACCGCACGATTGGTACAAAGAAGAGCGTGAGAGCGTGCAAGCGCTCGAGAAGGGCAAACGTAAAGCGAGCGAGGTCGTGTTTCGGGAAAAGGTACAACGCGAGATTCGTCGTGGTGGCCGGATGATGTTGACGGCAGAGATCGCAGACGAGCGTTTTCCAGGAGGACGCATGACGATCGTCGCGACGCATCTTGAAGATAAGACGAAGCCTGAGGGCCGTCGCAAACAACTCGAAGAATTGCTGAATCGCATCAGTGCTTTGAATGCGACGGTGGTTGTCGCTGGTGATATGAACACGTCGACACACGACGGCACGCCGCTCTCGATCGAACGCGCGTTGAAGAACCGGCTCGGGAGCAAAAGTTTTTGGGCCAAACAAGCTTTGGGGATACTGACGGGAGTTAGATTACCGACGCTTCTGCTCACCGGAATGAATACCTATCGCACGCAAGCTGATCCGACTGTGCGAAGCATACCGCTGGTTGCGTCGAATCCCGAGGCAGAGTTTTTTGATAAGTTGAAGGACTTTCGTTTTGCTGATGGAAATTCGTTTGACTTTCGTGGTGAGCGTGAGCGTTCGATCGGCGGTAAGGAAGGTCCACTTGCGAATTCAAACGAGCGTGGTGACAAGGGATTTATTACGACGTTTGAAGTTGAGCGGACGATCGCGTTTGTCGGCAAGTTCAAGCTGGATTGGATCTTCGTTAAGCCACCTTCACTGACGGAGCCTTACTCGAAGGAGGCGCCACACAAATTTGCACCACACTTCGGACGCACCTTGAAATTACTCAATGAAGCCATCAAAGAGCGCATCTCCGACCACGCCCCCATCATGGTCGACCTGCCTGTGGCGGAACCACCGGGCGGCCACGGAGGGCCGCCCCTACAGTTGTAGTCAATCAAGCGCGTTCCTTGGAGAACGCTAGATGAGCAACAACTGTAGGGGTGGCCCTCCGTGGCCACCCGTAATTACCAGTTCCATTTGTCGAAGGTGAATGACAATCCGAACACGTTCGAGGTGAAGACTTTGTCAATGTCGTTTGAGTTGCGTTTTTCGAACTGGTATTCGAACGCCATTGAGAGGTCCGGGCGGAGCAATCGCTCGTAGAGGACGCTGAAGACCCAGCGATCATCATGTCGCGGCACGCGCACGCCGTTAACGCGCGTCGTTCGATTCAGGTAATTGCGTGGAGCGTAGCGCATCTCGGCGCTCAACGAATCGCGTCGTCTGATCGAGAGCGGAGTTTGGAATTCGAGCGTGTAGGTTCTGCGAATGTAATTGTTTCGCGGATCCCACGCACGATTATGATCGTAACGATAAGTGAGCTCGACACGCCGATCACCGCTGAACCGCTGCTCAACTTTCGCGCCTACGTACGAATCGATTGAATTCGAATCCTGTTCGATGAGTGGATACCTCTTCAACCGATACGCCGCGAACCCCGCCACTCGCGTGTTAAAAGGCAAGCGATACTGAAGCTGTTGCTCGAGAATATAATTGTTGTTGATCTCACGATCCTCAGACGAGCCTTTGAGCGAAATCTCAGTCGTCGTCTTCGAGTACAACCGCTTTACAAGCTGCTTGCGATACTCAGCCGTCAGACTGTGACTGACGCGATCAAACTCATCCGTATGGTTGTAGCGATGCAACGCAACCTCATAGTCAGCCTCGAACGACGGGTGTTCAGCGTTATCTCTGAAGTGAAACCCGAAACTCGGCACGAGGCCAAAAGAGCCGACTAACTGCTCGTCGTGAGTGATATTGGTGTCGTACACACTCGCCAACGACATCGAAACCCACCAACGCCGGTGTAGTCTTTCTTGTTCTCTGAGCGTGTCAACTGTTTGCGCGGCTGTTTGTGCGGCAGCGGAGATACTCGCGACGATAATTGTAAAAAGGATGATTAAGACTTTTTTCATGATGTCGCCGTCCTTTCGAACATTGGAACAAGGTCGCGCATCAAGCGACAGCTCACCTGCGAATGTGACGAAACCAGTTTCAGCAGCTCGCCAATCCTTTGCCGCTCCTCTTCGTCGACGAGGGCGTGATGAAGCATCACTCCGACAGGCGCTTGCGATGAGGCGGCTTTGCTGAGTGACTCGCCAATCTGGTTTGGCGTCAGTCGCACACCTTTGCGACGGCCAAACCAGTCGATCGAGACCGGAAGCTCACTAAGTCCCGGCGCACCAAATTGCGTTGCGGTGATTTCGCGAGATAGAACTGTGAAACCCTCCACTCGTAAACAGACCGCTGTTGCCACGGTGCAACGGTTCCACGGTGGAGTGAAGATCGATTCTGTAATTGGTCCAAGCCGCTCATTGAGCAGTGCTTTGCCTGCGGCGATGTCGGCCTGCTGGAGCGCACTTGAACGGCTGTTTCCAAACTCACACTTGCGTCCAGCCTGTTCATGGTTTACGTGCGCGTAGCCGTGCTGGTGAGCTGAAACCTGATTAGGACGTTCCTCTAATACTCTGCGCAGGTCCCTCGCGGTGCTGTCCGAAATCGATTTCGGAATGACCGCCAGATCGATCGGCACGTTGTGATCTGCAAACACGCCGAGCAACTCGAACAGCCGTGCATCTTCCCAACCCGCGTCGTCGTCGCGAAAAAAGAAAGATATGGATCCGGACGCTTCATCCAGTGTTTTTCTCAACGGATCCAACCAGTTCGTAAATTCAGTGTGCATAATCGGTGTACTCCGTGAGATTCGTTATCGACGGTGCTGTCATCGCGGTCATTGATTCGATCAGCGCGGCCGCATTCTCCGCTCCGTTAAGATCGAGTGCCGGAGTCGCGAATTTCGATTTCATCGACTCGTGAATCTCTGCGGCGAGTCGCGCGGGTGTCAGATCGTTTTGCTCCAGCACCCTGACTGCCCCGAGATCCTGTAGACGCAACGCACGTTTGCGCTGCTCGTCTTCATTCTCTTTCGCGAATGGAACAAGGATCGCAGGAACCTTCGCGCGCAGAACATCCAGACACGTGTTGTATCCCGCCTGGCTGATCGACACGGCAGCTCCCCGCAACTCACCGCACAAGTCACTGACCTGCCGCACGAGTCGCAATTTGTTTCGGCCATGCGCGAGCAAGCGCAGTGCGCGCCACGCTTCATCACTCAGAAACGGACCAGCGATAACTTTCATCTCGATGTCGTTATGCAGATAGTCGAGGGCTTCGATGGCTGTTCGCAGCAGTGGCTCGCCCGCGATGCCGCCACCAGCCGAAACGAGGATCCGCTTTCGTTTGCTCTCTTGAGGTGCGGCTGGCCCAGAAGGCACAACAAACCCGGTGTACTTGATCGGAACCTGCAAAGGAACGTTTGACTGAAAAGACTCTTCGAAGCGAGCAAATGAAGGATCAGAATGAATCAGCACTAAATCAAAAAACTCGTTGGCCCACGTTGCAGCGCGGTCGTTAAATTCCTGATCACTTTCTCGACTTACGAGGATGTCGCGCAGGCTGCAAACTACGAGCGCACGTGTGTCTTTTTCATGAGCAGCGTGTAAGAGCGGCAGGATCTCGTTCGCAAATTTCTTTCGACCGAAAGGGAAGAGCTCGATGAGCACCACCACCGGCCGCAGGTTGTCGAAAGTCACACGGATCATCTTCTTCCGGCGATCGAGTGCGCGAGCTACAGAGATTCGTTTGTCGTGACTGACAAGCTGATTTGCTTCGTCCATTCCGAGTGGTGGCAGGTTTACGAATTGAATGTTTGATGGAACGACGATGCCCGCGGGTAGTCGCCCGCCGTTCAAAAGCATCACGCGAAAGTGCCGGCCCAGGCGCTCCGCGAGGGCAAGCGAACGCACGAGATGGCCCATACCCAAAGAGTGCTGGCAGTAAAAGAGAATTGCAGGTCGATGGTTCATTTACGTCATTTCTTCTCTGTGCGCCCTCTGCGTTCTCTGTGGTTAGCTAATTCACAGCAATCAGTCACCACAGAGACACAGAGAACGCAGAGGGCGCACAGAGAAATCAATTAGTAGCGGTTCTTGCTCGACAATCCGACTGTCCTCGAGAAGTAGGACGCGGTCGGCTGTAGCGGCGGAAGTACGATCGTGTGTGATCGCCAAACACGTCTTGCCACGCATTAATCGATTCAGAGCGTCGCGCACTGCCGCTTCACTCTCGACGTCGAGTCCCGTCATCGGCTCGTCGAGGACGAGGATGGGCGCGCTGCGCACAAACGCGCGCGCGATCGCGATGCGTTGGCGCTGCCCCCCGGAGAGTGTGCCTCCCCGTTCGCCAATCACCGTGTCGTACCCATCCTCGAGCTGGCTAATGAATTCGTGAGCGTTCGCTGCTTTAGCGGCGCGAATAATCTCGTCCGTGGTTGCGTCTACTTTGCCGTAAGCAATGTTCTCTCTGACGGACGCGCCAAACATCACGCTGTCCTGCATCACGATCGCGATCTGCTGGCGCAGCGATTCGCGCTTGTAGTCTTTGACGTTGATTTCGTCGATCAGAATTGCGCCGTCTTCGATTTCGTAGAGTCGTAAGAGAAGACTGATGATGGTCGACTTGCCTGCGCCTGAACGTCCGAGGAGCGCGACCTTTTGTCCCTTCGCAATGTCGAACGAGATGTTGCGCAGCACGGGTTTGCCGGTGCCGTACTCGAAATTGACGTTACGAAAGCTGATGTCGCCGCGGATTGCCGTGGCTTCGATCGCGCCCGGAGAATCGTCACGCTCAGGCTCGATGCCGAGTGTCTCAGAGATACGTCCAGCGCTAACGAACGCGCGCGAGAGTTTTGCTGAGAGCTTCGCGAGTGTGCGGATCGGAACGTACAGGCTGTTCATGTATGCGACGAATACGAGCAGCGATCCGGGTGTGATGTGCCCGCGCAATGCTTGCAGTGAGCCAAATACGAGGACCGCAAACGTTCCGATTGCGTTGACGATGTCGGCCGCGCGCGAAGATGCGGCTTCGAGACGGGCGGTGCGTATGCTCTCGTTCAAAGTCTCGGAGCTTTCTGATTCGAACCGTTCCGTCTCGTAACGTTCGCGACCCAAGGCTTTCACAAGCGCGATCGCGTGCAACGTTTCGCTGACGCGCGCGGCAAGATTGCCTTCGGCTTTGCGGACCTTTCGCGCCGAGTCGCGTATGCGTCGGAAGCGATAGACGGAAATGATCGTCAGAATAGGAAATGTTGACAGCACTACGAGGCTGAGCTCGACGTTCATTGCAAACATGACGACGATCATTCCGATGAGCGTGAGTGTCTCAGTCACGAGGGTCAGGGCGAATTCTGAAAATGCATCACGCACGGAATTGGTGTCGCTGGTGACTTTCGTCAGCAGCTCGCCGGATCGAGATCGTTTGTGGAATGCGAGTGAGAGGCGTTGTAGATGTGAAAATAGTTCACGGCGCAGTGCGTGTGCGATTCGATAGCCGATGCGTGAGGTGATCGATGTTTGCGCGTAAACAGAAAAGCCTTTGACGGCGCTCAATACGATCAACACGCTCGCGACTGCGACTGTGGTCCACACCTTTTGATTGTTGAAGAAACCCTCGAACGAGCGCAGTGAAGGCGGCAGAGTCTTGCCGAGGAGAATGTTGTCGACGATTAGTTTTAGGGGCCAGGGACGTAATAAATCCGCAACTGAAACGACGAGCGTGCAGGCGATTGCGACGACGAAGTTCCATTTCTCGGCGGCGAGATTGCGAGTGATGATGTTTCGGAACTTAGTCTTCACGGCAAGCCCCCGTTCAGCACAGTTTCGGCTACTCGTAGAATCTCCGGCAGCTTTTGCAATGTGGCTGTGCGAATGCGAGTGACGGAGCGTAAGGCGCGTTCCTGTAGTAATGCAGCGGCGATGTGCCAGCGCAGTTCATGCGAGTCGTGCGGCGCGCCGTAGCCGTTCAGTAAAGTGCGTTTCAATACGGGCGCTTCATTCCAGGTACGCAAGCCAGTGCAGGCGTCGCAGTAAAGACCCGCGATCACGCTGCCGAGATCCGCTGCCGCAGTTCCGGTTGCGGCCTGGTCCAGATCGAGCAGGAATAGGTTCTGTTCGTTCAGGAAAATGTTTTTCGGATGGACGTCGCCGTGTAAGAACACGGGTTTGCCGTGCGTGTATTGCGCGGTGAGTTGGGCGCTCAGTCGTTGGACCAGATCTGCAACGTCAGGTCGTGCCTGGCTGATGGTAGCGCTCGCTTGGGTTACTGCTTGCGGCGTCAGTCGCGTCGCCGGTGGCAGCGACGAAGGTGGATCGATGCGATGAAGACTTTTCAGCGCCTTGCCGAGCCGGAAAAATGCGTCCTCGCTTTCAGCAACCGTTGACAACGGAACACCGGCAACAGATTCGAGCAGCAGCAGACGATGTGTTTCCGAATATGCGATTGGTCGCGGGACTCGTACCTTGCCTGTAGTAGCTTTATATGTTTCGAAAATCTGGCGTCCTTCATCACCGGCGTAGATCTTCGCGTAGGCGATGATTTGGTCGTTGTCGTCGAGGCATTGTGCGGTTACTGATTTCTCCGGCGCGTGGGCGACGATGCGACTCGTGGTCCATGTCCGTCCTTCGATGTTTCTAAGCTCGTCAGGAATATTGCTCAACACTGCGAGGTTCTTGATCTTTCGATCGTTCGGAAAGATCCAGAAGGTGGCGTTCAATTCAGGCGCGTTGAGTTCTGTCTGCGATGTGAATTGAATATGGACTTGGCGTGTTCGTGGAAAAGCGCGAGCCGCGATCCGATATGACCGCCCGCCACCGCGTAACTTGTAAAGCACGCGCAGGCTTGTACCGACGCGATACTTTGTCCTGAGTCGCTCGCAGTCTTCGATTCCGAAGTGGCGAGAGAAGTACTCAGTCATCACGGTTTCGTCGAGTAACAGATCGCGTTGCGGCAAGGCCGGATCGAGGGCCAGCAATGGAGTGAAGTTCATAACGACGTGCGCCTCCATGTTGGCTCTGTCTCACTTTGCCAGCTAAGCTCATCAACTTCATTGAAGTCCGTCCCGACACCCTCAATGCGAACGCGACCCGCGAAGACTTGAAACCGCGGCAACGGCGCGCTCAACTCTCGCGGCGCGATCAGTGTGTAGAAATCAGCATTTGCTTCTCCCGTCGAAACAAAACTAACCACCGGCGCAGCTTGTTTAATGCCATAGCGCGGCGAGACCCATCCATGACTTAAAGAGCAAGTGTAGGGGTGGCCCGCCGTGGCCACCCGTTCTTCGGAAGT
>DATFDT010000056.1:0-41359 GCA_035251975.1 Pyrinomonadaceae bacterium | reverse complement strand
GGAATAATCTTCGCAAGAATTGTGAATCCGTAACACGATGGGCTCTTCGGATAGATAGGGCCGTATTTTCCTTTTGGTAAATGATCGGTCTCTGGGGGGATTGCCATTGCCGCCGGTTTAATTTCCATGTTGCTGCTCCTCTTTAAGTTGTGGGTAAAACTTTAGTGGAAAAGGCTGACTTGAGTGACTAGCAAAATTGACAGGCTAGAAGGCTTTGCACAAAAAGTCTCGATCGCGCTCTTCTCTGTGCAACCTCAGTGTCCTCTGTGTCTCTGTGGTGGATGAATTCCGAGTAAAACCACACCACAGAGACACAGAGGACACAGAGGTTGCACAGAGAAATCCCAGAACAAGGACTTTTGTGCAAAGCCGGCTAGAACCATGCGTATTGCCACCCAACAACGACTGTGTTCAGGTTGCCGCCGATACGCGTCGTGACGCCCTTCGCCCATACGACTTTCAATGATTGTTGTTGATTCAGTGGGTATGAAAACGTCGCGCCGATGCGTGCGTTTTTCTGGCGGTCGTTGTTTGCAATTCCGTTTATGACCGTACTGCCACCGCTGTAAAACGTTGTGTTAGCCGACAGCCACATTCGTGGGCGCAGCGTGTAGATCACACCACCCTGAAAAGACGCCATCGATTTCTGTTCGCGGCGTGAGTTTCCGAGAAAGCTGTTGTTGGCGGTGTAAAGCCATGCGCCTCCCATGAGCTCAAACGTCCAGCGACCAGCAGGTCTCGAGATACCAACTTCGGGCTTGAAAGCCCAACGGTTTGAACCCGGATTGACGAGGCGCGCCGGATCGTATTGCCCTGTGGGTACGACGATTGAGACACTCGCCCCGATTATCGTTGCCGGCTTTCGCTGGACAAACTCTTTTGGCCCAAGTGCGGCGCCTCCCTTCAAGAGTGTCGAAAACCTGACTCGCAGGTCACCACCGCCTGAACGTCTGACCTTTACTTGATCTTCAAAGACTGTTCCCTGCGCTGTTCCCCACAGGTAAGGCGCGAGAACGGCGACGTTTGCCTGCCGGCCGGCGAGGTTGAAAGTGCGACCATACCCAACCGAAATGAGGTTGAATTTGATGTTTACGTCTTTGAGTGGAAGTGACGAATCGAGCAGGACGTCACCCGTCTGATGACCGTAGGTGAGCAGGACGAATTGAGCTCCGTTGGGCGCGGGAGAATAGGCGCGCGGTTCCATCTCCTGCGCGGTGGCAGCGATTGCCGCGCCGAGAAACAGGGGAATCAAGAGACTGAGCTTTGATCTCGTTGCAGTCAATTTGTTATAGCTTATTCGCCTTGCCGTATTTGGATAACTGTCACTTTTACTAGACCTTTGGAAGGTTCTCACTGCGATCCTCTGCGTATCTCTGCGTTAAAGGACTATTTTCAACGCAGAGGCCGCAGAGATACGCAGAGAAGAGATTTTTTCGTTGACTTGATCCCTGATAGCGTGATATTTGTTCGCGCCACGAATTAAATCGATCTAAACCTGTACAAGACATCACCGTGCGAAGAATCGATCTGTCTAACTTTCAGGTCGCTACGAGCGAAACCGCGCGCGATATCAACCGGCGCATCGTTCTCAATCTGATCCGCACGCACCAGCCGATCTCTCGCGCCGACCTGGCACGCCATTCGGGATTGCAACGCAGCACTGTATCCGTAATCGCGGAGCAACTAATCCGTGAGCGTTGGATAACCGAAGGCGCAAACGGCCATACGGCGAGGGGTCGCCGCCCTACGTTTCTCCATCTGAACAAAGAGCGCGTGGGAATCATCGGCATCAATGTTCGGCCAGTTACTACCACGCTCGCACTCGCCGATCTCGACGCCAACTTCCTCGCGCAGGATTCATTGCCGACACCACAACAGCCAAAACAGTTTCTGGCAGAACTGGTGCCGCGTGTTCGTAAGCTCATGAACGCGCGTCCCGAGTTGACGTGTGAAGGCATCGGCGTGAGTCTCCCCGGTCGTGTTGACGTCGCGACTCAGAAACTGGTCTTCGCACCAAACCTCGGATGGAAAGATTTCGATCTCAAATCTCCGCTGGAAAAAGCCACCCAACTGCCGGTTGAGCTCGAAAATGCCGCAAATTCCTGCGCACTTTCGGAAATTTGCTTCGGTCGTCGCGCCGAAGGACTGCGTAATCTCGTGATCGTCACGGTTTCGGAAGGCATCGGCTGCGGCCTGATACTCAATCATCAACTGGTACAGGGATCGACCGGTACAGCCGGCGAATTCGGCCACGCCGCGCTCGTTCAGGACGGGCTTGAATGCAGTTGCGGTAACCGTGGCTGTTGGGAAATGTACGCCTCCAACTCCGCCGCGATTCGTTATTACTCGCAGGCCGGTTCGAGCCGCGGGCGCCGTTCTACGACACTCGACAAAACGATCAGCTTCGAACACCTGCTGCGTTTGGCCCAGCAGGGTGATGGCAAAGCCGTCGAGGCTTTACAGCAGATGGCGCAGTATCTCGGACGGGGAATTGCTCCGCTCGTATCCGGCCTCGCGCCTGACATGATCGTGATTGTCGGCGAGGTAACGCGTGCCTGGGAAAAAGTCGGACCGATCATCAAAGACACCGTACGCCAGCACTCGTTTACGCGTGCAGAAACACAGATCGTACCGAGCGATCCTATAACTCAGCCGCGCTTACGCGGCACGATCGCTCTCGTTTTACTAAAACACTTCGGCGCCCCGGCAGTAGCCTGAGCGCTTTTTCTTTTATCTATTTTGTTGTGGTCGCGAACTAATGGGCCAGAGCCTGGCTCAATTGGTGCAGATGTAACGTCAAACCGGCTTTGCCCGAAAAGTCGGCGTACATGCTCTTCTCTGTGTCACCTCTGCGTTCTCTGTGTCTCCGTGGTTAACGATTGCTTAGGAAAAACAACCACAGGGACCCAGAGAACACAGAGGTAGCACAGAGAAATCAGACTTTTCGGGTAAAGCCCGTCAAACCCCTAAGAGGAGAGAGTTATGTTTACCTTCACAGCCTTTCCAAAGCGAACCAAACACACAAACGTAAGTCGAACGGCTCCATACCTGGCGCCGTTGTTTTTAGCACTTCTACTTGTGCCCGCCGTCACGAGGGCGCAAGTCCTTTATGGCTCTCTCGTGGGAAACGTTACGGATCCGAACGGAGCTGCTGTTTCAGGCGCGAAGGTCGAGCTTACCAACGTGGCCACCGGAGATGCTTCAACCATCATGACGGACGATCGTGGCGCTTACTCGGTAAACGACCTGCAAGTAGGCGTCTATAAAATTGCAATCTCGCGAACGTCATTCAAAACGACGGTCAAAGAAGGTGTCCGCATCGACGCCAACAAGACTTATCGTTTCGATGCCCAACTCGAGATTGGAGGCTTGGAGGAAACGGTTCTCATCACCGCTGGTCTCGACGCGGCTCTACAGACCGATCGCGCCGACGTGAACGTCACGCAAACAGCGAGGCAGATCAACAACCTGCCCCTCTTCGGCAGCGTCGGTCGTAACTACCAGAGTCTGATTCAGCTCATCCCGGGCACAACGCGCGGCACGGGAAGCTTTTTCCTCAACGCGAATGGCAACGGCGAAGATAACTCGGCAGCCGGTAACCCGCAGCGTTCGATCTCCTACAACGTCAACGGCGTTTCGCGGTTGCAGAACAACACGAAGATTGACGGCGCGAGCATCATTTACCCGTGGCTGCCAACCAATACGGTTTACGTGCCGCCGGCCGAAGCCATTCAGGAAGTCAACATAGTCACGAACGCTTTCGATGCTGAGCAGGGGCTCGCGGGGGGCGCAGCGATCAACGTCAGTATCAAGAGCGGTGGAAATGACTTCCACGGCACTGGCTGGGGTTACGATACAAATAGCCGGTTCCGATCGCGACGCTTTTTTCAGGCGTCGAACCAGGTGAAAAATCCGAAGGATATTCTGGCCCAGTTTGGTTATGCCGTCAGTGGTCCAATCATCCTGCCACGCTTTGGTGAAGGTGGACCATCGATTTGGAGTGGCAAAAACAAACTCTTCTTCTTCACCGATCTCGAGCGAACGACACAGCGGAATGCAGCGGGCACTACGGCAAGCGTCGCTCCCGCGAGCCTGCGTCCTGACGTTAACGGCAGCGTGAACTTCACGGGCACGGGCATCACGGTCTATGACCCGGCGTCGAACCCGAATCCGGCACTGCGCACGCCTTTCGCGAACAACACGATCCCGGCAAACCGTATAGACATCGCGGCTCTCGAGATCATCAGGCGCTTGCCGCTGCCGAACCAGGCTGGGTTCACAAACAACTTTGCCACTGCGGGCGTCGCCGAGTTCAATCGCACCAACGCGGATCTCAAGATCAATTATGACGGCGGCAAGTTCACCTTGTTTGGTCGTTATAGCCGTTCGCCCACGCTGATCGTCGATCCGCCGATATTCGGAGAAGTCAGTGGCCCGGCTCTGAACGGTGGGCAACTGGGCACGGCTCCCGGATTGATCAATGTGTTCGGTATCGGCGGGACTTACTCGTTCACTTCCACTGTTGTCTTGGACGCAAACATCGGCTACACGCGCCAGCGACTCGGCGCCGAAGGCTTCGATATCGTTTCGAACTTCGGTCTGGACGTCTTGCAAATTCCCGGCACCAATGGTCCGGATCATCTGCAAGGCGGCGTGCCCGCTTTTCAGATCAACGGCGGTTGGACCAACATCGGCAACGACAACACCGGCAACCCGTTTCTATTCCGCGATAACCAGTATGTCGCGGCGGCAAATCTCTCGTGGTTGAAGGGAACGCACTCGTTCCGCTTCGGCGGCGATTTTCTCAATCCGCAGCTCAATCATTTCCAGCCGCAGGGCGGCGCGTTTCAAACGGTGCGCGGCTCTTTCGGCTTCAGCGGCACCGCGACGAGACGGCAAGCCGATGCGGCCAGTCTCGCTGAGAGCCAACTCTTCCACAGTTGGGCCGACTTCCTGCTTGGCCTGCCGGCACAGGCGGGCAAGGTGGACCAACTGCGAAACCCGAACTCGGTTTGGTGGAAACAGTATTCGCTTTACGCGCGCGACCATTGGCAGATCGGTCGCAGCATTACGTTGACTTACGGTCTGCGCTGGGAGCTTTTCGGTGTGCCGAGGAAAGATCACACTGGCATTAACCGATTCGATCCGGAGACAGGCAAGGTTTTCACGGGCGGGCTGAGTGGCGTTCCGTTCGACAGTGGCGCGAGCTCGGGCACCGGTCAGTTTCTGCCACGCGTGGGAATCGCGTATCGCTGGAATGACAAGACCGTGCTTCGTGGCGGTTACGGTCAATCAGCCGATCCGAGACCGTTTCAGGATGTGAGGAACGCTTTCCCGATTGCCAACATCTGGTCCATGCAGGCTATCAGGTTCAATGGCGTCGACAACAATTTCATTCCTGTGACGACGCTGCGCCAGGGTTTGATCAATAGTAGTACTCCGCCTGATCTCACGCAGGGCATTATCTCCCTCCCGGCAAACACAGGAACGACGACGTTCCCGAAGGAGCCGTCGCGTAAGGAGATTCACTCGTTCAACTTCCTGATCGAACGCGAGCTGCCGTGGCGGTTCGTCGGTCAGGTTGGATATGTGGGCACGCGTGCAAAAGGTCAGATGGGTTTTATCAACATCAACGCCGGTCCACCGGGAACCGGCAACGCTGGCCGGCCACTGGCGGTTCAGTTTGGCTTAACAGCAGACATCAACTCGATTCAACCATACGGCGACTTGACGTATGATTCGCTCCAGGCGCTCTTTACGCGGCGCTGGGCCAGCTCGCTTTTCGGAGCCTCTTACACGTGGTCCAAGACGATCAACTATGCCGACAACGATCAAGGTCCGAGAATTCAATTCCTGCCGGCGAAGGAGCGCAATCGCGGCATAGCCAGTTATGATCGAGAGCATAACCTGCAAATGTACGGCGTGTACGATCTGCCGTTCGGAAAGGGCCAGCGCATGGCTCGGGAAGGTTGGGCCAGCGTAGTCTTTGGTGGTTTCCAGGTAAGCGGTGTAGTGAGTGTCCTGAGCGGTTTGCCGATCTATGTCATTCAAGGCAGCGCGCCGAATCTGCTCGCTGGCGGCAGCGGTCAGGTGCCGAATCAACTTAACCCGACAATCGCCATCCCTGGCGGAGTAGGAACGGTAGCGCAACGTGGCTCAAGCGCTGGGGTATGGTTTGACAACACGGTGCTTGGGGTAAACTGCACCGCGAATTGTGCCTGGGTGCCGGAGACTGGAGCGCGGTTTGGAACGGTGGGAAGGAATACTTTGCGTGGTCCTGGCTTCTTCGAGACTGACTTGAGTATCTTCCGCACGTTCAGGATCACGGAGAGCGCTAATTTACAATTCCGCGCGGAGGCGCTCAACGCGACGAACCATGCAAACTTCGCTAATCCAGCTTCCGATGTCACCGGAGCAAACTTCGGCATCGTTACGTCTACGTATGGACCGAACCAGTCGCGCCAGTGGCGTTTCGGACTGCGGTTTAGTTTCTGAGTTGATGAGGAAAAAAATCCATCCACAGATTATGCAGATTCTTTTTTGGGTCTGCGTAATCTGTGGACGACCTGCGTACGCCCAAACGGATCGCTGGCTTGACTACGCGCCAGTCGATTACGACATCTTCCCAAATGTTACTTATGCGAAAGCAAGTAACATCGAACTTAAACTCGATCTATATCTTCCAAAAGATCGAAGTCGTCCCAGAACGACATTGATTCTCTTTCATGGCGGCGGTTGGGTTGACGGGCAGAAAGAACGAAACGTCTTGTACCTGCTGCCATACCTGGAGCTCGGCTGGTCTGCTATCAACGTTGAATATCGAACCGCACGGCAGGCGCCGGTGCCCGCGGCGGTCGAAGATGCTCGTTGCGCGCTGCGGTGGGCTGCTTATCACGCGCGCGATTACGGGCTCGACCCAACACGGTTTGTTTTGACAGGCACGTCGGCGGGCGGGCATCTGTCTTTAATTACAGGCATGTTGCCCGCCAATAGTATCTTCGATCGACAATGCCCCATTGAAGGCAACGATCGCTGGAATTCAGCGAATGTGCCCGAGGTGAAAGTCGCGGCGATTGTTAACTGGTTTGGAATAGGCGACGTCGCGGATTTGCTCGAAGGTCCGAACGCGAAGAATTACGCGCGCGAATGGTTTGGCAGTATGAACAACCCGGAGCAGCTTGCGAAACAACTCTCGCCCGTTAATTACGTGCGCGCGGGTTTGCCGCCAATCATCACGATTCATGGTGAGTTTGACGACGTTGCGCCTTACAGTCACGCGGTTCGACTTCATGCGGCGTTGGATAAAGCAGGCGTTCCAAACCGCCTGGTGACGATTAAAGGACGTAAGCACGGCGGTTTTAATCGCGACGAGATGGTCCAGAGCTACGCAGCCATCCGAGACTTTCTCCGTAAACAGGGTCTACTGTGAGCCACAGGAAATCACGAATCGCGCCTTTTCTTGCTTTGTGCTTTTGGTGCCTTTTTGTGGCCAATGTAAAAGCCGATGATGGATCGCGTTTGTGGCTGCAGTATGACCACCTTTCATCGGGGCGCGTTGGTTCGATTGCGGTTCAAGGTCAGTCTGCAACGTTTGATGTGATTCGTCGCGAACTACGCGAAGCAGCGATTGTCGTTGGGAGCAGTGACGACGCTTCCGTTATCGTCGGACTTCCTCAAACTTCCACGTTCATTCGCAACCTGGCTTGGGAACCGGAGCTGCAGAAACTCGGTCCGGAAGGCTTTCGCATTCGCACGATCAGAAACGTTGTCGTAATTGCGTCAACAACTGATATCGGAACGCTCTACGGCACGTTTCACTTTCTGCGTTTGCTGCAAACTGAACAGCCCATCGATCGTTTGCAAATAGATCAAAGACCGCGCTTGAAGCTGCGTCTGCTTAATCACTGGGACAATATTGACGGCAGTATCGAACGAGGCTATGCGGGCAAGTCTTTATGGATGGGCGTGGACAACAATCGGCGGTTGCTCGACTATGCGCGAGCGAACGCGTCGATTGGAATCAACGGATCGGTACTGAATAATGTCAACGCTAATTCCGAGTTCCTCACGGCAAAATATCTCAACAAGTTTGCGGCTATTGCCGATGTGTTCCGTCCGTTTGGAATTCGCGTCTATCTGTCTCCGCGTTTTTCAGCGCCGATTGAGCTAGGGAAGTTGCCGACAGCCGATCCGCTTGATCCGGCGGTGATCGAATGGTGGAAGCAGAAGGCTGATGAGATCTACAAGCTGATTCCTGACTTCGGCGGTTTCCTGGTTAAAGCAAACAGCGAAGGTCAGCCTGGTCCAAGAACGTACAATCGCACGCATGCGGACGGTGCAAACATGCTTGCGAAAGCGCTCGCACCGCATCAGGGGATCGTGATGTGGCGCGCGTTTGTTTACGACATGAAGCCCGGTTACGACCGTGCCGGTGCGGCATACGAGAATTTGCAGCCATTCGACGGGAAGTTTGCGCCGAACGTGTTGCTTCAGGTGAAGAATGGACCAATAGATTTCCAGCCGCGTGAGCCTTTTCATCCGCTCTTCGGTGCGATGCCGCGCACGCAATTAATGCCGGAGTTGCAGATCACGCAGGAGTATCTCGGCTTTTCTAATCATTTTGTTTTTCTGGCGTCGATGTGGCGTGAGTTTCTTGACTCAGATACGTACGCGCGCGGGCGTGGCTCGACTGTCAGTAGAGTCGTAGATGGATCACTCTATCGACAACGCCTCACCGGGATCGCCGGGGTTGCGAATACGGGCTCCGCTGAGAACTGGACGGGTTACGATCTCTTGCAGGCGAATTGGTATGCGTTTGGTCGACTGGCGTGGGATCCGCAAGTTTCGTCTGAGCAGATTGCGACCGAATGGACGAGAATGACACTCACTAACGATGCTCGTGCCGTAACTACAATTGTGCGGATGATGCTCGAGTCGCATGAGGCGGTCGTGAATTACATGACGCCGCTTGGACTTCATCATCTGTTCTGGGGCGGACATCATTATGGACCAGCGCCGTGGTGGGACAAAGAGAAACGTGATGATTGGAATCCGGTTTACTACCACAAGGCGGATGCATTTGGGATTGGATTTGATCGGACGAAGACTGGTAGCGACACAGTTAATCAATATCGTCCCGAAGTCGCGCGACAGTTTTCTAATGTTGAAACATGTCCTGAAAAGTTCTTGCTGTGGTTTCATCACGTCTCGTGGCAGCACAAAATGAAGTCCGGTCGCACGCTGTGGGATGAAATGGCGTTGCACTATCAACGCGGCGTCGATTGGGTGAGAACCACTCGAGCTAAGTGGGCCAGCCTGGGGGGATCGATCGATCGTGAACGACACGCTGCGATAACTAAGAAACTCGCGATCCAGGAGCGCGATGCGATGTGGTGGCGGGATGCGTGTCTTTCATACTTTCAGACGTTTTCGAAACAACCACTGCCTGAGGGTGTCGAGCCGCCGGCGAAGACACTTTCCGAATACAAAGAGAAAGCGTTGGAATGGTGAAGTTTTTTAGCCACAGATTTCACGGATGAAAATCGCGGATTTAAGAGCCACGACTGTTACTGTTCCGATTGAGGCGCCGTTGCGTCATGCGAATGGGTGTCATTGGGGACGGTTTGTTCGGACCATCGTCGAGGTGGAGACGGATGAGGGTCTGATTGGTTTAGGTGAGATGGGTGGTGGTGGAGAGTCTGCGGAAGCTGCGTTTCAGGCGTTGAAGTCGTATTTGATAGGACACGATCCGGCGCGACTTGAAGAGCTGAGATTTCTGATCGCGAATCCAACAGCGTCACTCTACAACAATCGAACACAGATGCTCGCCGCGATCGAGTTTGCGTGTCTTGATATCCTCGGCCAGAAGTGGGGTGTTCCTGTTTCTGAGATCCTCGGCGGGCGTTTGCGTGACTGCGTGCCGTTTGCGTCTTACTTGTTCTTTCGTTACCCGAATTCGCGTGATGGAAAGGGCGAGGTTAGAACTGTGGAGCAGCTCGTCGAATCGGCGCGCGAGTTGAAGAAGCGTTATGGTTTTACATCACATAAATTAAAAGGAGGAGTTTTTCCTCCTGAATACGAGCTCGAGTGCTATCGTACACTTGCGGCTGCACTCGATGGCGAGCGCTTTCGCTTCGATCCAAACGCCGTCTGGTCCACGGAGACCGCAATCTGGTTTGGCCAGCAGATCGAACACGTTCGCAATGATTACTTCGAAGATCCCGTGTTTGGTCTGAACGGAATGCGGCGCGTGCGTGAAAAGGTGCGTATGCCGCTCGCGACGAACACCGTCGTAGTTAATTTCGAACAACTGGCGGCTAACATTCTCGATACGGCGGTAGATGTGGTGTTGCTTGACACAACCTTCTGGGGCGGAATCCGCGCGTGTGTGAAAGCAGCCGGAGTTTGCGAAACGTTTCAACTCGGTGTTGCCGTGCATTCATCGGGTGAGCTTGGAATTCAGCTCGCAACGATGTTGCATCTCGGCGCCGTGATTCCCAACCTGTCGTTCGCGGCTGATGCTCATTATCATCATTTGACTGATGACATCATTCAGGGCGGCAAGCTGAAGTATGAAAACGGCGCGATTGCCGTGCCCAACGGACCCGGCCTCGGTGTTAAGCTGGATCGTGAGAAAGTTGCTGAGTACCGGGAGTTGTATCTGCGTCTTGGCTCGTATCCTTACGACCAGGATCCACTGCGGCCCGGTTGGACGCCGGCGATCCCGAACGATCGTTGGGCCGATCCGCTGGACGCGCGCGTGCCGAAGATTTAATTGGACAAGCTTATGGTGACGTCAATCGAAAGTCAGTTGCTCTCAAACACGACAGAGCTGCGTGCGCAGGTTGATTTGATTGTGAACTCCGCGCCCGTTGCGGATGCGCACACGCACCTGTTTCCTCCCGAGTTCAATGAATTGTGTTTGTGGGGCATTGACGAGCTGCTGACCTACCACTACCTCACTGCGGAAGCACTTCGCTCGGCGCGAATCACGTATGAACAATTCTGGGCCATGTCTAAAACGGACCAGGCCGATCTTGTCTGGAAGACATTATTCGTCGACAACACGCCCACATCGGAAGCGGCACAGGGAATTATTTCAGTGTTCGACGTGTTCGGTCTCGACACTCGCGCTCCGGATCTAAAAGAAGCTCGCGCGTTCTTTAACTCGCAACCACTCGCCGAACACCTCGATCAAGTATTTGACATTGCGCGGGTGAGTGGTGTCGTGATGACGAACGATCCATTTGATGATGCAGAAGATCAGCTCTGGAGCAGCAGTGTCAATGTAGACCGTCGTTTTAGTTCGTCGTTAAGATTAGACAGTTTAATAAACACTGCACATCGTGCTGTTTCGACGGTCGCCGAAACTCGTGCTTTCCTCGACAATTGGATTCAACGCCGGAACCCGGTTTATATGGCGCTGTCACTGCCGCCGGATTTTAATTTCCCGAGTGACGACACACGCGATCGTCTGTTGCAGGAAGTGATCCTGCCGACAGCGAAAGAGCACCGGCTGGCATTGACGTTAATGGTAGGTGTGCGTCGTGGAGTAAATCCGCAACTGCGCGACGCCGGCGATGCGCTTGGACGGGCGGACGTCGCGGCGATCGAAAGACTTTGTTTAGAATATCCTGACGTTAAATTCCTGGTGACGTTTCTTTCGCGTGAGAATCAGCATGAGTTGTGCGTCGCGGCGAGGAAGTTCAGCAACCTGATGCCGTTTGGTTGTTGGTGGTTTCTAAACAATCCCTCGATCGTGTCGGAGATCACGCGAGAGCGGTTCGAATTGTTGGGTCAAAGCTTCATCCCGCAACATTCAGACGCGCGTGTGCTCGAGCAACTGATTTACAAATGGAAACACGCGCGGCGGCAAATTGCAGATGCGCTCTACGATTCTTACCAGCAGTTATTGGATCGTGGGCGAGCAATTACTCCGGAGGAAATCTCGAGAGACGTCAATCGACTCTTCTCCGGGAATTTCAGTGAGCTGGTTGGAGAGGATTAGCAGGATTTTTCAAGACACACAAGATCGGCCTGTTAATCCTGTAACATCTTGTAAATCCTGTCTAAAAATATGCTTACAAAGAGAGCCATTGGACTAAGTATTAGCATCGCGTTCATCATTTCGACTCTGGGTTTGCCCTCTGCGCATATGAATTCTCAGGAGAAAGTTCCGGATTACAAGGATCCCCGGCTGCCGGTTGAGCGCCGCGTCGCCGATTTACTTTCGCGGATGACGCTCGAAGAAAAAGTCGCGCAGTTAACTTGTCTTTGGACCAACCGTCCTCAGGTAAATCCACAAACAGACTTTGCCACCGATCGCGGCGATTTCTCTCCAGCCAAAGCCGCCGAAGTCATGAAGTACGGCATCGGCCAGATCGCGCGACAGCGAGAGCGTAAAGATGCGCGCGCCGGAGTGAAGTTTGCCAATGACGTTCAGAAGTGGCTGCTCGAAAACACACGACTCGGCATCCCTGCCATTCTCCACGACGAGATACTTCACGGGCATATGGCCAAGGGCAGCACGAGCTTTCCGCAACCAATCGCACTCGCAACAACATGGGATCCTGAGTTCATTACGAAAGTCTTCACAGCGGGCGCGTTGGAAACGCGCGCGCGCGGCAGTCAACAGGTGCTTGGTCCAAACCTGGACCTCGCGCGCGATCCGCGCTGGGGACGCACCGAAGAAACGTACGGCGAAGATCCTTATTTAACTTCGCGCATGGCTGTGGCGATCGTGAAAGCCTTGCAGGGACCGGGCCCCGGCATTGATGAAAATCACGTCATCGCCACTGCAAAACATTTCACCGCGCACGGACAGCCGGAAAGCGGCACCAACATTGGGCCAATCAACGTTTCCGAACGGGCGTTGCGTGAATATTACTTGCCGAGTTTTAAGGCGGCAGTGGTTGAAGGGGGCATCATGAGCGTGATGCCTTCGTACAACGAAATCGACGGCGTGCCGTCTCACGCGAATAAGTGGTTGCTGCAAAAGTTACTGCGCGAGGAGTGGGGTTTCCAGGGCCACGTTGTTTCTGACTATTACGCGATTCCGCAGATGATGGATCTGCATCACCTCGCTTCAGACAAGCCGACGACGGCGAAACTCGCAATCGAAGCTGGTGTCGATACGGAAACGCCGGATCCGGATTCGTTCGCGACGCTCGTGCAGCTAGTAAAAGAAGGAAAGGTTTCAGAAGCGACGATTAATCAGGCGGTCGCGCGCAATCTGCGTGCGAAGTTTCTGCTCGGATTGTTTGAGAATCCATACGTTGATGTTGAGCGTGCGGTGCGAGTTACAAATTCGAACGAGCATCGAGCACTCGCGGCTGAAGCAGCGCGAAGATCTATCACACTTCTGAAAAACGAAAACAACTTGCTGCCGTTGAATATTAGTGCGTTGAAGTCGATTGCAGTGATTGGACCAAATGCGGCGCAGGTTCATCTCGGTGGCTACAGTGATGAGCCCGGACGTGGTGTCAGCGTGCTTCAGGGAATAAAGGACAAGGTTGGCGATAAGATCAAAGTCGCTTATGCCGAAGGTTGCAAGATAACGAAAGAGGGTGGCGACTGGTATGCGGATCGTGCCACGCTCAGCGATCCGGCGGACGATCAAAAGTTAATTGTCGAAGCCGTCGGTGTGGCAAGAAGTGCGGACGTTGCGCTGCTCGTGTTGGGTAGTAACGAAGACACGAACAAGGAAGGATGGGCTGATAATCATCTCGGCGATCGCGATAGTCTCGATTTGGTAGGCCGGCAGAATAATCTCGTCAAAGCCGTTCTCGAGACTGGCAAGCCCGTAATCGTAATGCTAATTAACAGCGGACCGTTATCCATTAACTACATTGCCGAGAATGTGCCTGCCATATTAGAAGGCTTTTATTTAGGACAGGAAACTGGTGTTGGTGTCGCTGACGTTTTATTCGGCGACTACAATCCGGCGGGCAAACTCACCATCAGCTTCCCGCGATCGGTGGGCCAGTTGCCGCTCTACTACAACCGCAAACCGACTGCTCGTCGCGGCTATCTCTTCGCCAACAAGGAACCGTTATTTCCCTTCGGCTTTGGTTTGAGCTATACCACGTTTGCTTATTCGAATCTGAAGCTCAATCCGGCGAGGATCGGCGCGACTGACAATGCGAAAGTCAGCGTTACAGTCACGAACACCGGCAAGCGCGCGGGTGACGAGACCGTGCAGCTTTACATTCGCGACCTCGTGAGCTCAGTCACACGACCGATCATGGAGTTGAAAGATTTCAAGCGGATCTCTTTGGCGCCCGGCGAAAGCAAAACGGTCGAGTTCGTGATCACACCCGACAAGCTTTCCTTTCTCGATCTGAATATGAAGAGCGTCGTCGAACCGGGTTGGTTCGACATCATGGTGGGAACGAACTCGGTTAAGTACGACACCGTCAAACTCGAAGTCGCTGGGAAATAGTTTTACTCTCTGTGACAACTCTGTGTTCTCTGTGTCTCTGTGGTTAACTACTCACCACAGAGACACAGAGAACACAGAGGTTGCACAGAGAAGATCGTGTGAGGGGGATATGGCAAGCAATAATTACAAACCGAAACCGGAACACAAATTTACTTTTGGTCTATGGACCGTCGGTAATCGCGGGCGAGATCCGTTTGGCGATGCCACGCGTCCGACGCTGAGTCCGGTCACCATCGTCAAACGGTTGAGTGAACTCGGCGCGTACGGCGTGAATCTGCACGATAACGATCTGGTGCCTATCGACGCGAGCGCTACGGATCGAGATCGGATTGTACGTGAGTTTAAGCAGGCGCTCGATGATAACGGCATGAAGGTGCCGATGGCGACCACGAATCTCTTTTACGATCCGGTTTTCAAAGACGGCGCGTTTACTTCAAGCGATCCGCGGGTGCGTCTGTATGCGCTGCAGAAAACAATGCGCTCGATGGATCTCGGTGCGGAGCTGGGCGCGAAGATCTACGTCTTTTGGGGCGGCCGGGAAGGCGCGGAGGTCGATGCCGCTAAAGATCCGCGCGAGGCGTTGAAGTGGAATCGAGAGGCGCTAAACTTCCTTTGTGAATACTCGATCGATCAACGATATGGGTACAAGTTCGCGTTGGAGGCAAAGCCAAATGAGCCGCGCGGAGACATTTACCTGCCGACGACGGGCGCGATGCTCGGCTTCATCGCGACGCTCGATCATCCCGAGATGGTTGGCGTGAATCCGGAAGTCGGTCACGAGCAGATGTCCGGGCTGAACTTCTATCACGTCGTGGCCCAGGCGATTGAAGCGGGCAAGCTCTTCCACATCGATCTCAATGATCAGAAAGGTCCGCGCTTCGATCAGGACCTGCGGTTCGGATCGGAGTCGATTAAGAATCTTTTCTTTTTAGTGCGGCTGCTTGAGAGTTCCTACGATGGACCACGCCACTTCGATGCGCACTCGTATCGCAGTGAGAACGAGGAAGGTGTGTGGGAGTTTGCGGCCGGCTGTATGAGGAATTATTTGATACTGAAGGACAAGGCGCGGCAGTTTGATGAGGATAAGGAGATTCAGGGGCTGCTGGCCGAGATACGCGATGGATCGGCAGAGACGTTCGGCCGTTACAGTGCGGAGGAGGCGAAAAGAGTGAAGGAGCTTTCGCTGGATCGTGCGGAGTTAACGAACAAAACGCTACCGTACGAAAGATTGGACCAGTTGACGGTTGATATTCTGTTCGGGGTGCGTTAGGCCGTGAAGAATAGTTCTCACGCGGCGGCGCAACGGCGCAACGAAAGCCGCGACGAACGCTGCGCCTTTGCGCCGCTGCGTGAGAAATTTCTTGTCGTACTTTTCATTTTCCTGGCCCTCATCTCACGGGCTCAAACTCAATCAATACCACCTTACAAAAATCCTAATCTCCCGGTGGAGGCACGTGTCGACGATCTCGTCTCGCGCATGACGCTGGAAGAAAAAGTCTCGCAGATGATGAACGCTGCTCCGGCGATCGAGCGCCTCGGCATTCCCGCGTACGACTGGTGGAACGAAGCGCTGCACGGCGTTGCCCGCGCCGGTTATGCCACGGTCTTCCCACAGGCGATCGGTCTCGCCGCAACCTGGGACACGAAACTGATGCACGACGTCGCCGACGTCATCTCGACTGAGGCCCGCGCCAAGCATCACGAGTTTGTTCGTAACAATCAGCACGCCCGTTACCAGGGCCTGACTTTCTGGAGCCCAAACATCAACATCTTTCGCGATCCGCGTTGGGGCCGCGGTCAGGAAACCTACGGCGAAGATCCGTACTTGACCGCACGACTCGGCGTCGAATTCGTCCGCGGACTACAAGGCAACGATTCACGCTATTTCAAAGTGATCGCGACACCGAAACACTACGCGGTACACAGCGGTCCGGAACCCGAGCGCCACGCCTTTGACGCGATCGCTTCCGAACGAGATCTACGCGAGACCTATCTGCCCGCCTTTCGCGCCACGATCCTCGAAGGCAAAGCTTATTCGGTCATGTGCGCCTACAACCGCGCGAATGGCGAACCTTGCTGCGCCAACAAGAAGCTGATGACTGACATCCTGCGCGGCGAGTGGAAGTTCAATGGTTACGTCGTCTCTGACTGTGGTGCGATTTACGACATCTGGAAATTCCACAAGGTTGTTCCGACCGAGATGGAAGCCTCAGTCATGGGTGTTCGCGGCGGAACCGATCTGACGTGTGGTACCGAGTATCCGACGCTCGTCCGGGCGGTGAAGCAGGGATTGATTACTGAAAGCGAGATTGATACTGCGGTGAAGCGACTGATGACCGCGCGGTTTCGACTCGGCATGTTCGATCCGCCCGAGATGGTCCCATACGCGCGCATTCCGTTTTCACAAAACGATACTCCGGAACACCGCCAGCTCGCACGAAAAACCGCGCGTGAATCGATCGTACTCTTGAAGAATGCAAATCACACGTTGCCACTGAAGAAAGACCTCAAGAGCATCGCGGTGATTGGTCCAAATGCTGATGTACCGGAAGTATTGTGGGGAAACTACAACGGTTACCCGTCAGTTATAACCACGCCACTCGCAGGGATCAAAAACGCCGTCTCAGCAAATACGAAAGTCGTCTACGCGCCTGGATCCACACTCGCGGGTGAACCAGTTGTTCCAGTTCCTGCTTCGGCCTTGACCACGAATGGCACTGAACCCGGCTTGAAAGCGGAGTATTTCAATAATCGTGAGCTTAGTGGTCCAGCTGCGACTGTCCGCACGGATGCGCGTATCGATTTTAATTGGGGACGTTACAAACCGGCGCCCGAGCTGAGTGAGAACAACTTCTCCGTGCGTTGGACCGGGAAGCTTAAGGTTCATGAATCCGGAAACTACACCTTCGGATTCACAGCCGATGACGGCGCGCGGCTCTACGTTGACGGCAAACTGTTAATTGACGCGTGGGCCGGCAATCCGAGAAGGACAGTCACGACGGAAATCACTTTCGAAGCGGGACGCAGTTACGATCTGCGCATGGATTATTTCCAGACCAATCGCGAGGCGGTTGCGAAACTCGTCTGGTCGTATCCGAAGCTTGCAGAGCGGATGATTGAAGAGGCTGTGAACGCGGCGCGGGAATCAGACGCGAGCGTGCTGGTGCTCGGCATTTCGGCCGGTCTCGAAGGCGAAGAGATGCCCGTGGCTGTAGAGGGATTTCGTGGTGGAGATCGAACAGACATCTCTTTACCGAAACCTCAGGAGGCATTGCTGAAAGCGGTGGTTGCGACAGGCCGGCCGGTGGTGGTGTTGTTGTTAAGTGGCAGCGCCCTCGCGGTTAATTGGGCCAACGAGAATGCTCCCGCGATTCTGACAGCGTGGTATCCGGGCGGTGAAGGTGGAACTGCCATCGCGGATGTGTTATTCGGCGATTACAACCCGGCGGGACGTTTGCCCGTTACGTTTTATAAATCAGTGGACCAGTTGCCGCCGTTTACGGATTACAGCATGCAGGGCCGGACTTATCGATACTTCAAAGGCGAGCCGCTCTATCCATTTGGGTATGGATTGAGTTATACACAATTTGTTTACAGCAAGCTGCGGATGAAGTCGGTTGGGGTCGGTGACAGTGTCAAAGTAAGTGTTGAGGTGAAGAACACTGGTGAGATTGCTGGAGACGAGGTAGTTCAATTGTATCTCACAGACGTTGCCGCATCTGTGCTGGTGCCGATTCGCACGTTGGTTGGTTTCGATCGTATTTCCCTGCGCCCGCGAGAAAAACGCACTGTGACGTTCACCATCACGCCGCGGCAGATGTCGTTGATCGATGACCGTGGCAAGCGCGTGATCGAACCCGGCGAGTTCATGATAAGCATCGGCGGATTACGAAGTAGCTTTAAAATTTCAGGAAATTTAAAAGAGCTCACCGAACCGTAACCACGGATTACACGGATTTTAAGAACGGATTTATCAAATTCTATGCGATGGGTTTTGTTCTTCATGATGTTGTCTGCGTCTGTGGCGCAGGCGCAGGTGCTTGGTGATCCTGTTGATGTTAGTCAGGATTTCCAGAAGATGGAGAACGTCTACTTTGTCGGTAGTAGCGTCACTTCATTCGACACCGTCACCGGCCAGGGAACGTTGCAGTGGGATCGATACCTCCGGAGCACCACACTATCATTCAACAAGATCGACGTTGGTTTCGCGCGCGGCAAGGCGACTGAGTTTCCCGGCACTGAATACGATCAGGATCCGGCGTTGCCTTTTGCGATCAGCTTCGTGAGTCCGCGCACCGTGCGTTTGCGCTTCTCGACGCGCGCCGTTCCAATCAGCGACACCTCATCACTGATGCTTGCTGGTCCAGTTGCGAAAGATGCGTCGTGGCGCGTCGAGCAGAACGATCGCGAAGTCGTCTACAGCGGCGCGCATGGCCGCGTGAAGATCATCAAGCAACCGTTTCACGTCGAAATTTACGATGCACGCGGACGCTTGCTCACGCGCACGCAGAACATCGGCGATCCGGCAACATTCATCACTCCCATCCCGTTTTCCTTTGTGCGTCGCGCCAGCGATCTTTCGCGCCGCATCGCCGCCACTTTCGAGCTACAGCACGACGAGAACATCTACGGTTGTGGCGAATCGTTTACGCGCTTCAACAAGCGTGGCCAGAAAGTTCTGGTCTCAACGCGTGACGGCATGGGCACGCAGAACGAGTACATGTACAAGCCTATTCCGTTCTTCCTGAGTAACAACGGGTATGGCATGTTTGTTCACACGAGCGCGCCGCTAACATTCGACTTCGGCAAATTCTACGACGCGCACAACGTGATCTATTCAGGTGACGAGAACCTCGATCTGTTCGTGTTCCTCGGCGAGCCGAAAGACATTCTCTCGGAATACACGGCGCTGACCGGTCGTAGTCCCGTGCCTCCGCTCTGGTCCTTTGGTTTCTGGATGAGCCGCATCACTTACAACTCAGAAGACCAGGTGCGACAAGTGGCGCAACAACTGAGATCGCACAACGTTCCCGCCGATGTGATCCATCTCGACACTGGCTGGTTCGAGACTGACTGGCGCAGCGATTATCACTTTTCAGCTTCGCGTTTCCGCGATCCCGCAAAGATGATCGCGGATCTGAAGCAGCAGGGATTTCACGTCAGTCTCTGGCAGTACACTTACTTCACCAGCAAGAATGAGCTCTGGAAAGAGATGGTTGAAAAGGGGTATCACGTCAGGAACGAAGGCGGCCGGCTGCCGTTCGAGGACGCGACGCTCGACATGAGTAATCCTGAAGCGGTGAAGTGGTACCAGGGCAAGCTGCGAGATCTATTGAAGCTTGGCGTGGGCGCGATCAAAGTCGACTTTGGTGAGGGCGCGCCGCTGACGGGCCAATACGCTTCGGGTTTAAGCGGTTGGTACGAACACAATCTTTATCCATTGCGTTACAACAAGGCTGTGGCTGAGGTCACGAAAGAAGTCACGGGCGACGACGTGATCTGGGCGCGCAGCGCGTGGGCCGGCAGTCAGCGTTATCCGCTGCACTGGGGTGGCGACGCTGAAAATACCGATTCTGCAATGGCGGCTGAGTTGCGCGGTGGTCTATCTTTCGGGTTATCAGGCTTCACTTACTGGAGTCATGACGTTGGTGGTTTTGTTAATCGTGCGCCGCGCGATCTTTACCGGCGCTGGCTCGCGTGGGGTGTGCTGACTTCGCACACGCGCGCGCATGGCGCGCCCCCGCGAGAGCCGTGGGAATACGATGAGGCACTGACTGAAGACTTCCGTAAAGCCCTCGGTTTGCGTTATTCGTTGATGCCTTACATCTACGCGCAGGCGAAGGATTCGTCGGCACGTGGTTTTCCCCTCGTGCGGCCGCTGTTTTTTGAGTATCCAAACGATCCGGGGTCGTGGTCCATTGAAGACGAATATATGTTCGGATCGGATTTGCTGGTGGCGCCGATGTTTGCGAGTGGTGGAAGTCGCAAAGTTTATCTGCCGCCGGGTAGCTGGATTGATTATCAGAGCGGTCGCGTCTATGAAGGGGCGAAGTGGCATGAGATCGCGGCCGGTCAGGTTCCGGTTGTGTTGCTGGTCAGAAACCACACGGTCTTACCGCATATCAAGGTCGCACAGAGCACGCAGGACATGGATTGGGAGAATGTTGAATTGCGTGTCTTCAGCACTGACAGCGCCCCTGTGACCGGACTCTTCACGCGCCCAGGCGCCGATTTGCAAACATTGTCCCTCGTCCCACGGGGTCGTGATTTTGTGCTGCAAGACGAGCCACAGATGAAACGGAATAAAATCCGGATTTTTATCCGGGTAATCCGCGGCTAGGTTTTATGCAGAAGATAACGCGGCGGAGATTCCTGGGAACGGCTGTCTATCGCAATCTGTTCGACGCGCATCCGCCCTTTCAGATCGATGGAAATTTCGGCGCCACGTCGGGGATTGTGGAAATGCTCTTGCAGAGTCACACGGGTGAGATCGAGTTGTTACCGTCTTTGCCGTCTGCCTGGCCCAACGGATCAGTCAAGGGCTTAAGAGCGCGTGGTGGATTTGAAGTTGATATTGCCTGGAAGAACGGCCAGTTGGACCACGCTGTGATCAGGAGTATCACCGGTGCTGACTGTCACGTTCGTTATCGAGAGAAGACCATTCGCTTACGTATCAATCGTGAGGCGAGATTAAACTCGGAGTTGAAAGTCTTGTCCTGTTAATCCTGAAATCCTGTCTAAGACTGTGACAGGATTACAAGATTTTCAGGATTTACAAGAACGCGTCAAACACTGATCGAATCTGCAATCGCTTCCGAAAATCCTCCAACGAAAGCGGCGCACGCGAATGAAACGCCACCGTCATCTCTCTTCCGGGTGCGAGGTTGAAATAGTTATCTGAGAAGAATCCGTCATGTTCCGGCACCGCAAGATATACGGCTTTTGCGAACTTATCACTCGATATCTTGATGCTGAATCCGGTACGAGTGCGAACGACGTCAGACGTGATCGTAGGCTTTGAAAACTTCAGTTCCTTGAAAGGTGCGAAGAAATAATCGTGACTGGAAACAGTCTTATCATTCACCAGCAGCTCGCAGTAAACGACGATATTCTTCGCGTCAGTTCCCTCGAGCAATTCCGCCACACGTAGATCGAAGTACGAGCGACTCGTCAGCGCTGCGACATCCACGTCGCGCACGAAACTCTTCAACGTCGCGCCATCCAAGCTCATTAACGTGACTTTGATTTTTGCCGGAATAGCTTTCGGCCGATCCGAAACCACGAAGACCTTCAGATAACCGTTTTGTGAAGTCGGACTAATCAGAAGATCGTTGTAGAACCGGCGCGCGTAGTACTGCAACGCTTTCCAACGCCCGTAATAGTCGATGCTGGACCATGAAGCGACGGGCCAGCAGTCGTTGATCTGCCAGTAAAGCGAACCCATGTTGTGCGGCATGATGCGTCGCAGGTGCTCGGCGCCGATGCGTATGCCTTCCGCCTGCAACACCTGGCTCACGTACAAGAACGACTCGAAATCTTTCGGCTGAGCGTAATCGCGCAACATGTATTCACGAACGAGCTGGTTACCGCGCGGGTGCCGCTGGTGCGCAAGCATGATGGGCGATTCGATGTCGCGGTCAGAAGGAACCGTGTACGACTTCACCGTTTCGATATTCGGAAAAGACTGGAACCCGTATTCGCTCATGAAGCGCGGCTTTTGTTTCTCGTAGTCACTGAACGGTTCAGCCGCATGCCAGACTTGCCAGAAATGCACGTCGCCACTGCGCCGTGACTCTGGATCATCGTCGAGTCCGCCGTGCGGCGAGCTGGGCCAGTAAGTGCGCGACGGATCGAATTGCGCCGTGACTTCCTGCAAGACGCCGTGAAAGATCTTTAGATAGTCATCCCACACCGACGCCGGCAGGTTTTGACGCCAGCCCCAGTTTCGCCACGCAGTTTCGACCTCGTTGTTGCCGGCCCAAAGAACGATGCTCGGGTGATTACGCAATCGCTTCACATTGTCGATCGCTTCGGCGCGAACGCTATCGAGAAACTCCTGATTCGCGGGATACATGCTGCAAGCAAACATGAAATCCTGCCACACAAGAATTCCCATCTCGTCGCAGAGCTCGTAGAAGTCGTCAGACTCGTAAATGCCCCCACCCCACACACGCAGCATATTCATGTTGGTGTCGCGCACTGACTCGAGCAGAAACCGGTATTTGTCTTTAGTGACGCGGGTAGGAAAACTGTCGGCTGGAATCCAGTTTCCACCCTTCGCGAAAACCGGAACACCGTTGATGACGAACATGAAGCTTTGTCCAGCTTCGTCTCGCTGCTGTCTAAGCTCGAGCGTGCGTAGACCTGTGCGCGTTAGTTTCTCGCCCGTGACTTGTCCGTTTACGAGACTGCGTGCGCGGAAGCTGTAGAGTGGTTGCTCGCCGAGTCCGTTGGGCCACCAGAGTTTCGGATTTGATACTGTGAAGTTGAATGCGACTCGATTGGTTCCCGGCTCGAGCTTGATTTGCTGTTTACCGGCAACGGCTTTGTCTGTCAGATTGTCCAATACTATTTCGGCCGCGCCAGCAGCACTCGCCTCCACTTCGACATTAGCCGTCAGCTCGGCAACATCGGCTGAGATCTTTTTGACTATCACCTGGACATCGTTCACACGCGCCCCGTCCCACGCCTCCAGCGACACCGGGCGCCACACACCACTGGTGACGAAACGTGGTCCCCAATCCCAGCCGTAATGATATGGAGCCTTTCGCGTGTATGGCGACGTCTTTTCGCCCTGATCGTTTGGTGCGGGAAGCTGGTACTTCAGTTTCGCCATCACCGGCAAAATCTCATTCACTGGTGAACGAAAGACGATCCGCAACGTGTTCTCGCCGGTTTTGAGTGCGGGCTTGGCGTTCACGCGCCACGTGCGAAACATGTTGTCTGCCTTGAGGACCAGTTGCTCGTTGAGATACACCACAGCGTAAGTGTCGAGACCATCGAAGACGAGTTCGACGTTTTCGCGTGCGAGTGTCTGTGCGGTGACCCGGAAAGTGGTTTTGTATTCCCAATCTTTTTTGTCGATCCATTGCTGCTTCTTTTCGTTATCGCGATAGAACGGATCGTCGATCAGTTTGTTAGCGAGCAGATCGGTGTGAACGCAGCCGGGAACGGTCGCGTTGTACCAATCCGTTTTGCCGGCTTCGCGGAACTGCCAGCCGGAATGGATTTGCGTCGATTGTGCTTTTGCAAAAACAAGCGGAAGAAGGAGCAATATTGGGCCAATAAACCAGAGTTTTGTGGTTAAATTACACGCCATGACGAGGAAACTTATCATCATTCCGGCCGTTTGTTTTATTTTTCTCGCTGCCTGCTTTTGTTTCGCTAATTCGCGGCCCGGCAAACGAGTCTCGTTCAATCAGAATTGGCGCTTTCAGCTCGGCGATGTTTCCAACGGACAGGATGTGGATCTGAACGATGCTCAGTGGCGGCAACTGAATCTGCCGCACGACTGGAGCATCGAAGGTGAGTTCAGTGAAAAAGCTCCTTCGGGCACTGGCGGCGGCGCATTGCCGGGCGGCATTGGCTGGTATCGCAAGACCTTCACCATGCCCCTGACTGCGAAAGGGAAGTCGATCTTTATCGAGTTTGACGGCGTCTACCGCAATAGCGAGGTGTGGATCAACGGTCATTACCTCGGAAAGCGGCCTTATGGTTACAGCTCCTTTATTTATGAACTGACACCGCATCTGATTTATGGTAGTGGTCCAAATGTCATTGCCGTAAAGGTCGACAACTCGCAACAACCAAACTCGCGCTGGTATTCCGGGTCCGGGATTTACCGCAATGTCTGGCTGACAACTCTGGATCCGGTCCACATCGAACATTGGGGGACGTACGTCACCACGCCTGAGGTTAGCAGTGAATCGGCTACGGTCGTCATTAAGACTCAGGTGCAGAACGGTTCGAAAAACACTGTTCCGGTAAATCTCACCACGATTATTCAGGATGCAAATGGAAGAGACCTCACAAGAAGTACCGAGAACGGTGTGCGCGCGTTGGTAAATCAAACGCTGAAAATCTCAGCGCCGGTGCTTTGGTCAGACGAGCGTCCTTACCTGTACAAAGTCGTATCACAGTTGGACCAGGGCGGCAAAATTGTCGATCGCTACGAAACGCCTCTGGGTATTCGCTGGTTTCGCTTCGACGTTGAGAAAGGGTTCTTCCTCAACGGCAAAGCGTTGAAGATACGTGGCGTGTGTAATCATCACGATCTCGGTTCGCTCGGTGCTGCCGTGAACGTGCGAGCGATTGAGCGGCAGCTCGAGATGTTGAAGGCAATGGGTGTCAACGGTATTCGCACCTCGCATAATCCGCCTGCTCCGGAGCTGCTGGATTTGACTGACAAAATGGGCTTCATCGTCATGGACGAAGCCTTCGACGTCTGGAAGATTCAGAAGACGAAATACGATTACCACCTCGACTGGGACGAGTGGCACAAGCGCGATCTGGAAGACATGGTGCTGCGCGACCGTAATCATCCCAGCATCTTCATCTGGAGCATTGGCAACGAGGTGATGGAGCAGTGGAACGACAATCCAGCGGGCGGCACGATCACTAAAGAGTTAACCGCGATCGTTCGCAACCTTGATCGCACGCGTCCGATCACGTCCGCAACGAATGGTGTGAGTCGCGATAATAAAGTGATCATGGAAGGTGATCTCGATCTGGTCGGCACAAACTACCATCACGCGAAACTTCCGGAGTTTGCGAAGATGTTTCCGGGACGCGCGATCATCGGCGCCGAAACGAATTCCTCGCTGCACACGCGTGGCAGTTACGCGATGCCTTCCGATGAGATTCGACGTTGGCCCAGGAAAGAGGAAGACATTCTCAAGCTTGGACCAACTTACGAGTGTTCCGCGTATGACAATTCGACTGCGCCGTGGGGATCAGCGCATGAAGAGCAGTGGAAGCTCGTGAAGAACAACGACTTCTTTTCGGGGATGTACATTTGGACCGGTTGGGACTACATCGGCGAGCCGACGCCGTTTCCGTGGCCTGCGGTGAGCTCGTATTTTGGCATCATCGATCTCGCGGGCTTTCCCAAAGATCCGTTCTATTTTTACCAGAGTGAATGGACCAACACGCCGGTGTTGCACGTCTTTCCACACTGGAACTGGAAGCCTGGCGAGACAATTGACGTCGTGGCCTATTACAACAATGCCGATGAAGTCGAGCTTTTCGTGAACGGGCGTTCACGGGGAACAAAACGTAAACAAGGCGATGAGATGCATGTGTTCTGGCGACTTGCGTTTGAGCCAGGCGTGTTGAAAGCGGTGTCACGAAGGAACGGCCACATGGTGCTGACGAGGGAAGTGCGAACTGCGGCTCAGGCTTCTCAGATTGTTTTGATTCCCGATCGAAAGACGATCAATGCTGATGGTGTCGATTTATCATTTGTAACAGTGAAGATAGTCGATCGAAATGGCACGCTCGTTCCGTTAGCAGACAACCTGATCAAATTTGAAGTGAGTGGTGATGGAGCGATTGCGGGTGTTGATAACGGTAACCAGATTAGTCACGAATCGTTCAAAGGGAAACAGCGGAAGGCATTTCACGGAATGGCCCTCGTGATCGTTCAGTCGAAACCGAAGGCCGGACGAATTTATTTGAGAGCGACGTCAGAGAATCTGGCGCCTGCTTCAGTTGTCATCAACGCTCGTTGAGTTGTCACAAACGGATTTCTCTGTGCAACCTTCGTGGTCTCTGTGTCTTTGTGGTGGATCGGAGTTTCAACCACAGAGACACAGAGACCACAGAGGTTGCACAGAGAAGAATTCAACTATGAAAAGATACCTAAGCGTTGCATCACTGCTACTCATCGCCTTCTGTTTCACTGACGTCCGTGCCCTCGACAACGGTCTCGCCAAAACTCCGCCGATGGGCTGGAACAGTTGGAACAAGTTCGCCTGCAACGTCAGCGAGAAGCTGATCAAGGAAATGGCGGACGCGATGGTCACGAGCGGCATGAGAGACGCCGGTTACGTCTACCTCGTAATCGACGATTGCTGGCAGATCGATCGAGACGCACAGGGAAACATCCTCGCGGATCCACAACGCTTTCCTTCCGGAATGAAAGCTCTCGCAGATTACGTTCACTCGAAAGGATTGAAGTTTGGACTCTATTCCGATGCCGGTACTCTCACTTGCCAGAAGCGTCCGGGCAGTCGTGGCTACGAATTCCAGGATGCGCGCCAGTATGCGGCGTGGGGTGTCGATTATCTGAAGTACGACTGGTGCTCAACCGGAACTCAGAACGCGCCCGCCTCTTACTCGATCATGCGTGATGCTCTCGTGAAAGCAGGGCGACCGATCGTCTTTAGTATCTGTGAGTGGGGCACATCGAAACCGTGGTTGTGGGCCGGGAGCGTCGGGAATCTCTGGCGCACGACGGGCGACATACAAGACTGCTGGGACTGTAAACGTGATTGGGGCGGCATGGGCGTGGTCCATATCCTCGATCTTCAGGACGGACTCGAATCGTATGCCGGCCCGGGACGTTGGAACGATCCGGACATGTTGGAAGTCGGCAACGGTGGAATGACCACAACC
Source organism: Pyrinomonadaceae bacterium (assembly GCA_035251975.1). Taxonomy (GTDB): domain Bacteria; phylum Acidobacteriota; class Blastocatellia; order Pyrinomonadales; family Pyrinomonadaceae; genus PSRF01. The sequence goes on along the minus strand of DATFDT010000056.1, from coordinate 14,304 downwards.
GAGTATCGCTCGCATTTCAGTTTGTGGTGCATTCTTGCGGCGCCACTGATGGCGGGAAACGATCTGCGCAGCATGTCGCGTGAAGTGGCGGAGATTCTTACCAATCGAGAGGTGATCTCAGTCAATCAGGATCCACTCGGAATGCAGGGACGGCGCGTAAAACGAAATGGAGATCAGGAAGTCTGGTCCAAACAATTGGCCGATGGCGGACGCGCGGTAGTGTTATTCAATCGTGGTCCAAAGGCAGCCGAGATCTCGGTATCATGGACCGATATCGGCTATCCGACACATCTCACGGCGAAAGTGCGAGACCTCTGGGCGAGCAAAGACCTCGGCAGCGTCTCTGAAAAATTCTCAGCGGCAGTCCCGAGTCACGGCGTTGTAATGGTGACGATCAAGCCGTAGGGAATTTCGACCCACAACAAAAAAACTGTTCCACTTTGCTTTCACTTCGGTTAGGATTCTTGAGGTTCCTCACCTGCCCTTCGAAAGCTCTAGAGCCTTCATTTAATTCCAAAAGTGAGGCATTGCACGAACACATGTGGGATTTGTTGAACTGGATAATAGCGCCGGCCTCGAGATACTTTGAGGATGTCTTCGATGCCGATCGAGGGCCAGAGGCCCGAAGGTTCACCACAGGCTGTTTTCTGGTCTTTACGCTGGTAGTTTTATTGATTGGCGCGTTCTTTAAATATTTCGGCTAAATATGCAGCAAAAAGGAACTCACATTCCAGCCACGTCGGAGTTCAGGCCCAGCCCTTGGGCGATCACCATTTTCGTGGTCGTACTGGTTATTGCAGTCGGCGCCTTTGGTTACTACTGCTATCAATTTGTGGAGCGTCAAGCACCGAGGCAGCAGTCTGCGGTAGCTAAACCAATCACGACGCCAGAGCCGCAGGCGTCCGCATCAGTTGCGGTGAGTAAGACGCGAGCGTCCGCCCCGCCACCGGCGGAAATCACAACTCCCCAGCCACAGAAGTTCGTTGCATCCGAGCCAGCATCGCCGGTATCCGTGCAGTTTCGCTGCGACGGTCGAACGCGTTGCTCACAAATGACATCCTGCGATGAAGCGATGTTCTTCCTCAGGAACTGCCCCGGCACGCAGATGGACGGCGACAGCGACGGAGTTCCCTGTGAGCAGCAATGGTGTGGCAATTAATTTTGACTCTCCTATTTCTCCAGATAATTAGTTTCGAATTTACCGCTCCGCTGACCTGAACAATCACGCTGCCATCCTTTGCTGCTACAAAGTGCGGAAGACCAGCCGGAATAACAATAAAGCTCCCCGCTGGATAACCCTTTAACTTCGCAGCCATCGTTGTAAAACGGTGGCGTGAACCACTTAATTTCCTCAGGTGTTAACCCGACGACTTCGGTTTTATTTTGGGTCGATGCGATGGCGGTAACGACGATCATCGACACTAAAAGAACCAGAGCGCACCATCAACCATCCCACTTTCGCGTTTCCAACTTCGGTAGCGCGTTATAAGAATAGGCTCTTAGTAGTGAGTTCTCAGTTTGACACTGCTGGAAGTCCGGCCCATCGGGACCGATGAGATTGAAGACCAATCGTGCTACTCTTCTGCTCACGTCCACTCTCAGGAGAGAAATATGAATAAATCTCTTTCAAGAAAGATCCGAGTCTTCTTGATAGCGCTCTTTGTGACTGGGGTAGTTTCAGCCGTAATCGTCTACGCCTTGCCACCGAAAGGACCAAAAACGCGGCCGGCGCAAGGCTTCACGATAGTGACGAAAGAGACGATAAAGATGAACGATCCGAAGGCGCAGGCAAACCCGCGGCAAAGCGATTACGTGATTACGGTGAGAAGTCAAAAGTCGGATGGAACCTGGAAGGAGGTTCTTACTGCATACAAGAATGACGGCACAGCCATAAAGGAGCACAGTGCCTTTGGAATTCCAGGAGATGGCGTCTTTCAAGATCTGGGCAAAGGTGAGTTGGAATTCCTTTCGACGATGCCGGGGACGGAAGTAACATCGCTCATTCCTATTATCGACAGTCATAGTGATCCTCGATTCGTTAGAGAGGAGATGGTCCAGGGTTACAACTGTTACGTGTTGCGCTATGAAGTCGACAAGGATGGTTCGTACGAGGAAGAGTATTACGCGCCGGAACTCAACAACTATCCGATCAGGTCGGTGAAAGTCGCGTCTTACGGAGCCTCAATCACGGAGATGGTGCAGATCACGTTGGGCAATCCCGCTGATGACGTATTCACCCTGGTGGCAAAGAAGCCAGTTAAATACGATGCTTTCAAGAAGAAGATGAAAGCCCTCGAAGACGATGGAAAGCATGAAGCGGCAGATGCAATGCGTCGAGAACTTGAGCGTCGTTAGTAATCGAGAATTTAGGGGATTTAAAGGAGGACCGGTTCCGGGTTCTATAACTTAATCAAACTTCCCTCTTGGTTCTGCAACAAGTTTGGTAGGGTAGGAAGCCTTGATTTTGAACTCGGAACCGGAGAATTAGTCGAGCGAGAAGGAAAATACAGGATCGGTGAAAGGGTGTCATGACCATTTGGTCTAGCCCAGATCTCCAACTTTAGTTTGAGCCACAAAAAGGCACAAAAAATTTTGAGCCACAAAAAGGCACATAAAGCACAAAAGAGAAAGTGACCAACAAGTTAAAGCTTGAACTGGCTCTGCCCGAAAAGTCGTTATACATGCTCTTCTCTGTGCAATCTCTGCGCTCTCTGTGCCTCTGTGGTTGAAGATTGCTTAGGAAAAACAACCACAGAGACTCAGAGAACGCAGAGGTTGCACAGAGAAATCAGACTTTTTCGGGCAAAGCCGCTTGAACTGGCCTTGCACGAAAAGTCGTTATACATGCTCTTCTCTGTGCAATCTCTGCGCTCTCTGTGCCTCTGTGGTTGAAGATTGCTTAGGAAAAACAACCACAGAGACTCAGAGAACGCAGAGGGTTGCACAGAGAAATCAGACTTTTCGGGCAAAGCCGCTTGAACTCTGAACCTTCTTTTTTGTGCTTTATGTACCTTTTTGTGCTAAAGATGGACGATGCCGCGCTGTAATGCTCGCGTGGCGGCTTGGGTGCGGTCCGTGACGCCGAGCTTGCCGAGGATGTTGTTGATGTGGCTCTTCACGGTGGCTTCACTGATGTGCAGCGTGCTCGCGATCTCCTTGTTCGACTTACCCTTCACGATCTCCTGAAGGACCTCCAACTCGCGATCCGTGAGCTCGGAGGCGCTCATGCGTTCAGCCAGTCTTTCTGCCACAACTGGAGGAAGCCGGCGCGCACCGGCATGGACCTTCCGGATGGCGTCCTCCAGCTCCTCAAAAAACATGTCTTTCAACAGATAGCCTTGCGCGCCGGCTTGCAACGCACGATAGATATCTTCATCTCCATCGTAAGTTGTGAGAACGATGATCCGAGCTTCAGGAAATTCGTGACGGATCGTGGCGATTGCCTCGACGCCGCTCTTTAACGGCATACGAAGATCCATCAAAGTAATGTCAGGCTGATGCTCGCGGTATAGCTCGACTGCCTGTTGCCCGTTCACTCCCTGCGCGATCACTTCCATATCGGCAACCGTGTTGATGAGCGACACAAATCCCTGTCGCACCACCGCCTGGTCGTCAATCACCATGATTCGAATCTTGTTACTCATTCAACGGCACCTCGACAACGATCTCTGTGCCACGCTCGTTCGCGCTCTCGATCGACAGCACGCCACCGACTTGCGCTGCACGCTCACGCATGCCAATCAAACCGAAGTGACCATCAGCGATCTGTTCGCCCGGATCAAAGCCCTGGCCGTCATCACGAATGCTGAGCCGCACGTTGCGCGTGTCGAAGTTTAGCGCAACATCGATGCGGTTTGCTCGCGCGTGCTTTACCGCATTGTTAATTGCCTCTTGTCCGATACGCAAGAGATTTGTCTCAACGTCCGGTGGCAACGGTCGTGATGGACCGGCTACCTCGACGACCGCCTCGATCTTGCTTTCGGCAGTCAGACGCTTCGTCGTATCACGCAACGCTGCCGGCAGATCCTTCTTTTGCAGCTCCTGAGAACGCAGATCCCAGACGTAACGACGCGCTTCAGTCATACTGTTGCGCACGAGAATGCGGGCGCGATCCAGATGGCCCTTCGCTGTTTCGGCAGCAGCGGGCATCAATCGCGCCACCAGTTCCAACTGAACAGAAATGCCGAGAATATCCTGGGCCAGGTTGTCGTGAATTTCGCGTGCGATGCGACTACGCTCGGCGAGCACGGCCTGGAACTGCGAAGCCATGCGTTTGACGCGCATGCGATAGAGCAGCCAGGCAGTTAGCGCCAACAGTAAAAGACCAATCAGGTAGAACCAGTAGGTCTGGTAAAAGTGCGGCTGCAGGTAAAACTCAACGGCGGCTCCGCTCTCGTTCCAAACACCATCGTTGTTTGCCGCAATCACGCGGAATGTGTAATTGCCCGGTCGCAGGTTTGTGTACGACGCGACTCGCCGCGCGCCGCCGTCGATCCAATTGTCGTCAAAGCCTTCGAGCCTGTATTTGAATCGCACGTTCTCGGGTGCGATAAAGCTTAGCGCAGTGTAGTAGAAGTCGAGCCGCGACGCGTCCGGTGAGATTTTTAGCTTTTGAGTTAACGGTACAGATTGATTGTCGATGAAGATTTGTTCAATCGCGATCGGCGGTGGCGATGTGTTGAGTGGAATGTGTTCCGGATCGATAACCGCGAGTCCTTTGATAGTTGCAAACCACATGCGTCCGTCGCTTGTCTGCCATCCCGCGGGATGCCCACCGCCGCTACACTCGCGCGTCAACGTTCCATCCGCCGGACCGTAGAACACAGGATTTACAGTCGCGTTCGCCTCATTGCCGACTTTATCGAGTTCACTTTTATTGACGCGAAAGATTCCCTGATTCGAGCTGCACCAGAGATTCTGCTGTTTGTCTTCGAGAATGCGATAGATGACGTCAGCTGCGACAGTGAAGGAATTAAATTTGCCGCCGTGCAAACGATTAAGACCGCCGCCGTTCGTTCCGATCCACAGATCGCCCGCTGCGTCTTCGTAAATTGAAATAACAGTGTTGCTGGAAAGTCCGTCTTTGGTCGTAAACGTCTGAAACTTTCCGTCCTTTATTTTGCTCAAGCCGCCAAGAGTTCCGACCCACAGATTACCTTTCGAGTCTTCAAAGAGGGCGCCGATGAAGTTGTTTGCGAGACCGTCCTTTGTTGTAAAGGTCGTAAATTCGTTATCACGAAAACTGTTCAAACCGTCGCGCGTACCGACCCAAAGCACGCCGTTGCGATCGACTAACACCGAGCGGACGAGATCGTTCGAGAGTCCGTCGGCAAACGTGAAGGTTTGAAACTTTCCGTTGTGAAGACGGTTTAGACCGTCAGGCGTTCCGATCCAGATCACACCGTTTGTATCACCGGCAAGCGAAAGGACCACGTCACTCGAGAGGCCATCGCGCGTGGTCCACGTAGTGAACTTGCCGTTCTTAAAGAGAGTCAGTCCGCCGCCGTTTGATCCGATCCAGATCCCTCCCTGTGGATCCTGATAAATAACTTTCACGAGATCGCTCGGGAGGCCCTCTTTGGTCGTGAAGGTATTGAACTTTTTACTCTTCAGTAGATTCAGTCCGCCGGCTTCGGTGCCAATCCACATACTGCCTTCACGATCTTCGAACAACGAGAGCACGAGATTACTCGACAGACCATCGGACGTCGTAAATGTCTCGAGCTGTTCACCGCGTAAGCGCGCTACTCCACCGGCAGTTGCAATCCACAATGCGCCTTCGCGATCGATGCGCAACGCGCTGACGCGGCTATTCGGGAGGGTAACGGTCAACGTGCGGCCTTCTCGATCGACTTGATAGAGCCCGTCGAGCGTTCCGAGCCAGAGTAAGCCACTGTTTGTCTCCGCGATTGAGGTGATGTTTGCCGGGAGCATATCTGCGGGTACGTGTAGTGAAGTAAACTGATCGCCGTCGAAGATTTGAAATCCGGCAGAGGTGCCAACCACGATCGATCCGTTCGCGCGCGCGTAGAGCACTTGAATCACATTTCGTGTGAGTCCCTGGTCTGTCGTGAAGGTTTTAAAATTTCCGTTTTCAAAACGAGTTAGACCACCGGCGGTTCCGATCCAAACGTTACCGCTATTATCTTCGACCACAGGTCCGACACTGTTATCCGGTAAACCTTCGTTTTCTGTGAAGCTTGTGAACTGGCCGTTGTGAAAGCAGACGAGTCCATACGATGTGCTAATCCAAAGGCGAGCCTGCTGGTCTTCGTGTAAAAAGCGAATGTCATTACTCTTGAAGGCAGGAACACTTTTCTTATCGAACACGGTGAAGTTCAGTCCGTCGAATCGCGCCAAGCCTTCCTGTGTTCCGATCCAGAGATAGCCGTCGCGCGTTTGAATGATCGCCTGAACCGTATTTTGGGGTAAACCGTTTTCAGTGACCCATGTTTGATGGCCAAACTCTTTCAGGCTTCTGTTTGGATCGAGCGCGGGAGTGCGAGTACTGGCGAGAAGCAGAAGAGCCGCGGCAACTCGAAAATATTTTAAACGATGCATTTGTCCGGGCGATACTTTAACATCTATTCACTGACTTTCAGTGTGGAGGCGTTTTGTACGAAACATCGACATTGAGCCTGCGAAGCAGGCGACAGCATAAAGCCTTGGGCGTAAGCCCCAGGATCAGCGAATCAAAAATAGATGTTGAGCCCGCGAAGCGGGCGACAGCGTGTGGTGTCTTTGGGCTGTCGCCCACTTCGCGGGCTCAATCGCGTTTTCTAATTCGGATCCTGGGGCTTGCGCCCCAGGCTTTATGCTGCCGCCTGCTTCGCAGGCTTGGGCCTGTGTTGCTGGTGGTGTTAACGACGATCTTCTTCAGTAACGCTGCCCCCGCCGGCTGGCGCATTGCTTCGGAACCGGAGTTGAGAAGAGTGATTCCCGCGCGGGCGCCGGTCATAAAAGAGAACATCGAGACTGAGTTTCGCACCGCGTCAGGTGTGACCGATGGGCGCGGGAAGTTTATCGCGGGCGTGGTGATGATTACGGCGGGCTATTCGGCTGAGGGCAAGTATTCCCATTTCTTTGTCGCGCAGGTACCGATGAAGGTTGGGGAGTTATCGTTGGAGCCGGGCGAGTATGTTTTTGGTTACCAGCGTAAAACTCCCGACAGCATCACTGTGACGTTTTACCGGGCCTCGAGCGGCGACACCGTTGGCGAAGTCGAAGCATTTCGCAACCGCAAAAGCTCGATGGTTCGAGCGTTATTGATCCAGCCTGCTACGGGTGGAAAGGGGACGATCCAGGTCGGACGATTCGTCTTCGACTACCATGTTGATTAAGCGCCTTCTTCGCTTCATTCTGCCATTTTTCATTGCTGCGAGTGCAACCGGCGCAGTGCGCCTGCCGGCCATCATCAGCGACAACATGGTCTTGCAGCAGGGAATCAAGGTTCGTATCTGGGGAAGCGCAAGTGCCGGCGAGCGTGTAGCCGTCACCTTTGATAAGAAAACGTCGAATATTATTGCTGACGCACAAGGACGCTGGCAGGTATTGCTTGGTCCTTTGAAAGCAGGTGGCCCATTCGAGCTCATTGTGAAAGGCGACAATGTTCTGACCGTCAAGAATGTTTTGGTTGGTGAGGTGTGGCTGTGCTCGGGCCAATCGAACATGGAGTGGCCGCTGGTCAACACGACGAATGGCGCCGAGACCGTCGCCCACGCGAACAACTCGGAAATCAGACTCTTCACAGTTGAAAAGCACACCGCCGCGTCACCATTAGCCGACGTTGAAGGACATTGGGTCGTCACGACGCCAGAAGAAGCCGCGCACTTCTCAGCGGTCGGTTATTTCTTCGGACGCGAGCTCTACGAGCATCTGAAAGTTCCGGTCGGACTGATTCACAGCTCGTGGGGCGGCACACCGGCAGAAAGCTGGACCAGCAACGAAGCACTCTGTTCATCGCCGGAACTAAAACCCATACTCGATCGCTACGAAAGCAGTTTGAACGCGCTGCCGCAAACAAAAGCAGCTTACGCGCAAGCGTTGGCCCAATGGGAAGAAAAGAATCTTTACCTCGACGGCGTGAATAAAGGTGAAGCTTTGGGATACGCAGATCCGTCGACTTCAACAGCCGGCTGGAGCCAGATGGAACTGCCCAAACAGATCGAAGCGGCAGGTTTGATGATTGACGGAGCTATCTGGTTTCGCAAAGTCGTCGAGTTGCCCGCTTCATGGTCCGGCAAGGATCTGGTTCTGAATCTGACGCCCATTGATGATTACGACACTACTTATTTCAACGGCACGAAGATCGGCTCGACTGGACGAGAGACGCCGAATAGTTACATGGTGCCGCGAAAGTATGTGGCGCCGGGTTCCACCGTGCGTGCGGGACGAAATGTGATTTGCCGTGCGTGTATTTGATAGCGCGGGAGAAGGTGGTTTTGGTCGCGGAGGAGCGATGTCGATCGGGCCTGCTGGCGTCGAGCCAGTCTCACTCCGTGGAGCGTGGGACTACAAAGTTGAGCTCGCGCTCGAGCCGAAACATCCCGACTGGGGCACACGTCCCGAAGCCGTCGGAGCAACTAATCAAAACAATCCCAGTGTTCTTTACAACGCGATGATTGCGCCGCTCGTGCCTTTCGCGATTCGCGGCGTCATTTGGTATCAGGGCGAGAGCAACGCCGGGCGTGCTTATCAATACCGCACACTGTTTCCAGTCATGATTCGGAATTGGCGAAGTGCCTGGGGCCGTGAATTTCCGTTTTATTTCGTTCAGCTCGCTAACTGGCGCGCACGCAAATCTCAACCGGACGAGAGTGACTGGGCTGAGTTGCGTGAAGCGCAAGCCATGACCTTGCGTGAGCCGCAGACTGGAATGGCAGTGACGATCGATATCGGTGATGAGCAGGAACTCCATCCGCGTAACAAGCTTGATGTCGGTCGCCGGTTGGCCGCATGGGCACTCGCCGGCACGTATGGTCAAAAGATTATTCCATCCGGACCGCTCTTCGATCGTTTCACGATTGAAGGAGATAAAGTGCGAATCCATTTCAAGTACAACGCGGGATTAAAAACGAGCGACGGTGGTCCAGTGAAGGACTTTGCGATCGCCGGCGAAGATCGTCGCTTTGTTTGGGCTGACGCGCGCATCGATGGCGATACAGTAATCGTCTCCAGTTCAACGGTCCCCAAACCGGTCGCGGTTCGTTACGGATGGGCCGACAACCCGACCGTCAATCTCTACAACGCCGCCGGATTCCCAGCTTCTCCTTTCCGAACGGACGCATGGCCGGGAATCACCGCGCCGCGCCGCTAGCATCTATGCATACTCGACGAAACCTGCACGTGTGCCTCGCATTGTTATTGCTCGCTTCAATGCTGTGGCCGCTTGCAGCCCAAACACAAAATTCCTACCAGGCGACGCTCGCGATCCATTTGGACCAGCCACGCGGTACCATCAATCGCAACATCTACGGCCAGTTTGCCGAACACCTCGGACGTCTGATCTACGAAGGCATCTGGGTCGGAGAAAACTCGCCAATCCCAAACACGCGCGGCCTGCGCAATGATGTGCTCGCTGCGTTAAAGGAACTGCACGTGCCCGTGTTGCGTTGGCCCGGCGGCTGTTTCGCGGACGAGTACCACTGGCTCGACGGCATTGGCCCACGTGACAAGCGCCCGCGCCGGCCCAACTCGAGCTGGGGCGGAGTCGATACGAACGCCTTCGGCACGCACGAGTTCCTCGATCTATGCGAGATGTTGGGAGCGGACGCTTACATCAACGGTAACGTCGGCAGTGGCTCGCCACAGGAGATGATGCAGTGGATCGAGTACATGACCTCTGATAGTGATACCGAGTGGGCCAACCTGCGCCGCCGCAACGGACGCGACAAACCCTGGAAGATTCCATACTTTGCGGTCGGCAATGAAACGTGGGGCTGCGGCGGGAACATGCGGCCGGAGTATTACGCCGACGTGTACCGCCGCTATGCGACTTTCATCAAGAACTTTTCGGGCAATTACATCCAGAAGCTGGCCGTCGGAGCTTACGACGAGAATTACAACTGGACCGAGGTGCTGATGTCGCAAGCAGCGAAGCAGATGGATGGTCTATCGCTGCATTACTACACGCTGCCGACTGGCAATTGGGAGAAGAAGGGATCCGCAACGCAGTTCGGCGAAAAGGAATGGCATGCGACACTCCTCCGGACACTGCGCATGGATGAGTTTATCCAGAAACATAGTGCGATCATGGACAAATATGATCCACAAAAGCGCGTCGGTCTGATGGTGGACGAGTGGGGCACGTGGTACGACCGCGAGCCGGGCCGAGATCTGGGCGCGCTCTATCAGCAGAACACATTGCGCGACGCAGTAGCCGCTGCCATCAACCTGAACATCTTCCACCAACACGCTGATCGCGTGAAGATGGCCAACATAGCGCAGATGGTCAACGTCCTTCAGGCGATGATCTTGACCGACAAAGAGAAGATCGTGCTGACCCCCACGTACCATGTCTTCAGGATGTATCGAGTGCATCAGGGAGCGACGCTGATCCCGGTCGATTTCAACGCGCCCGCGTATAAGTTGGGCGATGCCTCTGTTCCCTCGCTGAGCGCCACGGCTTCACGCGACAATGAAGGGCGGCTGCACCTCTCAATTGTGAACCTTGATCCTAATCGGGCGGCAGAGATCGTTACGACGATGGCGGGCAAAAACGTCACCGCAGGAGAAGTTCTCACCGCGCCCGTCATGAACGCGATGAACACGTTCGATCATCCGAACACCGTCAAGCCGGCGCCATTCAGCGGCTACAAGTTTGAAGGCTCGCGATTGAGTCTCAGTGTTCCGGCAAAGTCGATCGTGGTCCTAGAGCTCAAGTGAGTTTCAGTCTTAACAAACCTTAACAATTTTAAGCTTGGCTGGAATTCAACAGAGGGTCTAAACTGGCCGCCATCATGCTAAACGAATTCGCCTACGCATTCCGCACGCTGCGCAAGAGTCCCATATTCACGATCACAGTCGTGGTAACGATTGCCCTCGCGATTGGCGCCAGCACCGCCATCTTCAGCGTCACGAATGGCGTGTTGCTCCGGAAACTTCCTTACAAAGATCCAGAGCGGCTGATCTTCGTCCGCGGCGATTTGCAGAAGCGGAACGTGAAAGACTTTCCCATTTCCAATGTCGACTTCCTCGACGTGCGCAACGGCGCGAAGAATAATTTTGAGGACTTCGCTGCGCTCCAGACGTTTCGTTTCACTCTTCCTGGTTTAGACGGCACGCCTGAGCGCGTCCGCTTCGCGTCGGTATCGACGAACTTCTTTCAAATGATGGGTGGGTCGATGATCGCCGGCCGAGATTTTCAGGAATCTGATGGAACGCCGCAGCCCGAACCACCGGCGGGTCAGGCCGGCAATGCTCCCGCTGCGAATGCGCCACCGCCGCTGCCAACGATGGTGATTCTAAGCAACGATTACTTTCAACAGCGCTTTGGCGGTGATCGATCCATCATCGGCAAAACTCTTCCGGTAGCCGCTGCGTTTGGACCACCGCCGACGATCGTGGGCGTCCTGGCTCCGGGTTTTGAGCTGCTGTTTCCACCGAAAGCGAATGTGGAACAGTTTCCGAGTGTCTGGATCGCGGCGCGCATTCCGTATGACGTAGCCAATCGCAACAACGTGCAGTGGCGCGTTATCGGGCGCCTCAAGCCAGGTGCGACGATGGCCAATACTCAGGCCGAAGTCGAGACTATTGTTCAGAAGATTCGCGACGAGAACACCATCTCGCGAACTGCTGGTCAATATTTTCAACTCGTGCCGATGAAGCAGCATCTCGTGGATGAAGTTAGACCGGCAATTCTCGCGCTCATGGGTGCAGTCATTTTTCTGTTACTGATCGCATGCGCGAACGTCGCGAACCTGATGCTCGTGAGAGCTTCGTCGCGCGAACGAGAACTGGCTGTGCGAGCTGCACTCGGCGCTGGTTGGTGGCAGTTAGTTCGACAAACACTTGCCGAAGCGTTCGTGCTCGCCGCGCTCGGGACTGTGGCTGGAATCGGGCTTGCGTATTTAGGCATTCGCCAACTACTCGCAATCGCGCCGGAGAATCTGCCGCGCTTGAATGCGATCGGGATTGATATGCAGGTGTTGGCGTTTTCGATTTTGGCGGGACTGTTGTCTGCCGTGCTTTTCGGGATGATTCCGGCGCTTCGCACCGCGAAGCCAAACCTCATGGATACGTTGCGCGCTGCTGGGAGAACCGGAGCACTCGGCGCTGCGGGGTTGCGTAATGCTGTGGTTGTCGTGGAAGTTGCGCTTGCGTTTGTACTGCTGATTGGCTCGGGTTTGATGTTTCGCACGTTCCTTAACATTCAACGTGTGAATCTCGGGTTTGATCCGCGTGGGCTGCTGACATTTCAACTTCTCGGCCAGGTCGGCGCCACACCGCAGGAGAGAGAGACTTTCAAGCGCCAGCTTCGCGAGCAACTCGACGCGCTTCCGGGTGTGAACAGTGTGACAGCGTCAAATCCATTGCCGCTCGCAGGTGGGTTTAATCCGGTGCGTTGGGGCGGAGCTGAAGCACAAAACGATCCGAGCAAGTTTCAGGCAGCGGATCTTCAGGTTGTTCTGCCTGGTTATTTCGAAGCGATGGGCACGACGCTCCTCGCGGGGCGTACTTTTACGCAGGAAGATAGCTCGCCTGATCGGAACCTGCTCATAGTCGATCAGGCACTCGCGGCGAAAGCGTTTCCAAACGAGTCTGCGGTGGGCAAGCGAATACTGTTTCGCGTTCGCACGCCTGAAGCTCAGTGGGGCGAGATCATTGGTGTGGTGGCCCATCAGCGCAACACATCGCTGGTCGAACAGGGGCGCGAGCAGATTTACGTCACGGACGGATATGTGAACCACGGAGCTGCTTCGTGGTGGGCGCTGCGGACGGATGGAGATCCGGGAGCACTGGCCGGCTCGGTGCGCGAAGTCGTGCGCAAAGCGGGTAAGGAAACCTTCATCAACCAGATGCAACCGATGGATGCGCTCGTGGTCCAGGCCCAGGCGCAGACACGCTTCTCGCTCCTGCTGATCGGAGTGTTCTCAACGATCGCAGCGCTGCTTGCGGGTGTTGGTCTGTACGGCGTCCTTGCTACCTCGGTCCGCCAACGCACGGCGGAGATTGGAGTACGTATGGCCCTGGGTGCGGCGCCATCACGTATCTTCCGCTTGATGGTAGGAAAGGGACTATCGCTCAGCGTGATTGGCATCGTGATCGGTCTGGTCGCATCTTTTGGATTCACGCGCGTCTTGGCAAGCATGCTCGTCGAAGTAAAACCCACCGATCCAGTAACGTTCGCATCTGTCGCAGTGCTATTCCTGGTTATCGCCTTTCTGGCCTCATGGCTCCCGGCGCTCCGCGCAGCCGGCCTGGATCCAACGACCGCGCTACGGAATGAGTAACGACTCGTTGCCTGGAATTTAGCCACAAAGAGGCACAAAAAGCTCAAAAAATAGAATGAGCTTTTTGTGCCTTTTTGTGGCTAAAAAAGATGAACTGAAACCAGGGCCACTCGTGTAACGAGTGAAGGGAAGCCCGAATGTATCATTTGGTTCCGGTCACTTGTCTGGTTCTGTTCGCCTTTGGTGTTTTAATCTTACGGCATCGTGTAGAGGTTGCATTTACTCTACTTGCCTGGTTTCCCGGCTTCATTTTTCTGATTGCCCTCGTTCACGAGTTTGCGCGCGGGATACAGGGATTCAACCATCAAATGCTCCACCTTGCTTACGATAGCAGTTACGCTTTGTCGCTGTTGGGAATCTGTCTGATCCTACGCTCGGTGATAAAGCGCAAACGAATGATTCACGTGTTAGCAGCAACACTCATCGCCGCCATCCCTTTAGCCTATATCTTCACCACGCAGCCGTGATAGTGTGTTCGCATGTCAGAGCTTTGGCAACGCGGTGATTACACTATCAGTACCGAACGTTCTCGCCTAAACATAGAACTTATCCACGACTTCATCAGCAATCATTCATATTGGGGAAAGGGTCGGGCGCGCGAGGTTGTCGAACGCTCGATCGAGAACTCATTGGCGTTTGGTTTGTATCACGGTGACGAGCAGGTAGGATTCGCGCGTATCGTGACAGACTACGCAACCTTCGCGTGGGTGGCGGATGTGTTTATCGTGCCGGAACACCGCGGGCGCGGATTATCAAAATGGCTCATGGAAGTCATCATCGTTCATCCCAGGCTACAAGGGTTTCGTCGCTGGGTTTTGGCGACCAAAGACGCCCAGGGTTTATACGAGCAATT
>DATFDT010000055.1:0-12158 GCA_035251975.1 Pyrinomonadaceae bacterium | reverse complement strand
ATGGCCCAGGACTCCGGCCTTTCCTTAGTGCTCACCAGTGAGCCGCGGACGGCGCTGGCCGCCAGTTGGAATGTGGCGACGCTGACTGTCTTTGAGCCACTGCAAGACGCAAGCGAGACCGAGAGTCTGCCGCACATCGATTCGGACAACCTCGCCTACGTCATCTACACCTCTGGTTCCACTGGCGTCCCCAAAGGCGTCTGCGTCTCTCATCGCGCCATCTGTAATCACCTGCTTTGGAGACAGGAGACTTATCCGCTTGGCCCTTCGGATCGCTTCCTGCAAAAAGCGACAGTCAGTTTTGACATCGCCGTCTGGGAGATCTTTGCCCCGCTGATTACGGGCGCCCAATTGATCCTCGCCAAGCCTGGTGGGCAACAAGACACTGCCTACCTGGTCCAACTAATAGCAACGAAACAGATCACAATAGTCCATTTTGGCCCAGCGATGCTTTGGGCGCTGCTGGACGAGCCGGAGGTCGAGATCTGCGTCAGCTTGCGACAGGTATTCTGCGGTGGCGAACCGTTAACGCCCGAGTTACAGACGCGCTTCTTCGAACGATTGAATGCGAACCTGGCCCACCAGTATGGACCAACAGAAGCAACTGTCGATGTGACTATCTGGAACTGCGGGGAGAATGGCCAGTCGCGGCGCATCCCGATCGGGCGACCGATTGCGAACACGCGAGTCTACATTCTCGATCAACAAATGCAGCCCGTCCCGATCGGTGTACCGGGCGAACTTTACGTCGGTGGCGTTGCCCTCGCTCGCGGCTACCACGCCCGCGCTGATCTGACTGCGGAACGATTCGTCCCCGACCCATTCTCGCTGGTGGCAGGCGAGCGGCTTTACAGGACCGGAGATCTGGCCCGCTATCTTGCCGGCGGTGAGATTGAATTTCTAGGTCGCACTGATCACCAGGTGAAGGTCCGCGGTTTCAGAGTCGAGCTCGGAGAGATCGAAGCCGTGCTTGCAAGTCAGGCTGATGTGGGCCACTGCGTGGTTGAGAAACGAGATGATCGATTGATCGCATACGTCGTTGGTAAAGAAGGCAAGACCCTCGTGATCAGGGAATTGCGGCAGAGGTTGAAAGAGCGATTGCCGGAATACATGGTGCCATCATCTTTTGTGCTCCTTGAAGAGTTGCCGCTGACACCATCGATCAAGGTCGATCGCAACCGGCTTCCAGCGCCCGAGGCGTTGGATGAAGCGATCGCTAACGTTAAGCCTCCTGAGACGCCGACAGAGGAACTTTTGGCGGGGATATATGAAGAGCTTTTGGGTATTGGACGAATAAGCGTCGTCGATGACTTCTTCGAGTTGGGTGGTCACTCGTTGTTGGCGCTCCGTTTGATGTCACGCGTGCGCCAACACTTCGGAGTAGAACTGCCACTGCGAAAAGTTTTTGAGACGCCAACTGTGCGCGACCTTGCTGCCCACATTGACGAGGGGATGGGTGTGGGACGAACCACCGGTGAACACATCCCGCAGCGTTTGAGTACAGACAATTCACCGCTCTCACCAGCTCAACAGCGGCTCTGGTTTCTGGACCAGCTCGAACCCGGAAACCCAGCCTACAACATGTCAGCAGCAGTGCGCATGACCGGCGCGCTCAACCTCGAGGCTTTGGAAAGTTCGCTGAGTGAAATAGTCAAACGACATGAAGTATTGCGCGTTAGCTTTCAGATGAATGGGGACGAGCCGGTGCAGGTCGTGGGCGATCCGATGCCCTTCAATATCCCTGTATCTGATCTCAGTGGATTGACAAACGAAGCTCGTGAAGCAGAGATCCTGCACAATATTAAGGAGCAGGCCGAACTTCCGTTTGATCTCGCTCGTGGGCCACTACTGCGTGCCATGCTGCTGCGGCTCGCGCCTGAAGAACAAGTTCTACTCTTCACCATGCACCACATTGTCTCCGATGGCTGGTCGGTGGACGTGCTCGTTCGTGAACTCGTCGCGCTCTATGAGGGCAACGTGACCAACCAACCTGCACAGTTGCCTGAATTGCCGATCCAATACACGGACTTTGCAGCGTGGCAGCGCAAGTGGCTGACTGGCGAGATCCTGAACCAGCAGTTGCTTTACTGGAAGAATGCTCTTCACGCCGCGACTGCATTAGCGTTGCCGACAGATAAATCACGTCCTCCGATTAAGAGCTATCGCGGGAAACGCGAAGCGTTCCGGCTTTCGCCGCACCTGTTGCACAAACTGAAGACTGTAAGTCGTCAGCACGGTGTGACGCTGTTTATGACTTTGCTCGCCGGATTCAAGACGCTTCTCAGCCGTTACACAAATCAGAACGATCTGGTAGTCGGCACTCCCATCGCCGGGCGCAATCATCCAGAGGTCGAGCCGCTTATCGGTTTCTTCGTCAACACACTCGCGCTGCGTTCAGATCTCTCAGGCGATCCAAGCTTCGCGGAGTTGCTCGTGCGAGTGCGCGAAGTGGCTTTGGCGGCGTACGCAAACCAAGACGTGCCGTTTGAAATGCTGGTTGAGGAGTTGAGTCCCGAGCGTGACTTGAGTCGTCCGCCACTGTTCCAGGTAATGCTCACACTGCAACATGTGCGCGACGCTGAATTGCGGTTACCCGGTTTGGAGTGCACGCTGCTGCGAACGGCAAGTGAGACTTCAAAGTTTGACTTGCTGATGTCGCTCGAAGAGTCCGAAGAAGGATTGTCTGGCGTTCTTGAGTACAGCACAGATCTTTTCGAAGCCGGCACGGTTCAACGGATGACGCGACACTTCGAGACGCTGCTCGAGGCCGCGACGGAGAATCCGGAACTGCGTCTGTCGGAATTGCCGCTGCTAAAGACTGACGAGCGCGAAGCTCTGCTTACGTTGTGCAACGAGGCCGGCCCATCAAGTGAGTCTCTCGAGTGTCTCCATAAAGTCTTTGAGAATATGGCGGCAATACGACCTCACGCGACGGCTGTGGTCTACGGATCCGAGGAGCTCAGTTACGGAGAGCTCAACCGCCGCGCCAACCGTCTCGCACATCACCTGCGCTCGCTCGGGGTTGGACCAGACTCGCGTGTCGGTCTCTGCATCGAGCGCTCGATCGAGATGGTGGTTGGATTGCTCAGCGTGCTTAAAGCGGGCGCAGCCTCCGTACCGCTCGATCCACAGTATCCCGCGCAACGGCTGTCGTTCATGCTTGACGATTCGGGTGTAGCAGTCGTCTTAACGCAGAACCAAATCGCCTCGCGGCTTTCTGAATACACTGGCACTGTCATCTTTCCCGCTGACGTGAAACTTCAACCGGGACTGAGCGAAGCTAATCCCGAGAGCGGCGTTACCCTCGACAATCTTGTTTACGTGCTCTACACGTCCGGTTCGACAGGCGTGCCGAAGGGCACCGCTCTCAAACACGGCGCGCTTGCCAATCTGATCGCGTGGCAACACAGTCGATCACTGCTGCCGGAAGGCGCGCGTACACTCCAATTCGCCTCGCTAAGCTTTGACGTATCGTTTCAGGAAATCTTTTCGACACTCTGCGAAGGCGGAACGTTGGTTCTCATCTCGGAAGATGATCGTCGGGATCCAGTCAAACTGCTCTCACTACTCGAGACTGAGAAGGTTCAGCGTCTCTATCTTCCCTTTGTTGCGCTGCGCCAGTTGGCCGAGGCTGCCAGTTCAAGCGTAACGCTGCCGGATTTGCGACAAGTCATTACCGCAGGCGAGCAGTTGCAAATCACTCCAGCGGTTGCGCATTTCTTTAGCCGTCTTGATGGCTGCACTCTTCACAATCACTATGGACCATCCGAAAGCCATGTCGTTACGACTTACGATTTGACTGGCGACCCATCTCTTTGGCCATTGCTGCCTCCGATCGGCCGGCCGGTTGCGAACACGAGCATTTACGTTCTCGACCGTCAACTCGAGCCGGTGCCGTTGGGAGTCGCTGGTGAGCTCTACATCGGAGGTGTAGCGATTGCGCGCGGTTATCATGCGCGCCCCTCGCTGACTGCCGAGCGTTTCATTCCGGATCCATTTTCCAGCGAGCCGGGAGCAAGGCTTTACCGCACCGGCGATCAAGCGCGTTATCTCGCCGATGGCCAGGTGGAGTATTTAGGACGCATGGACCAGCAGGTGAAGGTGCGGGGCTTTCGTGTCGAATTGGGAGAGGTTGAAGCCGCGCTGGCCGAGTGTGATGGCGTGCGACAGGCTGTGGTATTGGCGAAAGAACACCGGCTGGTTGCGTACGTGATGCCTGACGAAGGTCGGCCTGCGCCAACGATAAGCGCACTACGTGAGGAGTTGCGGCAGCGTCTACCGGAGTACATGTTGCCGTCGGCATTCATCTTTCTTAGCGAGTGGCCGCTGACGCCGAGCGGCAAGGTTGATCGGCTCCGGTTGCCCGCACCCGATCCCGCCAGCCTTGAGTCTGGCGTTTCAGTGCCGGCCTCCACACCGACAGAAGAGTTGCTGGCAGGTACGTGGCAAGAACTGCTGGGCGTTGGCTCCGTGGGAGTCAACAAAAACTTTTTCGAGCTTGGCGGGCACTCGCTGTTGGCCGCGCGGCTGGTAGCTCGCGTGCGCGAGTTGTTCCGCGTTGACATCGCGCTTCGCAAAGTGTTTGAGCGCCCGACAGTGAAGGGACTGGCCGCAACGATTGATGAATTGTTGCGGGAGGGTGGTGCGTTATCTGAGCCGATCGAGCGGCGTAGTAAAGCGGAAGCCGTGCTTTCGCCTTCTCAACAGCGTCTCTGGTTCCTCGATCAGCTCGACCCGCAACAGTCGACTTACAACATAGCTTCAGCTACACGTTTGCTAGGCAAACTAAACGTCCTCGCGCTCGAACAAAGTTTTAACGAGGTCGCGCGCCGGCACGACGTGATGCGAACGACCTTCTCGAATGTCGCAGGCGAACCTGTCGCAGTTATCCAGGCGCCGCATGATTCCACGTCGATCGAAATGCAAGACCTTTCCGGGTTGAGTGATGACGCACGTGACGCTGCAACCACGAAGCTCATTGATGAAGAGTCGCAGAAGCCTTTCAATCTTGCGCATGGGCCACTATGGCGTGCTGCGCTCCTGAAGCTCGACGACGACCACCACATTCTTCTTTTTACCACCCATCACATCATTTCGGATGGCTGGTCGCTCGGCGTGCTGGTGCGTGAGTTGGCCGTCTGCTACGAAGCCTTCAGTGATGGTTCTATTCCGGCACTCCCTGAGTTACCCGTGCAGTTTGCCGATTATGCGGAATGGCTACACGATCGGCTTGACGAGGACGAATTGGAACGCCAGCTCGGATACTTCGAACAACGGCTCATTGATGTGGCCCAGGTGCTGGAGCTTCCGACAGACAGACCGCGATTGCCTTCACGGTCGCGCCGCGCCGGGGTCGTTCAGTTCATGTTCCCGCCCGACGTGGTCTCGGCCGTAAAGTCGCTATCGCTGCGGCATGAAGTGACGCTGTACATAACGCTGCTCGCCGCTTTCGAAGTCCTGCTGTACAGACACACAGGAGAGAAGCGATTCGCCGTCGGCTCACCGATGGCCGGACGCAATCGGGAGGAATTGCTCGGGCTCATCGGCTTCTTCGTCAACACGCTCGCGTTGCGCTCAGACCTTTCCGGTGATCCGACCTTCGCCGAACTTCTGGTGCGCGTGCGCGCCGAAGTTCTGGGTGCTCATGCACATTCGGATGTACCGTTTGAGCGATTGGTGGAGCGTTTGCAGCCGTCGCGATCTGTGGATCGCTCACCGCTATTCCAGGCAATGTTAGCTTTAGACAACACGCCGCACGCCGAGTTCAAACTCAAGGGTCTCCAGGTTGAGCGCCTCCCGCTTCACGGCGGCTCAGCGAAATACGATCTCTCACTTTCTTTGCGTGAAGAGCACGACGGACTCAGCGCAACGCTCAGCTATGACGCTGATATCTTTGATGAAACGACGGCGCGCCGCTTCATCGATCATTACGTGAAACTGATCGAGAGCGCCGTAGCCGAGCCCGCACAGCGCGTCTCACAACTCCCACTACTGACTGAGGAGGAGCAACAACTCATTGCTGATTGGAACGAGACGCAGCGTGCATACGAATCAGAAACCACTGTTCACGCGCTTGTCGAACAACATGCGCAACTAAATCCGGATGCTTTGGCTGTTGCCTTCGAGGGTAAGCAAATTAGTTACGCGGAATTGAACGCAAGGGCCAACAAACTTGGTCGTTACCTCCGGCGGCTGGGTGCAGGCATTGAGTCTCGTATCGGCATCATGATGGGCCGTTCTACTGAATTAGTCGTAACGTTGTTGGGCGTGCTCAAAGCCGGTGCTGTTTACGTTTCCTTAGACCCTGACTATCCGGCTGAGCGGCTGGCGTTCATGGCAAGAGACGCAGGTCTCGAGTTAGTGCTAACTGACAAACACGTTTCGGTAGAGAGCACGTTGCGCGTCATCAACCTCGAGGAAACATGGGCGGAAGTAGAGAAAGAAGACGCGCACGCACCGGAAGCTTTGGCGGGACCGGACAATCTGGCCTACATCATTTACACCTCTGGGTCCACGGGGGCTCCGAAGGGCGTCTGCATTTCTCATCGCAGCTTGCTCAACCTGGTCCACTGGCACAACAAGGCATTCGCTGTTACTCCACGCGATCGAGCGACGCAGCTCGCCAGTCTGTCATTTGACGCTTCGGTCTGGGAGATCTGGCCTTATCTTACGGCGGGCGCAAGCGTGCACCTGCCCAACGAGGAAACGCGGATCACACCCGAGCGGCTCCGCGACTGGCTCGTGTCGGAAGCTATTACGATTACATTTCTGCCCACGCCTCTCGCCGAACAAGTACTGTCACTGCAATGGCCGCATGAGGTGACGCTGCGAACTCTGTTGACCGGCGGTGACAAGTTGCAAAAGTGGCCATCGCAAAGTTTGCCCTTTGCGGTAATAAATAACTATGGACCAACCGAATGTACGGTAGTAGCTACGTCAGGCCGCGTCGATAGGGAACAATCGAACAGTGTGGCTCCGTCGATCGGCCGCCCCATCGCAAACACAGCTATTCATATTCTCGACGACTACTTCCAGCGGGTTGCTGTCGGTGTCGCTGGGGAGATCTACGCCGGCGGAGCGAGTCTCGCGCGCGGCTATCACGCACGTCCGGAATTGACGGCAGAGAGATTCATCCCGGACCCGTTCTCAGACACAGCCGGAACGCGGCTTTATTGCACCGGTGATCGAGCACGCTACCTGGCGAATGGCGAGATTGAGTTTCTCGGGCGAGTCGATAATCAGATCAAGCTACGCGGCTACCGCATCGAGTTGGGCGAGATCGAGAATGTGCTGTCCGGGGCTCCGCAAGTCAACGGTTGCGCTGTGATTGTACATGACGATCCGGCAGGCCGTCGCACCCTCGTGGCTTATGTTGCCAGTCATGCGAATGCATCGACTCTCGACGCTGAGCTGCGCGCGCTACTCAAAGCACGGGTGCCCGATTACATGATTCCTTCTGTGTTGGTTGTTGTCGATGATCTTCCGATCACTCCAAACGGCAAGATTGATCGAGACGCACTCGCCGCGCTCACTCCGCAGTTTGAAGCTACGGAACCTTATGTCGCACCGCGCAACGCAACGGAAGAGTTACTGGCGAAGCTCTGGTCGGACGTGCTGGCCATCGAGCGCGTGGGAGTCAATGACAATTTCTTCGCGCGGGGCGGTCACTCTTTGATCGCTACACAGCTCATCTGGAAAATACACGAATCTTTCGGCATCGACCTTCCCGTGCGTGCGCTTTTTGAACATTCAACTGTTGCTGCTCTTGCGGAGTTGATTGAAAGCGAACAGATGAACACGTCGCAAATGACTGCGCGCGCGATAGTCCCCGTTGCCAGGGAACGGTTCCGTGTAACCCTCTCCCCTCCGCCGTCTCAAGACGAGCCCGAAGTTTTACGAAAAGGCTGACGCTTTGCACAAAAAGTTTCGATCGCGCTCTTCTCTGTGCACCCTCTGTGTCCTCTGTGCCTCTGTGGTTGATGAATCCCGGGTAAAACTACACCACAGAGACACAGAGGACCCAGAGGTAGCACAGAGAAACCCCAGAACAAGGGCTAACTCACTTCAGAAAATGTCATGGCCAGGGAATTATTTCTAATACCTACATCTTTTGCGCAGCAGCGTCTTTGGTTCCTCGATCAGTTGGAGCCTGGCAGTTCTGTTTTCAACATCCCTGCCGCGTTGCGCATTTCCGGCCGTCTCGACATTGATGTGTTGAGACGCAGCGTGGAAGAGGTTGTGAACCGTCACGAGACACTGCGTACGAGATTCGTCGTCACTGAAGACGGCGAACCCGCGCAGATTATCGAGTCGCCGGCAATCGTCGAGCTCTCTTTGCTTGACCTGCGATCTCTTGCTGAAAACACACGCCGCGAGCGCGTACGCGAACTGATAGACGAGGAGGCACGACGCGGCTTCGACTTATCTCGTGGACCACTACTGCGAACCTCTCTGCTCCGCGTCGACGAAGAAGAGTACTTACTGCTCTTCACGATGCACCACATTATCTCGGACGCCTGGTCCATGGGCGTGCTCGTTCGTGAAATCAGTGTGCTCTACGAGGCGCTTTCTCGCGACGCTGCATCGCCCCTCCCGCCACTTTCCATACAGTACGCTGACTACGCAGTTTGGCAGCGTGAGCGGCTCGAGTCTGGCGAGTTGGAACAACAACTGGATTACTGGGTAGATCGTCTCGCAGATCTTCCCGATGTGCTGGCCCTGCCCACTGACTACTCGCGTTCAGCAGCAAGTAGCCACCGCGGCGGCACCGTCAGCTTTGCGATACCGGCCGAGCTGAGCGCTGAGCTCAAAGCCCTCGGTCGCCGCGAAGGGGCTTCTCTATTCATAACTCTCATGGCAGGCTTTCAGGCCCTGCTCCTCCGTCACTCCGGCCAAACACGCTTCGTCGTCGGCACACCTGTGGCCGGACGTCAGCGTCCCGAGTTACAAGACCTGATTGGCTTCTTCGTCAACACGCTCGCGCTGCCGGCCGATCTCAGTGGTGATCCCTCGTTTGTGGAATTGCTACAACGAGTGCGCGCTGAAGCGCTCGCCGCATATGCGCATCAGGAAGCTCCTTTTGAGCGCGTGGTAGAACGGTTGCAACCCGCACGCACGCTCGATCGCGCTCCACTCTTCCAGGTGATGCTGGCACTCGACAACACTCCGCAGCAGTCGCTGACGCTCGGTGGGTTGAAGATCGATCACGAACCTGTCTCCACCGGTGCGGCGAAGTATGACCTGTCGTTATTAATAGAGGAACGAGAGAAAGGCGTCGCTGGAGTATGGTTTTATGACGCCGATCTGTTTGACGAAGCAAGCGTCAAGCGCCTGGGCGAACGATTCAACATTTTGCTTGCGGGGTTTGTGGCGAATCCCTCGCTGCCGGTCTCGCGTGTTCCGCTTTTAGCTAAAGAAGAGGAGCAACTTCTGCTCGTTAAGGGCAACGACACGAGTGTGCCCTTCCCTTCTGAGATCTGCATACACGAGCTCTTTGAACAACAAGTTGAGCGTACGCCGGATGCGGACGCTGTCGTTTTCGAAGGTGAGCGACTGACCTACGCAGAACTTAATGCCAAAGCTAATCAGATTGCTTCACACCTGCGGAGTTTGGGTGTCAAACCCGAGTCGCGAGTGGGAATCCTGATGGAGCGATCAACTGAATTAGTCGCGGCGATTCTGGGCACGCTCAAAGCTGGAGGCGCCTACGTGCCTTTGGATCCCGAGTACCCGCGCGATCGACTTGCCTTCATGATCAAGAACTCCGGCGTTGCGGTGCTCTTGACGCAATCCGAACTCTCCGCAGAGTTGCCTTTGTGCGATGCGTCGGTTGTATTCGTAAACGAGGAGTTGGCGCCTGCCGAAAGCATCGCGCCGAAAAGCGAAATCAGCTCTGACAATCTCGCTTATATCATCTACACGTCGGGCTCCACTGGTACTCCCAAAGGCGTCTGCGTTTCACATCGCAGTCTGGTTAACTACACACTGGGCGTCACGAATGCGCTTGGTCTAAACGGCGGGCTGACATTTGCAATGGTATCGACACCAGCCGCCGATCTTGGCAACACCGTTCTCTACCCCTCACTCTGCACGGGCGGATGTCTCCATGTGATCTCACGCGAGCGAGCTGCGGACGCAGCAGCACTTGCCGCTTACTTTGAACAGCATGCTATCGATTGTCTGAAGATCGTGCCCTCACATCTTTCGGCGCTCCTGGCAGGTGACGAAGCACAGAAGATTTTGCCGCACCGTTGTCTCGCACTTGGTGGCGAAGCATCGAGTTCGAGTCTTATCGATAGAGTCAAATCGCTTTCCGACTGCGCCATCTTCAATCACTATGGACCGACAGAGACAACCGTTGGAGTCTTAACTCATGCAGTTACGGAGGATCGCGTCAGACGTTTGCCGTTGGGCCGCCCGCTTCCAAATATAAAAGTTTACATACTCGATATGTTCTTCAACCCTGCGCCCACGGGTGTGATCGGAGAACTCTACATCGGAGGCGAGGCTCTCGCACGGGGCTATCACGAGCGGCCTGCAGCAACTGCGGAGAAGTTCATCCCCGATCCGTTCTCTGGCAAGGCGGGTGGCCGGCTTTACCGGACAGGCGATCTGGCGCGTTACTTTGCGGATGGCACGATCGAGTTTCTGGGGCGGGCCGACAATCAGGTGAAGGTGCGCGGCTACCGCATCGAGTTGGGAGAGATCGAGACTGCGTTACGCGAGCATCCACTCGTGCGTGATGCGGCAGTCGTTGCCTTGGAGGAAACTTCGAGCGAGGTTTCGCTAGCTGCGTACGTAGCTGGGTCAGCGATCAAGCGGGGCGAGCTCCGGCAGTTCCTGAGCGACAAACTGCCTCGGCACATGCTTCCCGGAAGCTTCACAGTTCTCGAGGAAATACCGCTGACGCCGAACGGCAAAGTTAATCGACAGGCACTGCCAAAGCCCGAACGAGAAAGCCAGTCGAACCTCGAAGTTTTCCAAACAGCGACGGAAGAACTCTTAGCGGGAATATACGAGGAGCTTTTGGGCTCTGGACGAGTTAACGTCTTCGACGATTTCTTCGAGTTGGGCGGCCACTCGTTACTGGCGACTCGACTCTTGTCACGCGTGCGCCAACGCTTCGGAGTTGAAGTGCCGCTGCGCAAAGTATTCGAGACGCCGGCCGTGCGTGGACTGGCCGCGCAGATCGATGAAGCGATGGGATTGGGCCAGGCGCCGGATGAACACATTACGCATCGTTCGGATACGGAGAGTTCACCGCTCTCACCGGCACAGCAGCGGCTCTGGTTCCTCGATCAATTGGAACCCGGCAGTTCTTTCTACAACCTTCCAGGCGCTGTTCGATTGCGTGGCGCGCTCAATCTGAAAGCGTTTGAGCGAAGTCTTAACGAAGTAGTGCGCCGGCACGAAATCCTGCGTGCAACATTCCCAATGATCGGAGGTGAGCCGCTCCAAAGAATCAAGCCAAACTTCTATTTGCCTTTGCCTGTAACCGACCTCACGTCAATGCCGGACGATGAGCGCGAGGCTGAAGCGCAACGTCTCTGCGCTGAAGAAGCGGCTCGCCCCTTCAACCTGTCGAGTGGCCCACAGATACGCGCGCAGCTACTGCGTTTAGGGGAAGAAGATCACATCTTTCTATTGACGATGCATCACATCGTCGCTGACGGATGGGCCATGGGCATCTTCATTCGTGAGGTCGATGCGCTCTACCAGGCACTCACGCGCGGCCTGCCGCCACCGCTCGCCGAACTCCCGATTCAGTACGCTGACTTTGCAAGCTGGCAACAGCAACGTTTAGCCGGCGGCGTCCTCGAAAGAGATCTCGAGTATTGGACTGATCGACTGGCTGATGCACCGGACTTACTTGCCCTCCCGACTGATTGGCCGCGCCCGCCGGTCCAATCTTATAAAGGTGCGACGTTTGAATTCGCGCTCTCGCGGGAGTTGACGGAGGCGTTAAAAGACTTGAGCCGTCGCGAAGGCGCGACTTTGTTCATGACTCTCATGGCAGGCTTCGCCGTGCTCCTGCAGCGTCACGCTGGGCAGGATGACATCGTGGTAGGCACGCCAGTCGCTGGACGACAGCAACCGGAAACCGAGAACCTCATCGGCATCTTCATCAACATGCTGGTAATGCGAGTGGATCTTAGCGG
>DATFDT010000054.1:0-11476 GCA_035251975.1 Pyrinomonadaceae bacterium | reverse complement strand
GACTACAACTGTAGGGGTGGCCCTCCGTGGCCACCCGTGCCTTATCTCTGACAACCTGGGCAAAAATACGTAGACCTTCCGCCCTGGACCACGCGGCGGATTCTTTTTCCACACTTCACGCATGGCTCGCCCTCGCGTTCGTAGACTCGCCAGAAACGTTCCGATGTTCCTATGTAGCGGCTATTGCCGTCGGCGAGATCGATCTTCAACGTCGAGCCTGCGTCGATGGCTTCCTGCAAAACATCGCGAATCGCCTGATACAACTTGCGCGCGCGTGGCTTCGAGAGTTTGTTCGCGGCCTTCATCGGGCTGACGCCCGCGAGAAAGAGCGCTTCTACAGCGTAGATGTTGCCGAGACCGAGCACACGTGTTTGGTCCAATAGTAAATTTTTCAATGGACGACCGGAGCGTTTAAGAGTGTTGAGGAAATACTCTTCGGTGAAGTCGTCTGACAGTGGTTCAGGCGCGAGCGTCTGAAGCTCCTTGGGTGGGCGCAGCGGATCTTTGAAGATCTGCATGCGTCCAAACTGGCGCATGTCGCAGTACACGAGGCGGTGATCGTTGTCGAGATAAAAGATCACGTGCGCGTAAGGTGGTAGAGATTCGTCGATCGTGAGCGAGACAAACTTGCCGGTCATGCGGAGATGTGTGGTGAGTACGTGTCCTGATTCGAGTTTGAAGAGGATGTACTTACCGCGGCGACCGACACCGGTGATGAGGGCGTTTTGTAGTTGGCGATTGAAGGCAGGACGCGAGATGCCCGGCGCGATGCGTTTGAGATTGAGCTCGGCGGCGAGAATGCGTCGTCCGGTGACGACCGGAGACAAAGCGCGGACGACGTGTTCTACTTCGGGAAGCTCAGGCATTGATTATAGTTTCGATTTCCTGCCGGATGTGATCTACCAAATCGGGTTTACGCGCCTCGATGTTCAATCTCAACAGTGGCTCGGTGTTGGAGCCGCGGATATTAAAACGCCACTCGGCGGTCTCGAGCGAGTAGCCATCAGTAAAATCTTCCTGCCCCTCTCCGTGAAACTTCTCCTTCACTTTCTCGATCACTGCTTTGATGTCTTTGACGTGATAATTGAGCTCGCCTGACATGTAGTGCCCGGCCATGAACGGCGCTATCAACTCGGAGAACGGCTTGTCGTGCGTCGAGAGGTGTTCGAGTACGAGAAGGAAGGGAATCACACCGTTGTCGGCATAAAAATTCTCACGGAAGTAATAATGCCCGCTCATCTCACCCGCAAACAGACCATTCTCCTTTCGCATGCGGTCTTTCATAAACGCGTGACCCCCCTTTGAAATGATCGGCCGTCCGCCATGTCGCTTCACCGTGTCGAGCGTGGGCCATATTACGCGTGGATCGAAGATGATCGTGTTATCACTTCCATACTTCGTCAGCAGGATATCGGCGAGAAACGCAGTGATGTACGCGCCGGAGATGAACTCACCTTTCTCGGTGAAGAACATCGCGCGGTCAGCATCAGCGTCCCACGCTACACCGAACGACGCACCCTTTTCTTTGATCAAGCTTTCTGTTTCGGTGCGATTGCCCGGCAGCATCGGATCCGGTGGTCCTTTTGGAAATGTGCCGTCGGGTTCGAAGTTCAAAGGGAGAAGGTTCAGGTTCAGATCCTTTGCGAGTTTTGCTGCGGGCCGGCAGACATATCCAAAGTTGGCGTTGCCGACGAACGTGAACGGTTTGATCTTGCTTCGATCGATCGACTTCAGAACGTGTTCGAGATAGTCGTTGAGAATGTCGCGCTCGGTGCAGGCGCCTTTTTTGTCAGACGTGACTTCAGCATCTTTACCGGCTTTGAGTACGTCGCGTATGTCGAAGAGGCCGGTGTCAGAAGAGATAGCGGTCGCTTTCTCGCGCACCATCTTCATGCCGTTGTATTGGACCGGATTATGCGATGCGGAGACGACGATGCCACCTGAATATTCAGAAGATGCGCCGACGGTGTAATAGAGCATGTCGGTCGTGATCTGTCCGATGTCGACAACGTCAACGCCGGCGTCGAGGAAGCCGCGCGTCAGACCAGCTTTCAGAACGGGGGACGAGACCCTTGCATCCATACCGACGACCATTGTCTTTGGTTTGAAGAGATAAACGTATGCTTTTGCGGTACGGTAGTAATCCTCTTCATTGATCTGATCGGGGTAGGTGCCGCGAATATCGTATGCTCGAAAAACGTCCCAGTTCATGATTTCCTCCGAAAAGATTTCTCACGCAGCGGCGCGGCGGCGCAGCGTTTTCGTTGCGTCGTTGCGCCGCCGCGTGAGAAACAACTCTTAATCTACGCGAACGTATAGTCTGTCAACGAAGTCTTATCACCCAGCACGGTTCCGGGTCTAACGACCGCCGAACGTCCGATGTGACAACCACGCCCGACAATCGCGCCGTTCACCTGCGCGGTCGTGCCGATGCGCGTGTGTGGCCAGATGACTGAGTTCTCAACGCGCGCCCGCTCTTCGACAAAGCATCCCTGGCCCAATACCGAGTTGATGATCTGCGCGCCCGGTTTGATCTGGCAGTCGTCGCCGATCATCGACAACTCATCAATCTCCGCGACTGTGGCCGCATCAAACTGCCCGCGCCGCTCCTTGATATGAAACCGCGAAACACGATTCGCAAGCATATCATCGTGCACTTGTAGATATCGCTCCGGTGTGCCGATATCGATCCAGTACGTGCGCACCGGGATGTGTGCGTAAAACGCTTCACCACGCTTCAATAGATCGGGAAACAAGCCATACTCGAAAGAGTAATTCTCACCTGCCGGCAGATAGTCGAGCATTTTCGGCTCGAGAATGTACGTACCCGCGTTGATAGTGTTACACGTGATCTCATCCGCCTTCGGCTTTTCGAGGAAGCGACGAATACGCCCGTCTTTTTCCGTTTCGACCAGACCATAACTCTGTGGATTCTCTACCGGTGCAAGCACGATCGTCGCGGTCGCTTTACGTTCGGTATGCTCGCGAATGACGGCCTTGAGATCGAGATCGGTAAGAATATCGCCGTTGAAAACGACGGTTGGCTCGCGGATGAGATCTTCGGCAAACTTGTAAGCGCCGGCGGTGCCCATCGGTTGCGGCTCGACTGTGTACTTCAGCTTGACACCGAAATCGGAGCCGTCGCCGAGCAGTTGCTCGATTTTATTCGGTTGATACGATAGCGAGAGCGTGATGTCTGTGATGCCCGCGCGGCGCAGCGTGTCGATTTGATAAAGAAGAAAAGGCCGGTTACAGATCGGAACAATCGGTTTCGGAGTGTAAACTGTTAAAGGGCGAAGGCGCGTGCCTTTACCGCCAGCAAGAATGAGTGCCTGCATGCTTTATGAATAATGAAATAAAGTCTAATATCGGGCCAAGTCTAACATAAGGGAGTTTGAAATGCCGGAATTGAACGAAGCAGTAATCATCAGTGCGGCGCGTACGCCGGTAGGAAAGTTTCTCGGTTCGTTGAAAGGATTCTCTGCGCCTGAGCTCGGCGCGATCGTGGTGCGCGAGAGCGTGAAGCGTGCGGGAATCAAGCCGGAAGATGTTGACGAGGTGATCATGGGATGCGTGATTCAGGCGGGACTCGGCCAGAATCCCGCGCGACAGGCGGCATTGAATGGTGGGATACCGTCGACTGTTGCTGCCGTGACTGTGAACAAAGTTTGTGGCTCGGGTTTGAAGGCCGTGATGATGGCCGCGCAGGGAGTTCAACTCGGCGACTCAGAGATGGTTGTTGCTGGTGGAATGGAGTCGATGAGTAACGCGCCTTATCTAATTCCGAAAGCGCGTGAAGGTTATCGACTTGGCAATGGTGAACTGATCGACTCGATGATTCACGATGGACTGTGGTGCGCGTTTGAGAATTATCACATGGGCTGCACAGGTGAAGTCGTAGCTGATGAGTACAAGATCAGCCGCAGCGAGCAGGATGAGTTTGCGACTAATTCGCATCGCAAAGCCGCGGCGGCGATCAAAGCAGGAAAGTTTAAAGATGAGATCGTGCCGGTCGAGATCAAGCAGAAGAAAGGCGCGGCGCTCATCTTCGATACTGATGAAACTGTGCGTGAAGACACGACTGTGGAAGTGCTGGGGAAGCTCAAGCCGGCGTTCAAGAGTGAGGGGACTGTGACGGCTGGTAATGCGCCGAGTGTGAACGATGGTGCGTCAGCGGTTGTTGTTACTTCGCGGCGTCGTGCGCGTGAGCTTGGTGTCGAGCCGATGGCGAAGATCGTGGCGCAGGCGGTGTCGGGTGTCGAGCCTCGTATGGTGATGATGGCGCCGGTTGAGGCGATCAGGAAATTGTTGAAGAAGACGGGCTGGTCCGGTAGTGAAGTCGATCTCGTGGAGTTGAATGAAGCATTCTCGGTGGCGGCGCTTGCAGTGACACGTGAGCTTGGTTTGGACCCTGAGAAGGTGAACGTGAATGGCGGCGCGGTAGCGTTGGGCCATGCGATCGGGCAATCGGGATCGAGACTGTTGACGACGATGCTGTATGAGTTGAAACGACGTGACGCGCGACGCGGAATCGTCGCGTTGTGTCTCGGTGGTGGAAACGCCGTTGCAATGGCTATAGAGCGTTAGACAGGATTTACAAGATTTTTCAAGATTGACATGTAAATCCTGTCTTCATCTTGTAAATCTTGTCAAAGTTTAACTCGGAAAAGGGATCGATGAGTGAAGAGAAAGTCATTGGAGTCGTTGGTGCGGGCACGATGGGGAATGGGATCGCCCAAGTCGCGGCGCGCGCCGGTTACAACGTGATCATGCACGATGTTCGCGACGATTTTCTCGCTCGTGGAATGAGTGCGATTGATAAGAGCTTGCAACGCGATGTCGATAAAGAACGCCTCGATGTAACCGGCAAACAAGGAATTATCGAAAAAATCAGGACGACGACTGATTTTGCCGCGTTCAGAGAAGCGTCGTTCGTGGTCGAAGCAGTGGTCGAAGATCTCGGCGTGAAGACGCAGGTGTTCAAGATGCTCGATGAAGTCACGCCGCCACACGCGATTCTCGCTTCAAACACCTCGTCAATCTCGATCACAAAACTCGGCGCGGCAACTAAACGTCCAGACAAAGTCATCGGCATGCATTTCATGAATCCCGTGCCGGTGATGAAGCTCGTCGAAGTCATCCGCGGGATGGCAACTTCCGATGAAACTTACGAAAGAGTCAGAACACTTTCAGAACAGCTCGGCAAGACGGCGCTCGACTGCCAGGACTCACCCGGCTTCGTTTCGAATCGCGTGTTGATGCCGATGATCAACGAAGCGATCTTTACTCTGTACGAGGGTGTAGCCAGTCGCGAGAGCATCGATGGCATCATGAAGCTCGGCATGAACCATCCGATGGGCCCGCTCACGCTCGCCGACTTTATCGGTCTGGATGTATGCCTCGCCATCATGAATGTGTTATATGAGGGGCTCGGAGACCCCAAATACAGACCGTGCCCGCTGCTGAAGCGCTATGTCGACGCCGGCTGGCTCGGTAGAAAAAGCGGTCGCGGGTTTTACGAATATTAGAATGCGCACAGGCATCTCTCACTACTGTCAAAAATGTCTTGCGGCAAATGCGCTGGGCCAGGAGTTCTGTACTCGCTGCGGCACGCGCTTGATGATCGTCGTCGAGCCCAGCTCCACGCGCTTCGAAACCGCACCTACAAGTCTCTCTACTGACGAACACCTTCTCGAACGTATCTCCGCCGCTGAAAACAGAGTCGCGCGATTGGCCGAACGCCTCGAGCGTAGTCTCGACTTACTCCTGCGCTACGCACAGAACGCTTACTTCGATCGCTCGCTGATGAGGGCCCTCGTTGGCCTGTTAACGGAAGATGGTGTCGTCGATAATGAACGACTCGAACGAATGTGGAGCGAACGTTGCCAGCGCGACACAGTCGAACATGAAGAGAACCTGCATCGCGATGCGTTGCGTTTGCGAATCCTCGCGAGCGCGCAAGTGCAAGACAAGCAACTGTTCGAAGGACTCGTCAACGAAGGTTTCGTGCTGATCGACGACAGGCAGATTCCGCAAGGGATGAGCAAACTCCAGGCTGCGGCTGAGATCGCGGAAGAGAACGCGCCGTTAAATCTATTTATCGGCGAACACTACTTCCGTCGTGGTAAGACAAAACAGGCGCGGGCTTATCTCGCGAAGGCGCACGCCGCGATGCCGGAAGATCTGCGAATCTCGCTGTTGCTGGGATTGACGTGCGCTGACGACGGTGAAGTCGAGCTGGCCAAGGATCTTTTGAGTAGTGCGACGGCGCAGGGTTGTTCCTCGTTTGCGGGACATTGCGGACTTGGCTGGGTCTTTGTCGCTGAAAAGAACTGGCGCCGCGCGCTCGGTGAGTTCAAACGAGCCTTGACCGTGAGACCGTCGGCAGAAGCCCATTACGTCCTCGGATGTCTGTATTACGAGTTGAATCGCGACGCCCTGGCAGTGCGCCACCTGCGAAAAGCGACGGAAATGGATGCAGGCTATGCTGAAGCGTTTTCTTTACTTGCACAAGCTTATGAACGTACCGGACGTAAAGAACTCGCACGGCAGGCTTTAGAGAAGGCTGGGCGTAAGAACGGAAACCTATTTCAAGGAACGAAATCAGGCGCCCTTCGGTTAATTACCGGCGCCGATAAGCGCCTGGCCGAGGCGTTGCGCGAAGACGCACTTACTGCCGATTTTACGAATGCCCACTAATCGCCTATAATGGCCGCTTTTTGTGCGGTGATGCGTATTGAGCTGGAGAACCTGGAGGGCACTAAGGGCGATTTCGCCCACGTTTACCAGCCTGATGAACTGAACCCAGTCGACGAGCGAGTGAGTTTGATTGCGCTGGCAGCCGTTAACGGCAAAGTCCGGCTCTCCGGTAATGAGGTCTTTGTCAACGGGCACGTCGAAACACGGGCCCAGGTCGAATGTGACCGCTGTTTGAAACCAGTCGAGCTGCCGGTGAACGCCGATTTCACGCTGGAGTACATCAGCGGTTCGGATTACGAAGCGAGCCAGGCGGCTGAGCTGAACGAAGACGCAATGTCGGTTTCAGTTTTCGACGGCGCAGCGATCGATGTTGACGAGATCGTGAAGGAACAGATTTTATTGGCCGTACCCACTCGCATGCTCTGCCGCGAGGATTGCAAAGGCATCTGCCCGGAATGCGGCACCGACAGGAACACGGGCGAGTGCAATTGCGTTACGAACGATATCGATCCGCGTTGGGCGGCTCTGAAGAATTTGACGAATATTTGACTTGGGCCACAAAGAGGCACAGCTTACCCGGCGCTACCGCGCTCGGTTCCGTTTTGTGCCTCTTTGTGGCAAGAATTTAATGGAGTAATTATGCCAAATCCTAAACGACGACACTCCAAGGCTCGTCGCGACAAACGACGCGCGCACGATGCTTTGCGCGCCCCCCAAACCACACTATGCCCGAATTGCCGTGAGCCCCGCATGCCACACCGCGTTTGTCCCAAATGCGGCTTTTATAAAGGTCGCGAAGTGGTACAAGTAGAACAAAGCTAGTCGACGTTGTGCCAAGTCAGTCGCAGCATCAGCCCCAGTTGACGGGCAAGGTCGTTCTCGACGCTATGGGAAGTGACCACGCGCCCCACGTGGAGATTGATGGCGCGCTTGCTGCGACGCGCGACTTCGGCGTCGGCGTGATTCTTGTGGGCCAGGCCCATAAGGTCGAGCCCGAGTTGCGAAGATGCGGTTGGCGCGGCGACGGCGACCGCGGGATCGAGCTGGTTGACGCGGCTGAAGTCATCGCGATGGATGATCCAGTCGCAACTTCCGTCAGACGGAAGAAGAAAAGCTCTTTGAGGATCGGTTCGAAGCTCGTGATCGACGGTCGCGCTGACGGATTTGTTTCCGCAGGCAACACCGGTGCAGCGATGGCGACGGCGAAGATGGTGATCGGAACATTGCCGGGTGTTGATAGACCGGCACTCGCCGCGATGATTCCCACGAAAGCCGCGAAGCCAACGCTGCTGCTCGACGTCGGAGCCAACTCCGAGTGCAAGCCGCATCACCTGGCCCAGTTTGCGATCATGGGTGATGCTTACTCGCGCTCGGTGCTTGGAACAGCCAAGCCTTCTGTCGGTTTGATGAGCATAGGCGAGGAAGAAGCGAAGGGAAACGAGCTCACGAAAGAGGCGTTTCCGCTCTTGCGGCAGCTCAGTGATATCAACTTCGTCGGCAACGTCGAAGGTCGCGACGTTTTCTCGGGTCTCGTCGACGTGATCGTGACGGACGGCTTTACTGGCAACGTGATGTTGAAGTTGTCGGAAGGATTGACGGAAGCGATGCTGTCGATGTTGAAGCGCGAGTTGATGTCGACTGCGGTGACAAAAGCAGGGGCTATGCTCGCGAAACCGGCGTTTCGAAGTATTAAGAAGCGTCTCGACTACACGGAATATGGCGGCGCACCGCTGCTGGGAGTTAGTCGAATCGTTGTGATTGGACATGGCCGCTCGAATGCGCGTGCGATCCGGAATGCGATCCGGAGCGTGAAAGAGTTTTCAGAACACCGTACTGCGCAGCGGATTGAAGATGCGATAAATCATCCACAGATTACCCAGACAGTCACGGAGAGAAATCTGCGTGTGACTATGTAGTCTATGGGTAATCTGTCGATACTTGTAGTAATCTGAGGACTTAATGCTGAATCAACGCGCTGGAATTCTGGGTACGGGGCACTCTTACCCGGAAGGCATTCTGACGAACGAAGAGCTCGAGCGGATTGTTGAGACTTCTGACGAGTGGATCACGACGCGCACGGGAATCAAGCAACGTCGCAAGGCAGCGCCGGATGAATACACGTCGATGTTTGCGGTGCGTGCTGCGCGGCAGGCGATAGAACGCGCTCATTTGGATCCTGCAGATATCGACCTGCTTCTTTGCGCCACCGTCACGCCTGATCAGATACTGCCTTCGACCGGCTGCATCGTTCAGGCCGCGCTCGGCACAAACAATGCTGCGGCGATGGACATCGTTGCCGCGTGCTCTGGTTTTTTGTATGGCTTGTCGATGGCCGATTCGATGATCAGAACGGGCCAGGTGCGACATGCGGTCGTAGTGGGCGCGGAGATACTGACGCAGTACGTTGACTACACGGATCGACAGACCTGCGTGTTGTTTGGCGATGGTGCGGGTGCGGCGGTGTTAGGACCAGTTGAAAGTGGTCGCGGCATTCTCGCGAGCAAGATCAAGTCTGACGGTCGTTACGAAGAACAGCTTTTTTCCCCCGGCGGCGGCACACGTAAGAGACCGACTCCCGAGACGCTCGCAGCCGGCGATCATTATTTCAAGATGAGAGGCAACGAGCTTTTCAAAGTTGCCGTTCGTTCGATGGCTGAGATCTCGCGAGAAGTGCTCGAACAGGCCGGTGCGAAGTCTGACGACATCAGTTTGTTTATTCCGCACCAGGCGAACCAGCGCATCACTGAAGCTGTAGCGGATCGCTTGAACGTCGACATGTCGAAGGTTTATTCAAACATAGCGGTCCATGGCAACACGTCATCGGCATCGATCCCGATCGCCCTCGACGAGTGTGTCAGTGCGGGACGGATCAAGCCGGGTGATCTGGTGTTGATGGCTTCGTTTGGCGGTGGCGCGACGTGGGGCGCCGTGTTGATGCAATGGTAGTCCACAGATTACACAGATGACACAGAATAATCTGAGTAATCTGCGGATGGCTTTTGTCTTTCCCGGGCAGGGTTCGCAAGCCCCTGGCATGGGAAAGGATTTGGCGGAAAAGTTTGCGGTAGCTCGACAGGTCTTTGAAGAAGCTGATGACGCGTTAGGTTTCGCGATTTCGCGGCTTTGTTTTGATGGTCCAGCGGAGGATCTACAGTTAACTGAGAACACGCAACCTGCGATTCTTACGGTTTCTGTGGCTACATATCGCGCGATGCGAGAAAGTGGAATTGACGCGCCGGCATTTGTCGCGGGACACAGTTTAGGTGAATACTCCGCGCTTGTGGCGGCGGGCGCGTTGAGTTTAGCTGACGCTGTTCGCACTGTGCGCGCTCGTGGACGCTACATGCAGGAAGCTGTGCCGGTTGGAACTGGCGCAATGGCGGCCGTGATCGGCGGCGATCTTGAGAAGATCGAACGCATCTGCGCGGAAGCGCGCGGCGATCAGGTTTGTTCGATCGCGAATATCAACGCGCCGAACCAGATCGTGATTGCAGGTAACACAGAAGCCGTGGATCGCGCAGTCGAGTTGTTGAGTGGCGTTGCGAGGAAAGTGGTTAAGTTGAAAGTGAGCGCGCCGTTTCATTGCGCGCTGATGAAGCCGGCGCAGGACAGGCTGGCGCCTGAGCTCGCAGCGTTGAATTTCAGCGGACCTGCCATGCCGGTGGTGACGAACGTCGATGCACGCGCGACGACAGCGCCCGATGAATTGCGCGACGCCCTCGTGCGGCAGGTGTCAGCGCCAGTGCGCTGGGTCGAGTCGATGCAGTTGCTGATGAGCCACGGGGTCGACACGTTTATCGAAGCGGGGCCCGGAAAAGTTTTGTCAGGTCTTATGCGTCAGATCAGTCGCGACGTGAAGATGCTGAACGTGGAAGATGCAGCGAGTCTGCAGAAATTGAGTAATTAAATTAACTCACAGAGGAGCAAACACGATGCCCGATCAAGAGATCGAGAACAAGGTAAAACAGATTATCGTCGATGAGCTTGGTGTCGATGAGAACGAGGTCACGCCGAATGCGAGATTCATCGACGACCTCGGCGCCGACTCGCTGGACACGGTTGAACTCGTGATGCGTTTTGAAGAAGAGTTTGGCATTGAGATCCCCGACGAAGATGCTGAGAAGATTCAGAGTGTGCGCGACGCGTACAACTATATCGACCAGCACAAAAAGTAGTAAGAGTGATGCTCGTCTCTGTGCAACCTTTGTGTCCTCTGTGTCTCTGTGGTGGTTTCGACCGTTAACCACAGAGACACAGAGGACACAGAGATTGCACAGAGATTGGTGCACGATCGCAACACACTCTTCCCAAGGAGTTCTGATTTGACACGTCGTGTCGTGATTACAGGCCTCGGCCTCGTCACTCCCGTTGGCAACACTGTCGAAGACACCTGGGCCTCTCTGATGGCCGGGCGCAGTGGCGCCGGCTACATCGAGAAGTTCGACGCCGAGAAGTTTTCGGTCAGGTTTGCCTGCGAAGTCAAAAACTTCGACCCGCTCGCATTCATTCCCAAAAAAGACGCGCGCAAGATGGGCGCGTTTATTCATTATGCGATTGCGGCTTCGATCGAAGCGGTTGCCGACAGCGGCATCCAGCTCACGCCCGAAGGCAAGATGCCAGCCGACATCGCGGAAAACGTTGGTACTTACATCAGCAGCGGCATCGGAGACTTCTGGGCCATCGAGCGCGAGCACTCGAAGCTTCTCGACGATGGTCCCGATCGCGTTTCGCCGTTCTTTATCGTCTCGGCGATCGTGAATCTCGCCGCGGGCCAGGT
>DATFDT010000053.1:0-65926 GCA_035251975.1 Pyrinomonadaceae bacterium | reverse complement strand
CTCGTTGTAGCTGTCTTCGTGAAAACCGATCGAGAACGTCTTCACCGGTTGGCCCATGTGTCGCGCCATCAGGGCCACGACCGTGCTCGAATCGATGCCGCCGGAAAGAAACGCACCCAACGGCACATCCGAGATCAAGCGCAAACGGACTGACTCATCAAGCAGAAAACGTAACTCGTCGAGATAGTCTTCTTCTCTGGTCGATTCGGCTGGCTCGAGCTCGAAATCCCAGTACTGCTTCACCGCCACTTCGCCGTTTCGAAGAGTCAGATAGCATCCCGGCGGCAGCTTATGAATGTGACGAAAGATACTCAGCGGATCCGGGACGTAGCCGAGCGTGAAATAAGCATCGAGTCCTTCCGGATTGAGCTCGCGCTGGACATCGGGATGTTCGAGGAGGGCTTTCAGCTCCGAGCCGAAAACGAACGTTCCATTTGCGGTGGTCGTGTAATAAAGCGGTTTCTTTCCGGCGCGATCGCGGGCGACGAAGAGCGTGCGTGCTTTATCGTCCCAGATCGCAAAGGCAAACATGCCACGAAGATCTTTCAAACAGTCAGGACCAAACTCTTCGTAAGCATGAACGATGGCTTCCGTATCGGAGTGAGTTTGGAAAACATGTCCGCGCGCTTCGAGCTTTGGTTTGATTTCCTGAAAGTTGTAGATCTCGCCATTGAAGACGATCGTGACTGTTCCATCTTCACCAGACATCGGCTGGTTGCCGCTGACGAGATCGATGATGGCAAGACGGCGCATCCCGAGTGCAACGCCCGGCCGAACCGTCACTCCCTGATCGTCCGGACCACGATGCTGGATGATGCGACACATCCGATCGAGTATCGCCGCACGCTCGTGCTCCTCGCGCGCCTCACGCGAGCCCCAGAGATCTATGAATCCTGCAATGCCACACATATCGACTAATAGCTATCAGGTTTTCCACCGTTCGCCAAATGGTCCAACTGCGCAAAATAAATACTTAGCGACGATAACCAGGTGATACCCCCGCGCCCGAGAGCCAGATTCGCAAGCAAGCGCGACAACAGGAAACTATCACGCAGCGACA
This sequence comes from Pyrinomonadaceae bacterium, assembly GCA_035251975.1. Lineage (GTDB taxonomy): Bacteria > Acidobacteriota > Blastocatellia > Pyrinomonadales > Pyrinomonadaceae > PSRF01. The sequence continues at coordinate 64,866 of DATFDT010000053.1, read as the reverse complement.
GCGAGCGCTGTGTCAAATGATACCTGCTAACTTCGAGTGTGAACTTACGAAAATGGTTGTGGTTAATCCGGGAGTAGTCCTTTTTCTCGTAAGGCACATGTGCAAATTGCGGATGCGCCCGCGCGATCGCATCAGTGTGCAACTGATAATCCAGGTACATGCTGGCCGGCTGCGAAGTCATGAAATCAAAGACCTCATGATCGATGAATGGACTGTACACGTTTGAGACCGAAGAAAACAGTCCGTTATTGAGGTTCGCCACTCGACGAGTGCGATTCCAGAAGAAAAAGGAAGTCGTTGGATTTACCTGCTCGGCATGCTTTTCCAGCTCTTTAATCAGGTGACTCTTCGCCAATTCATAGCTGAGTTCCTTGTACCTTTTTGCGGTTAATAACAATTGCAAAGCACGCTCAGGGTTATCAAACGTCAAGAGATAATCAGCCAGCCCGGGGAGATTCCCCGCTTCATATAGATTTACAAGCTCCTCGTCCAGAAAATGCCCCGCCGAGAGTACATCACCAGCGACCCCATCATAAGCAGACTCCACACGCCCGTTCAGAAAGTCAGCCATTGGCATTATCCAACCATGTTCGAACGTTGAAAAATTTGTATCAACGTTCTTTCTCAGCTCGGGCGATAACCTTGATTTGGGCTGATCGAGGATCGTGTGTTGAATCTTCAAAGCGGCAGTAAGCTGCGCCGCTGACTCCGCGTCACCGTTACTTCGTGGTGGCAAATGACGCAGAGTCGCCGTGATGTCTGGTGGATGTCCGGCGCGGCAAAGCTCCAACAGGATATGACGGGAATCACGGCCGCCACTCAAGGGCACAGCAGTCTTTCCCGAATTCTGTAACCGGCGCTCGATGGAGCTTCTGAAGAGCGCGATGTAAGTATCAATCACTTCATCACGCTTCAGGTTCTGGAACTTACTGGAAGTAAAACGCCCGGTGACGCTGAGCTTGCCGTCGCTCCAATAAAATGAAGTATCAGGCGGAACTAGCCGGATCGCTTTGAAAGGAGTGTCGTCACTGAGAAAAAAACTGAGCCGCAAAAAAACTGCGAGCGCCGCATCATCAAAGGCTGTTGGCGCGCCGTGCGCAACAACCTGGATTAAAGAAGGAGAGATTATGAATTCGTTGTCGCTGGCGAAGTAGTAGAGAATGAAAAAACCGTAACGATCATTGGTAACTGTTAATTTACTTCCATCCCAATTCCATTCAGCAAAGATTCCATCCGTCTTATCGCTATTGTGCGCTGGAATGCGGTGACCCAGGGAGCAATGAGCTACGCCTTGAGTTTGATATTCGCCATTTACTTTTCTTACCGCGAAGAATGGTGCAGCCATGTCGTTTTCAATCGGTTACCGTTTGACCAAAATCGTGGCCAGGTTTCGGACATCTACGAGCGCTCGTCTTCCGCTCGGCAAAATTGAAAATGACAAGAGCGAGACGACGCCCGCGATTGCGGCGCCGATTACCAGACCCCAAAAAGGCTTTTCAAAATCTACGTTTGAGCGGAAGATTCTAAGGGCCGCCAGCACACATATCGCAGCGAAAACCGAAGCCATGATTGTTTTAAGAAAGTCCCTCGTCAGAACTGGACCAGTACGTGTGACGAACCAGAACTGTAGTGGCTTACGAAGGCAAACTCCCGTGAGAGCATATGAAGTCGCCACTCCGATTGCGCCCCACGGCAAGCCAACTAAAATCGAGGCGATTGACAAAACCGCGTCAATCACTCCCCATTGAAGAACATGATGTGTGCGCCCCTGCGAGATGAGAAGCCATCCCATCGTGTTAGAAATAGGTTCAATCAAGCCAAGAATTCCCAGTATTGCAAAAATCTTACCTGTCTCAATCCATTGCGGACCCAACATCACCCGCACAATCCAATCCGAGGTGCCAATCATCAGGGCCATCGCGGGCATTGTCACCATCGCCAGTTTCTCTAACATGCGCAAATATGCTGCCCGGTAACGTTCCGGATCATCTGTTAGCCGGCTCAAAGCGGTAATCGCGACTCCGTCGATTGGCGCACATAGCTGATCTAAAGGCAGTAGCAACAACTGATAAGCTCTTGCGTAAAGGCCGAGTTGTCTCGGCCCCCAAACGCGACCGATGAGCAAATTGTCGATGTTACGAGATAGGTAATTGAGAACGTTATTACCAGTAAGGTTTCTACCAAACTTCAACATGGAACGGACGCCGGAGTTACGAGCCGGCAAGGCCGGACGCCAACGGTACGCTATCCAAACACCGGTCATGAAAGTGAAAGCAGTTACCAGGTTGGCGCCCACCAACGCCCAGACTCCCACTCCCCACCATGCCAAAGCAATTGCGGCTATGGTTCCGGCAAGCATCGATCCCAGTTCACTCGCAGCCAAACCAAAGAAACGCATCTGCCTTTTGAGCAGCGCCTCATGCTGAATAGCGAGCCCACTAAAGATAAAACCCGCGGCAATTGCCACAGTGATCCAGATCAAGCGAGGCTCACCATAGAACCAGGCTACGACCGGCGCGAAGGCCATTGTCAATAACATGATGGCGACGCTTAGCCCCACGTTGACCCAGAATAGATTGCTGACTTGTCGATTATCGATTACCGGTTTCTGTATTGTTGCCGCCGACAACCCAAGATTTCTAAATGGATAAGAAAAATTTGTCACTACGGCCACCATCGCTATCAGCCCATAGTCTTGGGGAGTGAGTAGTCGTGCCAGCACGACTGCTGAGGCCATGTTGAAAAAAAACTTGAAGCCTTGTGAGGTAACCATGATGGTGCCGCCGCGAGCGGCACGCCCAGTGAGATCGGACATCAGACCATCGGTTTTGAGATGTTCAGATCGATCGTTCGACACTGGCAGGGATGTTAAAGCTGTTGTGCTTTCCATTTCACCCAAAGAACGAGATCTGCTAGGTACGTCGCATCTGGTAAACCCGTTGCAAAACTCTCGGAGCGAACCGCATGCAAATCAGAACCATCTCCAGTTTTCTGCTGGGCCAGTATTTATTCGCTTCCGCAAATGATTCAGCCGCCTTTTTGAAGTCGCCAACCGTTAGCTCCTGCTTGCCCTTCAGGACTTCCACCGTCGCTTGTCGCTTTCGTAAAGTGTTTTCTAACGCTTCTCTTTCTGCCGCCGTAAGGTCGTCTCTTCCGCGCATATTATTCAACACGGACAATTCACCGGCGAAAGAACGCAACGGATCCGAGGCCAGACTGCCGCGATAGATCCGTCTGCGCGCGAGTACTTTCTGTTGGTAAGTTATTCTTGCGTTGGCATCTCTCGCGAGGCGTAGCCAGAGATCGAAGTCCTGTGAATTGACGAAACGCTCGTCAAAGCATCCCACTCTCATGATTGGCTCGCGGCGGGCCAGTACAGTCGAGGTTACGATACTGCACTCTCCGCAGAGCAATTTCAAAAAAGTCACCTCGCCATAAGATGGGTTGTATGACATGTTGGTGGCGTTGTCATAACCCTGCTCACCGAAGTTGATGGCGTCCGCGTAGGCTAAGTCATAGCCACCCTTACTCTGGATCAACTTCAACTGTTCGGTCAGGAATTCCGGCAGCCACACATCATCACCATCGAGAAAGGCCACATACTCGCCTCGGGCCACACGCAGTCCGGAATTGCGGGCCGCTCCGGCGCCGCGATTTGGTTGCTTCAGATAGACGATTTTGCCGCTATAGCTTTCCAGCGTTTGTTCGAGCTGTGGCGTATCAGGTGAATCGTCGTTGATGACGATTGCTTCAAAGTCAGTGAACGTTTGCGCGAATACCGATTCTAAAGTCTCGCGTATGAACGGTGCGACTTTGTAAGCCGGGATGATGACACTTACCCTGGGAGTAATCTCAGTCGTGGGAGTTGGATTTATTGCTGACGTTGACATTGCGGGATACTTCAACTTCGAGGAGCGAGTGTATTAGTCGAGGGCGTTGTCATGTTTTTCTCCACGGCAAGATCATAAATTCGCCGCAGGCAAACGGCGTAAGCCACGAGGTAATAGATGTACCACAGGTAGGCCACCGACGCGAAAAAGCTCGCCACCATGTAGCCAACCAGGCTGGCCTGTAACGCCGCCGCGGCGTAGTAATACCGGCGCTCGGACTTGTTTTCAAAACTCTGCCGCTCAATTCTCCGCAGGCCCTTGAAGGGCGTCACTAGAAAGAGAATGTAAAACAACAGCGCCGCAGCACCCATGTCTGCCGCCACCTGAGTATACGCGTTGTGACTTACCTTGTTGGAGTTTGAAAAGAGAACGTAATTGTCCATTCCAACACCGAGTACCGGATGCCTCACGGCGACGTAGACGGATCTCTTGAAATCGTCGAATCGCGCCATTGCTGAGTCATCGTCTCGCGTCGACAGACGTGTTTTGTAGCTTCCGGGCGCAAACAGCATGAACGCGACAACCAGCGCCGCCGCCACAGGTGGCAAAAGCCATCTGCTGCTGCGAACGAGCTTCCAGAGGAGCACGCTGGTCGCAATCGAAAGCGCGATAAATCCCCCGCGTGAAAACGTAACTACGATACCTCCGACGATCAGCAGCGCAATGCCCAGGTAAACCAGCTTCAGCAATATATTGCGTGTCCCAAAAGACAGCGCCAGCGCGATTGGAAACATCGTGACAAGGTGAAGCGCGAGGTCATTCGGATTGTCAAACAATCCGCCAATTGATCCCTTGATGCGAGCGCCCCGCAGCTCGAGTATTCCGGCACGAAAGTCGTTTATGGCATTGATACAAAGGATGCAGGACGCGATGAGTACGAGGATCCAGAGCGTCTTCAGTCGCTTCTCCGTACGCACCACGTTAACCATAACGACAAAGATCAAAACAACTTTGAAAAACTCGACGAAGGCATCAAACGCTTTACCGGGTTCGAGCGCGAGGGGAACCGAAAGAAGACCTGTCGCCAACAGGAGAAGAACGAGATTTACTTCCCTCGGGCGCGCTGTGAACGTATTTTCGAGACCCAGTTGCGTCAGTAAAAAGACGATTAGGGTCGCAATCGCGATCCAGAAAGCGGCCGACGAGAGCCACATCAATGAAGGGGAGAATTCGTAGGGACGAAAGAAGACGAACGCCGTAAACAGGAAGATCCCCGCAAAGCTAAGCGAGTGACCGTGCTTGTGAATCCATGTTTCTCTGGCGGGCTCGAGGTCTGATTTCCCGACGGGTTCGTCTTCGCGCGCGGGCGCGGATTTCTCTGGCTTTGACGCCCATTTTTTAGCAGCACCAAACTTTCCGCGTCTCTTAAAAACAGCGTCGACTCCGTCCTCAGCAACGGATTCAGCGGTGCTTCGCTTCAGGGGCTCGTAATCCAGGAATGGTGGCTTCACAGACATAAGTTGGGAGGTATCATAACCCGCCCGGGGCGTTTCTTTTATCCACAGATGGCACAGAATGATAAATAGAATCTGTGTAATCTGTGGATACAAGCAAAAAAGCTGCTAGCGCCGGTGGCGCGGGCAGCTCCAGACGGTCCCGGCAATGCGATCGTTTCTTACACCGCTACTTTCTCTTCCAAATCAAACATCAGCGCTTTGACGTGTTTGCGGAGCGCCAGCTCAAACTGCTTCGCCTCTTCGACTTCGGTAAACGAAAGCGCGCGCAGCTCCTGCTCGATACGCCGGCGATAGTCCGAAACCAGTGAATCAGAAACACCTAATACTGCCGCAACTTCCAGTTGCGTTGCATGATCCGGGCTGAGGTAGCAATACCAAAGCACGCCGATAATCCGGTTGTATTGCTTCACTTTCCCGCGCACCGCCTCGTTCAAGCTCGCCATAAACTGCTCGACGAAATTCGCAGCTTCGCGCTCCGACTCGCGTCGCAGCAGCCCTTCTTCAGGATTCTCGCGCTTGTCAACCGGCTCGTAAGCATTGCTGTTTTCGTTGTCGCTATCGTCACCATCCAGTGGAACGAGATAAATATCCATCACCGGCAGGCGCGACATCACGAGACTGCGCAGCGTGCGAACGTCAACCGGCGAATCCACCGCATCCAGCACTGACACGATCAAATCTTCAAGATCGGCATTGCTGATCACGATCTGCGAATCACCAGTGCAGCCGACCATCCGCGTGTCTCGCTGTCGTACCGCAATAATCTGCACGCGCTGCTCGACATCGTGCGCGCCGCGGCGGGATTTGTCGTCTTTCCACTCACTCAAACCGTAAACACGGTCAGCGAGACGGCGGTGTGGTTCGTCGTCCATGCCACTCGAATCGAAGCGACGGAAGTTCGGGCTTGACTGGATCAATGTCGAGATGCGACGCGCCATGCGATAACTTTCCGGGTGTCGCTTGCGCAGCTCTGCGGTAAGCAGATTTGTCAGCTCGATCTGGCTGATCTCACATTCGATCTCGTAGTCAGTCATTTCCGTTTCGAGGTAGTGTTCGAAACGGTTTTTGCTGAGCAGTTGGACGAAGAGCTCCTGGGTCAAATCGGTGTAGGCAGCGCCCGAGCCTTCTTCAACAAGCAGGCCGGCACTGCGAGACGCACGAACGAGGGGATGATGCGAGACTATGCGGTGCAGGTCAGTCCAGAGACGATTGACGTCGGAAGCCCGCAGGCTATCCACCCATTTCGCATGCTTTCTTTGCTGGTCGTAGCGGCGTTCTCTCGGCAGCCGGCGACCATCACCCGGCTCGAGGTCCGCTTTCTTTTCAGGATCTTCGCTTATGGATTTCACGGGTTGTCGTTTGCCCTACTCGTCTGGGAGTTCTGGTTTCGGAATCGGGTGGGGTGTGTGAGCTTCGGATGGGTTGGGTGCGTCCGTTTATTTCGGCATAGAAAGTACAGGGTGCCAGCCGACAGCAAGCTGTTTGAAAGTTCGCTTTTTAGCCCGATTTTTTACCGCTGGATCGCGGTTGGTGCTCCTGGAAGTGCGTCAGTGTGCTGACTGACGAAGGCATGGTACCAGTATTTTAAATATCGGGCAACAAGTTTTTACATGTGTTAAAAGTTAAGAAATTCTTAGAAAAAGCTCTGGAAAGTGGGGGTGATTGTAGTTTTAATAGGGGTGAATCTCAGGGATGGCTCAATGAAGACCTCAAGAACACCCTTCCTAAAGACTGTCGCGTGTCCGGCCTCAGCGACACTGGTTTCGTTTCGCTGCCAGAACCTACCGGCGGAGACGGCAACGTCGGTTAGCGAGCACCTTGGGGCGTGTGATTTTTGCTGCGCGGAGTTGAGGTTACTGGCGCATCATCAACCGGCGATCACGAGGTATCCGACGCCGGAAATCCCGATGAATCTGCGGATCTTGGCCGAATCAATACTTAGCCGCGGATAACACTGATCAAAAGCACGGATTTAGGAATAGAGCTCTTCGATTAAGTCGCCGTAGCGATCATCGATCACTTTGCGTTTCACTTTTAGAGTTGGGGTGAGTTCGCCGCCGTCGATGCTGAATTCGTTTGGTAAAAGCGCCACCCGGCGGATGCGCTCGTAGTCGACCAGTGATGAGGTGAGTTTTGAGATGTCCTTTTGGACGATCTTCACGGCGGCGGGAAATTTGCTCAGGGCGACGCGATCTTTCGGAGCTTGTTCGCCCGCTTCGGCGAGCGCTTCGTTCAGGTTTTCCCAGTCGGGAACGATCAAGGCTACGGGCTGTTTTCGGCCCGCGCCAACCACCACCACCTGACTCACAAACTCGCTCTCTTTCAACAAACTCTCGATCAATTGCGGTGCGACGTACTTGCCGTTCGACAGCTTGAACAGATCTTTCTTTCGATCGGTGATGTAGAGATGTCCGTTTTTCTCGATGTGGCCGACGTCGCCCGTGTAGAACCAACCATCCTTGATCACAGCCGCGGTCGCTTCCGGCTGCCCGTAGTAACCACGCATCACGTTTGGACCACGCACGAGAATCTCACCGTCCTCCGCGATCTTGATCTCAATACCATCGAAAGGTATTCCGACTGAACCAACGTGATTGTTACCAGGCCGGTTCGCCGACACGATGCACGTCTCCGTCGCGCCGTAACCTTGCAGGATCGGAATGCCCGCTGCGAGATACGAGTAAGACAATGCCGGCGAGAGTGGCGCACCGCCCGACACGAAGTAGCGCAAGCGCCCGCCGACGCCTTCACGCCATTTTGAAAACACGAGCTTGTCCGCAACCTTCTGTTTGATTGCGAGACGCGGGAAAACCCACTTCCCCTTATCCTTAAGCTCGCCGTATTTTTGGCCGGTTGCGAGCGAGCTCATGAAGATCGACTTCTTGTAGCCCTTCGCAGACATGCCCTTCTTGATAATGCGGTGATAGACCTTCTCAAACAGTCGCGGCACGGCAGTCATCACGGTTGGCGCAACTTCGCGCAGGGTTTCACCCACCTGATCGAACGACGCCACGTAGTAAACCGACACGCCGCAATAACAGAAAACATAAAAACCATCGCGCTCGAAGATGTGCGACAGCGGAAGCACCGATAGCGCGACGTCGGTCGCGATGATGGGCAAACCTTTCGCGATCGAAATTACGTTAGACGTGAAGTTGTTGTGCGTGAGCATCACGCCTTTCGGCTCACCGGTCGTGCCTGACGTGTAGATGATCGTCGCGAGATCCTCCGGCCTGACGGCTTGCAGGTAAGCTTCGAACGCGCCGGGCCGTTGCTGCGCCAGCTCGCGGCCGTTTTGTTCCAACTGCTCGAGCGAAAAGCCATGCTCGACGTCTTCCGCGACGTCCGATTCGAAAAAGAACACGTGCTCGAGCGGTCGTTTTGCGAGCACAGGCAGGATGTGTTTGTAGAGCCGGCGCGTGGAAACGAAGATCGCGCGTGCGCCCGAATCGGAAAGGATGTACTCGATCTGTTCGAGTGCCTGCGTCGTGTAAATGGGAACGTTGATCGCGCCGAGACTCAGGATCGCGAGATCCGCGATCGACCACTCAGGACGATTCTCGGAGAGCAGCGCAATTCGATCGCCCGGCCGTACGCCGAGACCTGCCAGGCCGAGGGCGACATTCTTGACGCGCTCGACGAATGTTGTCGCCGTGATGTTGTGCCACTTGCCTTCAGAACGATGGTTGAGTGCGTCTTGTTTGTTGTGACGCAGGACAGCTTCGAGGATTAAACCCGGAACGGAAGACAAGCGCTGGATTCTCCTTTGACCTGGATTTCTCTGTGCAACCTCTGTGTTCTCTGTGTCTCTGTGGTGCAAATCGCTGACAAACAGCAACCACAGAGACACAGAGAACACAGAGGTTGCACAGAGAAGAAATTCTACTCCGAATTGCTGCCCCCACTGCTACTTCGGCGGTGTTTTCGCCGCGGTGCTTCGACACGCCCGTTGAGTGTCGCGAGCGCAGCCATCACGAGAAACAGGAGCGCATTCGAAGGCGTGTGCAGCGTGAAGTCGAAAAAGCTGTGCACCAACACAGCGAAACACCCACTCAACGCCGCCAGCGCCACGCCGCGCCGGAAATCATCTTTCGAACGCGCCCGCGAAATCGCCTTCCAAAACAGCAGCGCCACGAAACTGAACGCCAACACCGCGCCGATGATACCCGCGTCAGACAGCACTTGCAGATAGTCGTTGTGCGCCTGCTCGAGTCGAAACAGACCATTGCGCGAATCGTAGCGCGTGTAGATAACACCGAAAGCGCCCAAACCCGTACCGACAATCGGGTGTGCTTTGATTATGTCGAGCGTGACTGCCCAAAAGTGCGCACGGCCTGTCGTCGGGTCGTCAGTATTCACGCTATCAATGAAACGATATATCGAGAACTCGCCGCCTAACAGCAGCACGCCCAAAAATAGACCAACCAGCAATGCCCCCGCCATACCCGCCCTCACGGCAACACTCTTCAACGGGCTTGATTTCGTCTTACCACGCCGCTCACTCTGCGTTCTCCAGATTGCCGTTACGATAGTCAGAAACGCAATTTCCGCGACCAGACTTATGATTCCACCGCGAGAAGTAGTCATTACCAAAGCGACGCCCATCAGTCCCGCTACAAACAGGTAGAGTACCCATTTCTTTTTATCGACCACGCCGGCAAAGAGCAATCCCAATGGCAACGCGATCGTCAGCTCCATGTACCCGGCGAAATGGTGTCGATTGATGAAAGGACCGAAGGCCGTGCTCTGGCTGAGCTCGCGAACCCAGTAAACCTTCGTTGGACTCGTGAACGATTGCGTCAGTCCAAAGATCGCGAGGACAAACCCAAAGATCATGATCGTTCGCACCATCAAGTGCAGACGATGCGGCGTGTCAATAAACACGAGCGTGGCGGCAAAGTAGATCAGGAGTGTTGCTAGTTGGACCAGCACGAGTCTCGTCGAATAAGGATCGAGTGACAAGGTGCCGGAAAGTGGCAAAAGCTGAATCAGCCCGAGTAAGAGAACTCCAAGCAAAGGCAGTTGTAACAAGTTACGGCTGACGCGGAGTGTTCCCAAATTCCAGGCGTCCAGCATCCACAGCACGAGGACAGTCAACGCACCCAGATTGAATAACGCGAGCGCCCAGTAGTGAACTGTTCCGTACGCGAGCGCCGAAAGCACAATCGCGACGCAGATCACGAGAAAGGCAAACCGGCTGGGCAGCGTATGCCTGACATGATACACCGGATGTTCCGGAGAGCTCGTTTTGCCGAGCGCCTGCACGGAGTCTGTAACGAGCAGACTAGTTTCTTCGTGTGATACTGAAGTCGTCATACCAAACCGTACCAAAAATTGGACACACCGGCGTCTCTTTATTAACGCATGGGAAACGCACGATCTTGATAATTACCGCTTCCGTCTTGTCGCCCGCCTTGAAAGACAGACTGATCTTTTTCCAGCCATTGGTGCCAACGGGAGCCATCTCCGAAGACATCAGCACTGCATTGTCCATCGGGTCGACAATATCGATCTGAGGCGCACCGGCAGTCGTGAGTTTGTCAGTGCTCACGTAGGCTTCAAAATTGTAGGCCGTTCCCGGCTGGACGGGCACAAGCTGGTAGACGTCCACAGTTTCAACATTCGCGCGCACATCAAACACGAATCGCAGGCTCTTCGTCCCGCCGTGCAGCCTGCCGGCATCGACTCCGATCTGCACTTGCCGCGTGCCTTGCACTTGCCAGCCGAATACAGTTTCTGGACCATACCCGCCTGCCAGTTCAAAACTGTCATCGAAAACGTGGCCCACCTCTGTCCGGAATTTCTCAGTCGCAATATCGTTCCAAACCTTTAGGGCAGCGTGAAACTTGAAGTCTTTAATCAGACTCTGAATCATTTGTTGAGCGGTGTCTCTGTTTGCAGTTTTCTCGTCAACACTCAGGGTATCCCACAAACGCAGACCCTCTGCCAGATGCTGTTGCGAGATCATGTAGAGCGCGAACGCGGCCCGCACTTCGGCGGTGGATCCGACTGCATTCTTGAGCCCTTCCGGATCGTCGCTGTAGATCGCCCAGACGAGGTTGAATTGCTGTGGCCGTAGTTCAGGTTCGGCTTTGCTTGCCAGTCGCAGCTCAGCAAAAGCCTCGTCGTAACGAGCATTTCTCAATAGCAGGTTGCCGAGATACCAATGCGGGTAAGCGTAAGCAGGGGCGAGCGCAACCGCGCGCTTCAATGCCTGCTCGGCCTTATTCGCTTCGCCCGCTTGCTCGTACGCCCGGCCCAACGACATCCAAAAGCGATAATCATTTGGAGATAGACTCACCGCCTTTTCGTATTCGGCGATAGCCGCACCTTGCTGGTCCAAAGTCAGAGTTTTCTCGGCGACCTGGGCCATACGCCAGTGCGTCAAAGGATCGTTGGGCGCCATTCCGACTGCCCTGCGTGCAATATCGACAGTAGTCGTAGTCGGATCTGAGTATTCAGCAAAGGTGTTGCCGATATACCAGCTCACGGCGAAGTACGACCAAACACCCGCAACGATCAAAAGCAGCAGTAGCAGTATCTTGATCAGCGGATTCCGAACTCTGACCTGGATCAATTCTTGTGGCATTGTTAGAACTTTGGTTTTCTCTGTGCAACCTCTGTGTCCTCTGTGTCTCTGTGGTTGACGATTGCTTGAACCACAGAGACACAGAGAACACAGAGGTTGCACAGAGAAGTTATTTTAATGCGACGTCAGATCTTCCATGGTGATGCGCATGCGCTTAACGGTGATCTGCTTTTCCGAGCAACATCGCAATACTTCCTGAATACGCTCCTCGGTCATCTTCAGACTCGAAATCACCACTTCATCTACTTCATGTTGCATGCAGATCGCACCCAGATCACCATTTCCTCCAAAAACGCGCAATCCATGAATCACTTTTCCACTCTTCGCCGGATCGTCGTCGAGAAAACCGATCGGCGCCAAATGCAGCTCGCGGTTGTTCCGCAACTCTCTTAACAAAAGTTCACCACCGTCGCCTGCGCCATAGATTAGAACGCGGCGCCCATTTTTTTTACTCACCGCCGGCAGCAGTTGCCGGAACAATCGGAACGCCATGCGACTGCCGGCCAAAAACATGAACATTAGCACCAGGTCGATGATAAATACCTTGCGGGAAAAACCCTCGAACCGGAACGCAAACAGTATCAGCAGCAAACAGGCCACCGAGCTAAGCACCACCGCTTTTCCAAACACGATCAGATCGCTCATGCTCGTGTATCGCCAAAGCCCGCGGTAAACGCCCATCACCAGAAAAACCAGCATCTTGATGAACACGAGCACAGGCAACGTGCGAATAAACAGTTGCCATGCCGGATTCCCCTGTGGGAAGTTCAGAGCGTAGGCTGCCCAGTACGACAGGGTTATCAAAACCATGTCAAGAAACACTTCGAAGATGCGCCGCTTGTAAGAAACGTCGACGAGGAAGGCGTAGAGTGGCTTATCTTTAAGCATCGCCATCTCTTCCTCGCTCTTGTCGTAAACCTTAACTCCGGCGAGATAAACACCGATCAGTGTCAGCACGATCGTGAAGCCCGCGATCGCAGCTAGGCTGACGTCTAATCGCGCTCGTTGTACGAGAATCGCCAGCAGACCTGAGAGTGCTGCGAACCCATAAAGCATCCACACCGCGTGACGTTCCGACATTCCCAGGGCGACGAGTCGATGCGATGTATGATCGCGTCCGCCTTGCGATGCGGCACGGCCGGAAAGCTTGCGCAATACCGTGACGAAGGTTGTATCGAAGATAGGAATGAAGAGAACGAGGATCGGAACTGCAAGCACCGGAAGGAAGCTTCTCGATCTTCCACCACTGATGTGAGTCAGCGCCGAGCTCGCCAAAAAGAAACCCACGAACATCGATCCACAGTCGCCCATGAATACTGATGCCGGGTTCGAGTTGTAAACCAGAAAACCAAGCAGAGCACCGGCAAACACCAGAAGCACACCGGCCTCGGTGAATTGCCCGCTGTTCATGAAGCTGAGTGCCAGGAATCCAGCCGCAATGATCGCGATGCCGGAAGCGAGACCATCCATGTTGTCGAGCAGGTTGATGGCGTTCGTGATGCCAATCAACCAGAAGATGGCCAGCGCCATGTTCAAGAGCACTGAACCCGTCCACGGCAGACTGAGTCCGTAGTAGACAACGTAAGCGGAGCCGAGAATTTGTCCGATCAGTTTTTGATAAGGCTTGATGTGGATCACATCATCAACGAGGCCGACGAGAAACAGCAGAGTGCTTGCTAACAGAATAAATTTTCCGTACGTGGTTTGCAGTGAGAACGCGAGGCAGGTGATGACTACCGAAAGCCATATTGCCGCGCCGCCGAGCATGGCGGTGGGCTTCTTGTGCCAGCGATCGGTTTTGGGTACGGCAACAAAACCGAAGCGCCGCGCAAACGCGCGCACCAGCGGCGTCAGTATCAGCGCTAAACAAAAAGATGCCGCAACTGCCAGGAGCGTACGAGGATTAAGAGGCATATCGGTTCCGCGTTTTGTATCCACAGATTACACAGAATCTGGGTAATCTGTGAAATCTGTGGATTGGCAATAACTTTCAATCGCCAGCGGCGCGACGTCGTCCGATCTGGTAATCAATCACTGACTCCAAAATGCCATCGAGGCTCATTTCAGGACGAAAACCAACCAATTCACTGACTTTCGAGATATCGGGAATGCGCCGCGGCATGTCTTCAAAGCCCTCTTCGTAGGCCTGGTCATACGGCACATACACGATTTCTGAGTCTGACTTTGTGACCTCCTTCACGCGTTCCGCGAGCGCGCGTATCGAGATCTCCTCATTCGAACCGATATTGAAGACCTGCCCAACTGCCTCCGTGCTATCCATCAGCTTCATTAGCGCTCCGACCACGTCGCCAACATAACCAAAACACCGGCTCTGTGTGCCATCGCCATAAACCGTGATCGGCCTGCCCGCGAGGGCCTGTTTCACAAACGTGGGAATGACCATCCCATACTGTCCGGTTTGTCGTGGTCCAACTGTATTGAAGAGTCGCACGACAATGGTCGGAAGTTTCTTTTCGCGCCAGTAAGCCAGGGCTAAAAACTCATCAATGGCCTTCGAGCAGGCGTAACTCCAACGACCTTTGGTGGTCGCGCCCATGACAAGATTCCCGTCTTCGCGAAACGGAACGTCAGAGCTCAGACCGTAAACTTCGGAAGTCGAGGCAATCAGCACCTTCTTCTTTTTCTTGTTAGCGACTGAAAGCACGACCTCGGTGCCGCGCACGTTCGTCTCGATAGTGCGCACCGGGCTCTCGACGATGAGCTTTACTCCAACCGCGGCTGCGAGGTGGAAGATGACGTCGCATTGATCGATCAATTCCGCAGTTACCGGATGGTTGTGGACCGAATCAATCGTGTAATGAAAACGCGGATGACTTTTGAGGTGCTGAATGTTCTCGATCGATCCGGTGGATAGATCGTCGATAACATAAACTTCGTCACCACGTTTGATATAAGCGTCGGATAAATGTGATCCGATGAAACCGGCGCCGCCTGTGATAAGTACTCGCAACCGTTATACTCCTTAGTGAAATTTTGAATGCGAGTTTGCCCTGAAATCTGAAACGCCAAACTCGCGATCCGCAACTCTGCCTTCGTTCATCAATTCGTTGTATAAAGCCTTGATGTCTTCCAACAACCGTTCCTTCGCATAGTTTACTTCTACAAACTCCAGACCACGCTCACCTAGCTCCTGCTGCAAAGACCGGTCGCGAATGATCCGGCTGAGCGCCGTCACAAATGCTTCCTCGTCACCAGCAGGAACGCTGATGCCGCGACTGCGAACCTGATATGGCCCATCTTCGATTACGTCACCCAAAAGATCCACGACGCCACCGACATTCGTGGCGACAACCGGACGTGCATTCGCCATCGCTTCTATCAGCGTCAGCGGCGTGCCCTCGTTATGAGAGGTCAGGGCAACCACATCAAGCGCAGGATAGAAATACTCGGGATCCTTTCTGCCACCGACAAAGATCACATCTTTATCTAATCCCAACGACTGGCTCTGATATTCCAGACTCTCGCGCAACAAGCCGTCGCCAATGACGATGAAACGTACGGCGCCCTGTCTCCAGCAGGCGGGATCGATCTCCTTGAAGCGGGCGACGACATTCAGAAACATCTGGTGGTTCTTGATCTCGGTCAAGCGGCCCACGATGCCGACGAGAATGGTGTGGTCAGGGATACACAACTCATGACGAAATCTCGAGCGTCGCTTTGCATATTCGGAAAAAATGCCGAGATCCAAACCCAGCGGAATCACTTTGATTTGCGACGGCTGGCCCACGCCAAACTTGTCACCAATCTCGATGCTCTGTTGCTTGCTGACAACTATCAGCCGGTTCGTAGCGACTTTCGCCAGCAACCTTTCGACGAAGAGAAACAATCTCGTTCGAGCACGGCCATAATAGCTGTGAAAAACGTGTCCATGATAAGTGTGAACAAACTTGCATTGGCGTGGCTTGCCGATCAAAACACCGGGAGTTAGCCAACGATATAGAAATCCGGCAGCGCGTCCAACCGTGCCGGCTTTGGCTGTGTGCGTGTGCACGATGTCGGGCTGTTCACGCAGGAACAGACGAAACAGTTTCCAGACGGTGATGGCATCCTTCGCCGATATCTCGCGGCTCATCTCGGGAATGAAGAGTGGAAACACTCCTGCATCTTCCGCGAAATAGCTCATGTCGCCTTCACCTTTGGGAACCGTGCCAGTCACCAGCACGGTGTTGAAACCCGCATCGTGCAATCCGGCAGTCAACCAGACAACGTGCTTCGCTGGTCCACCTACATTCAACCGGGCAATAATCCTGATTACCTTGGGACTGCGAACCTCAGATTGTGAAGAGCTACGTTGCATTTGAATTTCTCTGCGTAGTCTTTGCGGTCTCTGCGCCTCTGCGGTTTACATGCGTTCTCGTTTTCTTTTTACCGCAGAGGCGCAGAGAACGCAGAGATTACGCAGAGTTTAATGTTTGTTGGCGCCTGTTTCAGCTACAAGGTTCGAGGCGTGCAGGAGACTTTCGAAAGTCCCGGCGTCGGTCCACCAGCCTTCGAGCTCGTCCCATGTCATTGCATCACGCTCGATGTAGGCGTTGTTGACGTCTGTGATCTCGAGCTCGCCGCGGCCGGACGGTTTCAGATCTCGAATGATGTCGTAGACCGTCTCGTCGTACATGTAAATGCCGATGACTGCATAGTCTGACTGTGGTTTCGCCGGCTTCTCGTCGATACGGACCACGCGCTTGCCTTCGAGCCTCGGCACGCCGAAACGTTGCGGATCCGGAACCTTCTTCAACATGATCTTCGCGCCGCGACCCTGGCGATGATAATCAGCGACCGCCGCACGTATGTTTCCCTCGATAATGTTGTCGCCCAGCACAACACAAACGGGTTCACCCGCGCAAAAGTGTTCCACCAGCGAGAGTGCCTGCGCGATGCCGCCTTCACCTTCCTGGTACGTATAGTTGAGGTGCTTGAGGCCGAATGCCTTGCCGTTCCCCAACAAGCGCAGGAACTCACCGGCGGAATTGCCACCAGTCACAACCATGATGTCGGTGATACCAGCATTCACGAGTGTCTGGAGCGGGTAATAGATCATCGGCTGGTCGTACACCGGCAGCAGATGTTTGTTTGTTACGGAAGTCAGGGGCCTCAACCTCGTCCCCAGGCCACCAGCTAGCACTACACCTTTCAACTTTTCCCCCCGTTGTTTTCTCTGCGATCTCTGCAGAGATCAGTCAATGAATCGGTTGAACCACAATTCGAGCATCAAAAGTGTCCAAAGCTGTTGCGAATAATCGCGTTCGCCACGTACGTGCAATTCGATCAACTGCCTTACCGTCTCCGGCTGGAACATGCCTCTGCGCAACGCCTTCTCTGAAAGGAGTACTTCTCGCAGAAACGGCTGCATCTTGCCACGAAACCAGTGTCCGACCGGAACACCGAAACCCATTTTTCGTCGCTTAAGATTCTCACTCGGCAACAGCTTGCGCAGGACTTTCTTCAAAAGATACTTGCTCGTCAGTCTTCGCAGTTTAAGATTTTGCGGCAAACTCGCAGCAAACTCGATCACATGATGATCGAGAAAGGGCGAACGCGCCTCGAGTGAAACTGCCATCGTCGCAATATCGACTTTCACCAGCAGGTCGTTAGGCAGGTAAGTCATCTGATCCGTCAGCAGCATTGCATCCACGACGCCGATGCCGTTGGCGCGCCTGAACCATTCCGCCAGTATTCCAGTCGCATCGGCTGCCTGTGTTTGCTCTCGAAAACGATCCGAATAGAGCGGCTGCTTGGTCTGCTCGTTGAAAACACTTACCCAACGCGCGTAGCGATCGACTCGCGGCAGCGCTACTGCGTCGAGCAAACGCTTCGCAGACTTCACTCGGCTGCGCTTTAGCGGCGAGCTCGGAATCAGGTTTACCGTTTCCTTGATCAACGACTCACGCAGGAACGACGGCACGCGGCGGTACTTTTCCGTCAATCCCATCGCGATGTATCGCTCGTAACCTGCAAACGATTCGTCGCCGCCATCGCCGTTCAAAGCAACTGTGACGTGTTTGCGAGTTTCTTTCGCGACGTAATAGGTGGGCACTGCTGATGAATCCGCGTAAGGCTCGCCATAATGTTCGACGAGGGTGGGCAATACTTCGAGAGCGTCAGGCCGCACGATAAACTCGTGATGATCGGCGCCGACGTGCTCGGCGATCCGTCGCGCATGATGTAGTTCGCTGAAGTCCTGTTCATCAAAACCGATTGAGAATGTTTTGACTCGCTCGCTCGACTCCTGGCTCATCAACGCCACAACGGCGCTCGAATCGATGCCGCCTGAGAGAAACGCACCGAGTGGCACCTCCGACATCAAACGCACGCGCACAGCATCGCGTAGAATCTCAACCGTTCGTTCGCCTGCTTCTTCCTCACTCAGCTCGATCTTCTTGGTGAAATCCGGCTGCCAGTAACGCTGCAGCTCGATTTCCCCGTGGCGCCAACGCAGCCAGTGACCAGGCTCGAGTTTCCGGATCGCGCGGTAAGCAGTCAGCGGCGCCGGGATGCACATGAATGAAAGATAGTAATCCAGTGCTTCCGGTTGAATGTCTCGACTCACATCCGGATGAAGCAGCAGCGCGCTGAACTCCGATCCGAAGATGAGTTGTCCATTTACGTGGGCGTATAAAACAGGCTTTTTACCGACGCGGTCACGGGCGAGGAACAGTTCCTGGCTTCGTTCATTCCAGATTGCGAAGGCAAACATCCCGCGCAGGTGTTTGGGACAATCAACACCGAATTGATCGTAAGCATGAACGATAGCTTCGGTGTCGCTGTTGGTGTAGAAGGTGTGACCTAGTTTTTCCAACTTCTCGCGGAGCTCGAGATAGTTGTAGATCTCGCCGTTGAAGACGATCCATGAGCTGCGGTCCTGGTTGTGGATCGGTTGTGCTCCGCCTTTGAGATCGATGATCGCGAGGCGACGCATACCGAGACCAACCGAACCATTGACGTAGAAGCCATCGTCATCGGGACCGCGATGACGAATCGCGTTATTCATCCGCGCTAACAGATCTTCGTCAATCGACTTCCCGTCGTTACGAACGATACCTACAATTCCACACATTTCTGGTCGCCCCTACTGATTTCTCTGCGCAGCCTCTGTGTTCTCTGTGTCTCTATGGTTAACTGGTTCGCAGCAATAACTCACCACGGAGACACAGAGAACACAGAGGTTTCACAGAGAAGAGTTTTAACGCTTTCTAAACCGATCCAGGTTCTCTTTCTTCTCTTTCAACAACACAAACCCGACCGCTACAAAGATAAAATAAAACACCAGCAACTGCGCGCGCTGGCGATAAGCCGTGCCGACGTTTCCCTGAAATACCGAGTAAGCGATTGAAAGCATCGTTGTGAAAATCAGAATCGGCGAGATCTGGCGTAAGCGGTATTTAATTGAATACCAAACACCAAGCACCATTAAGGGAAATGAGAGCCACCAGATAATCATCTCCGGAAGCGTGATGCTTTGCCGCAATGAAACGAGTTGCCAGGGAAATGGGGCAAACAGCAGGTAGATCAAACCAATCGGAATTGTGGAAATCGCGCCCTCGGTTGTTGACACGTCCACTTCCTGGCCAAACCCGGATCCGGCGCGCGCCAGATCAGCGCGGCTTCGGTTCACTGCCTCCAAGGTGGCATAACGACTGAATTGCGCATTTGCGTAGCGAGTCACGCCAAGATAAGTGAGTGACACGCCCATCATCAGGATGACAACAAACTGGCGCGCAAAATTCGTCGGTGTGATCTTCTGCAAACCAATCAAAAATCCACCGGCAATCGCCACCACAATCATGTAAAAAACATAAAACCGTAAACTGAGAATCGAAAACAGGGCGGCGATCAGTATGACACCATGCTTCACCGAGAGTTTTTCACTCAAACGGAGACTTGCCAGAATCGCGAGGACCAGAAAGAAGACTATCGGAGCATCTTTCAATCCTTGAGCCGACCACAGCACCAGCGACGGGAAAAACGCGACGTAGATGGCGGCTATTTTGGCGACGCGAACATTCTGGTAAACGTGCTGAGCACAACTAAAGACCAGAACTGCCGTTGCTGCACCGATGATCGAATTAACAAACTGTATCGCCAGGGTGTTGCGTCCGATTATTGAGTACACGAGCGCGACCATGTTGATCATGCCCCATGCAGACGCCTGTCCTTCCATGAAGTGATTAGCGATAGCTAAATAGTAAGAATCTCCTTGCCACGCCTTCATCTGCGCGTAACCGAAATAGTCGTACGTAATAGCATCACCGCCAAAAAACTCCTGCACGTTGAATATGAAGATGCCGGTGGCGACGAGCATTCGCACCACCAGGGCCCAGCCAAAGAGTTGCAGCAGGAATGAACGGTATTCTTTATTTCGATAGACGAAGCAGCCGACAATTATGGCCAGGGTCAGACAGAACAACACCGCCTGACCTGCGTCATAGGTCGAGTATTCGGTGAAAGGCGCAACTATCGCAGGCACCGCGAACACGATCACGGCGCAGACGATCAACAAAACAAATAATAAAACTGCCCTCATTTGGAATTTCTAGCAGTGATCCAGTTCAGATTTCTCTGTGCAACCTCTGTGTTCTCTGTGTCTCTGTGGTTAACTGATTCTGAGCAACAACTCACCACGGAGACACAGAGAACACCGAGGTTGCACAGAGAAGCAATTAACGCACGACGAGGTGATTCTCCAGTACCAACGCATCGAAGCTCGCCTTGCTAAATGTGTTGATAGCGTCGGCAGGAGAGAGAACGATTGGCTCCTGCACGTTGAATGACGTGTTAAGCAGAAGTGGCACCCCGGTTAACTTTTCAAACTCGTTAATTAGCTGCCAGTATCGTGGATTAATATGCCTGCTCACCGTTTGCGGACGCGCAGTGCCATCCACGTGAACGACAGACGGTATTCTGCCCCGTTTGTCCTCGACCACATTCAACACTGTAATCATGAATGGATCGTAATGAGGATGCCCAAAAAGCTCGTTCGCAGCTTCTTCTTTCATAGACGGCGCCAACGGTCTAAACCATTCGCGCAGCTTCACCTTTTTATTCAGTAGCTCACGCATGTCTTCGCGGCGCGGATCGGCAATGAAGCTACGATTACCAAGCGCGCGTGGGCCAAACTCCATACGCCCCTGAAACCAGCCAATGATTGCACCATCCGCCAACATCTTCGCGATTCGCGGAAGCATTTGTTCGTCCGGCAGCGTTTCAAACTTTAATCCCGCAGCACGCAACGCTGCGGCACACTCTTCCGAACTAAACCCCGGACCATAGTACGCATGCTCCATCCGGAACTTGCGCGGTTGTTTCAATCGACTGTGCCAAACGAGTAGCGCGGCGCCGAGCGAGCAGCCCGCGTCACCAGCGGCCGGCTGAATAAAGAAGCGCTTGAAAGGCGTCTCCGTCATGATGCGGCCATTCATGACAGAATTGAACGCCACGCCACCAGCCATACAGAGATTCTCACTGCCGGTCTGCTCATACAATCCTGCGAGCAAGTGAAGCGCGGTATCTTCCAGAACTTTCTGTGCACTGGCGGCGACGTCCCAATGCTTTTGGCTGAGCTCCTCGCCCTTCGCGCGCGGCGGACCGAGCACCTTCGTCAACGCTTCGCTGAACTGGTAGTACTTCGCCAAATGATGGTCCAACACCCGAATGTCTACCCGAAAATCATGATCGCCGTTTACTGAAAGCACCTTCTTCGCAAAGAAATCATAGTATTCAGGCTTACCGTAAGCAGCGAGTCCCATTACCTTCCACTCGTCACCTTCGAACATGTCAAACCCGAGATAGTTGGTAACAGCCGAATAGAACTGGCCCAGCGAGTGAGGAAGCTTGATCCTCTTCAAGGGTTGAATCGTTCGATCGTCGCCGCGTGAAAACAGGGTCGTGGTGTCTTCACCCGTTCCGTCCCACGTCATGATGGCTGATTGCTCGAAACCGGAAACGAAAAATGCGCTCGCAGCGTGACACTGGTGATGTTCGAGAAAGTGAAACTTGAAATTGCTGTTGCCGAAGTGTTCTCGAATTCGGCGCGGGTGCCGCAACATTCCGAGATAGCTCTCACCAACCTGAGTGACGCCGCGATCGACGCGGGCCTTGAACATGTCGCGCGAGATGGCGGCGGACTTTAACGCCTGGAGTGCCTTATGACGTAACACCCAGGGTTTCCAGTACAGACCAATATGCGCGACGTCGGCGATTCCGATGCCTGCCTGGTCGAGACAATACTGCATCGCGTTGTAAGGAAAGCCGCTGTGATGTTTGCGACGCGAGAAGCGCTCTTCCTCAGCCGCAGCAACGATTTCGCCGTCCTTTATCAGGCTAGCGGCCGAATCGCCAAGTGTAGTTAAACCAACGATATACATGTCGACCTGTCAATATACACAAACTTGTTAACGATTGCAGTGGCTCTGCGTACCTCTGAATAGAACAAGTCAGGAAGAGGGGCTTCGCCCCCGCTGCTGCTTGGATTGGACGAGCGGGGGCAAGCCCCTCTTCCTGACTTGTTCTATTCAAAGGTTATGCAGAGGTTGCGGCTCTTAATGCGTCGGCCAATTTCTGAACGTTCGCTTCGATACTGTAATGCTCGACCGCATAACCCCGCCCAGCGTCACCCATCCGCTGCCTTAAACCCTCGTCGCTCAAGAGTCGGGAAAGATGCTCGTACCATTCTTCCTGACTGCGCGCCACAAAATGCGTCCGGTTCGCCTCCGCTATATCGTGACAAGCTCCCACCGGGCTGACGACAAAAGGAACTCCGACAGCCATATACTGAACCGCCTTAAAACACGACTTCCCAACCGACCAGTCATCCTCCACGATCGGATAAATTCCGATGTCGAATGACTGAAAATCTGCAATCTCCCGCTCCAGTTTCCATCCCAGGTTCTCAATCTCCACACCGGGTATTACAACGTTATCCGCTCCGGTTCCGACCAGTCGCAAGCGAAACCGGTGATCGCGCGCGAGTCGCTCAAGCACGGGAAAGATTGTTTTCACGTAAGGAAAAGTCGAGTGCGTACCTATCCAGCCAATAACGGGCACATCGCTCTCCGGCCGCTCAGCTAACGGTCGAAAGCACGTCGTGTCAACCACGGTGGGAATCACGACAGCCTCCCGTCCCTTACTCGTCACATAAGCTGCGATCTCACGATTGCCACAGGTAACCAGCCGCGACCAGCGAATCAAATCATTAGTCTTGCTAAACCATTTAAGCATGCTTCCGATGCGGCCGTAAGTCGGACTCTTGTACGAGACATACGTCGCATCATCCAGATCGAGCACCATCGGACACCCGTGCAGGTTTACGGTCAACCATTCCACGAGGGGTGGTCCAAACATCATCGCCTCGCGTTGCACAAACACGACATCCGCCTTCCGCGCACGCACTAGCTCGCGTACCCGCCGAACCGCCGCAAGGCTCAAGCCCAACGCTGTCCGCGGCCACTGCGATCGGTTGTAGAGCGATCGGTAAAGGCTGGAATCGATAAACGGATAAACGGAGAGCTCAATCCCCTGCTCGGCTAAAGGTTCAACGAATTGGATCATTCGGAACCTGGTTGCCGCCGCCTCGACTGGATATGTGGCCAATCCTAACACTCTCATGAGGTCAGCAGGGTTTCGTAGAGGCACGCGTATCGCTCCGCGCCAACGCTGTTAAGATCAAAGACTTTCTCCGCGGTCGCACGGGCTTTCGCTTTGATGTTTGGATCATCCGCTAATGCCTGAACTGCATTCCATGCGCCGTCAAAGTCTCGCTCAGTGAAGTCGTCAATCAGGATTGCCGCGGAGGATTCGTGTGTCAAACCATCCGAGTCTCCGATTCCGGAGTTAATGAGAATCGGCAGCCCGCACGCAAGGTATTCACCATTCTTCGTCGGCGACGAAGCCAACTTGGAGAAACAACGTTTGATGAATGAGAGACCAACGTCGCCGGCAGCCAAATACGAAGGCATTTCCTTTGGCGCCACGCTGCGAATGGAAAAATGATCTTCACTAATGCCACGCGCGCTCATCAGTTGTCTGACTCGCTCGCGACTTCCAGTGGTAAGCCAGAGCAGATGTGCATCATTTCGTTTCCGGACCACGCTCGCAAAAAAATCAGCCATCTCTTCGGTCAGGTACCAGCCGTCGAGAGAACCACTGTAGACAAACGTAAACCGATCATCCAGCCCTAGCTCTGCGCGTAACCTTGCACGCTCCTGCTCTTTGAACGTGAATAAGGAAAGATCGACGCAACAGGGTACCACTGCATGCGCCACGTCCCGGCCCTTCAGCCCTTTCCATTCTTTGATGATGGGCCAGATCCGCTCAGTCAGCGTTACCACCGCATCGGTGCCCGCCAGAATCCGCCGCTCCGTCGATTTTGTAACGCGATAGCGCAAGCCGCCTTCAGGCCAGTGCTTCGCATCGACATACTCTTCAGCCATCAATCCGCGGAGGTCGAAGATCATTTTGATCCCAAACTTTCGCTTCAAACGGAGCGCGATCGTGGCTGGTATGTAGGAGCGTGCGTGCACTAACTCGATTTTGTTTCGTTGGACCAGACGGCTGGCGAAACGGATGCCTGCTAACACGTCGAAAAGAGTAGCGGGTAGTGATGGTCGCTGGTGATATCGCAGCCAGTGCCATTCGATTCCCTGGTCCATTAACTCCTGTTTCAGTGCCGCACAGCTACGCTGGCCTTTCTCAGTGAAGGCGCCAGGCTTTTCAAAGCTCAGCAGGGTGAACTTCACACCTCGTTGGGCCAGCTTCCGCAGGTACGGAAGCACCTGCGTTTGACCTAACGGTTCAAGCATGCCGTTGTAGGAGATGAACAGAACGCGCCGGCCGTCGAGCGACATCTTCATGGTGCTGCTTGCACTGCTCTGGTGAGTTCTGCGGCGATCCAGTGGTAGGTGCGAGCTAATCCTTCCTCGAGGGAAATCGCGGGTTCCCAATCCAAAACCTCGCGCAGACGAGTGTTGTCGCTGTTGCGACCTCTGACGCCCTGCGGCTTGGTCAAATCGTAACGTTTACCGATCTGCTTGCCGGCAATCTCTGCAACCATGTCGACGAGCTCATTGACAGAGATCATTCGATCCTGGCCAAGGTTGATAGGCTCGCGATGATCGCTGCGCATCAACCGGTAGATTCCTTCAACGCAATCGTCGATGTAACAGTAAGACCGCGTTTGTTCCCCGTCTCCCCAAACTTCAATTTCATCGCCATGATTTGCAAGCGCCACCTTGCGGCAGATCGCTGCCGGTGATTTCTCGCGGCCGCCGTCGTAGGTGCCGAGTGGACCAAAGATGTTATGAAATCTGACGACGCGTGTTTCGAGTCCGAAGTCTTCGGTGTAGTGGCGACAAACTCTTTCCATGTAGAGTTTTTCCCAACCGTAACCGTCCTCGGCATCGGCTGGATACGCGTCGCTTTCTTTCAAAGGCGCGACATTCGTTTCGTTCTGCAGGTAAGCCGGATAAATACAGGCGCTCGAGGTGTAGAGGTAACGCTTAACACCATTCAGACGCGCGGCTTCGATCGTGTTTAAGTTAATGAGTGTGTTGTCGCGAACTATTACTGCTTTGTTATTTTCGATAAATCCGATGCCGCCCATGTTTGCGGCCAGCCCGTAAACTTCATCAATCTCGTGCGTCGCGCGCAGACAGTTCTCAGCGTTGGTGAGATCAAGTAGAAGAAATTCGTCAGCGCGCGTCGGTTCAAACTCCGGTCTCTTGATATCAACGCCTCTGACCCAGTAGCCCCGGTCCAACAGATAATTGGTCAAATGGTGACCGATGAAACCACCGGCTCCCGTCACCAACACTCTTGGTTGTTCTGGCATCAGACGTTCCTACGAATTTCTCTGCGTAGCCTCTGCGTCCTCTGCGCCTCTGTGGTTTACATGCTTTTTTACCGCAGAGGCGCAGAGAACGCAGAGATTACGCAGAGTTGAAATCCCTAATCGCGTTCACGACGTATTCCTGTTGCTCCAACGCAAGCTCAGGGTAAAGAGGAAGAGCGAAAGTTTCCCGAGCGGCTTTCTCGGCCTCGGGGAAAGCGCCTTCTTTGTAGCCCAGGTATGCAAAGCACTCCTGCAGATGCAGCGGAATCGGGTAATAAATCTTGGTCGCGATCTCGCGCGCTTTTAAGTGCGCCATCAGCGCGTCGCGATGATCGGGAACTCGGACAACGTATTGATGAAAGATGTGACGACTGTCAGGCTTAATGAACGGCGGATCCAGCTTGAAACTCAGCTTCGCGCCTTCCAACAGGTGCGAATAGATTTGCGCCTTCTCCGCTCGCGCGTTGGACCAGCCATCCAAGTGAGGCAGCTTGGCGCGAAGCACGACAGCCTGAAGCGCATCAATACGACTGTTGATTCCCACCTCAACGTGTTGATACTCGGTTAGACCACCGTGTACACGCAGCCTTCGCACTCTGGTTGCAAAAGCCGGATCGCTGGTCGTGATGATCCCCGCATCTCCTGCCGCACCAAGATTCTTACTGGGATAAAAGCTAAAACAACCGGCCACACCCATCGAACCAGCACGCCGCCCGCGATCTTCGGCGCCGATCGCCTGTGCGGCATCCTCGAGTACAACAAGCTCTTTCGCTTTACACAGAGCCAGTATCTGGTCCATCTCGGCACATTGACCGTACAAGTGCACTGGAATCACCACCCGGGTGCGCGAAGTGATCGCTGCCGAGATTCGATCGACATTCAAGTTGTACGTAAGTGGATCGATGTCGACGAAAACAGGTCGCGCGCCCACCCGTGCAATCGCGCTGGCCGTAGCGAAAAAACTAAACGGCGTCGTAATGACTTCGTCTTCCGGACCAACGTTCAGGGCCATCAGCGCCAGCAGCAAAGCGTCAGAACCGGAAGCGCATCCGATCGCCTCATTCGTTTGGCAATAAGCTGCGACTTCCGCTTCAAGCGCGGCGACTTCCGGACCCATCACAAACTGTTGAGTCTCGAAAACGCGATCAACCGCCAGGCGAATCGCATCGCGTACCGAAACATACTGTGCCTGTAAATCTATTAACGGAACCTTCATTTCTCTCAAGTCTCAAGCCACAAAAATGCACAAAAAGCACAAAGATTCTTAGTCTTCTATTTTGTGCCTTTTGTGCCTTTTTGTGGCCAAATCAGCTATGCAGTCTCTCCTGCACCTTGATCAGCGTCTGCTTCTGTCTGGTAGTAGTTGGAGTAGTAACGGGAATAATAATACTCATCGTGCGTCTCGACCTTGACGTTGTTCAAGACCACACCAAAGATGTGTGCCCCGACGTCTTGCAGTTGTTGTTTTGCACGTCGCACGACGGCCCTCGAGCTTCGTCCGCCGTGGACCACGAGAATTACTCCATCCACCATCGTCGACAAGATCGACGCATCAGTGAAAGAGATAGCGGGCGGCGAATCGATGATGATGTGCGCGTATTGCTCGCTGAGAATATCCAAAAGCTTCCGCATCTCCTGGGAACCCAGCAACTCGGCCGGATTCGGAGGTACGGGGCCGCAGGTCAACACTTTTAGATTCGGCGCCTTTTCACATGTTTGAATCAAACCGTCGAGGTTCTTCTCACCTGAAAGCCAGGTTGTTAGTCCCTTCGTGTTAGGCAGGTCAAACTGTGCATGCAGCCGTGGCCGCCGCAGGTCGCAATCGATCATTAACACCTGGGCTCCGGTTTGCGCGAGCATAAAAGCCGTATTGATCCCGGTTGTAGTCTTGCCTTCGGCGGGCTGACTGGAAGTGATCAGGATCTTCTTGGGAGGTTTTCCGGCAGACGATAACAGCAACGACGTTCGCAGGTGTCGATACGCCTCAGTAATTGGCGAACGAACATCCGTGATCATGGCGAGGGCAGTTGTGTTCGACACCGGCGCGGGGGCTCCACTACGCACACCCGGCAAGCGACGGTCGTGTCCCGACGGGATCAAAGCGAGCGCCGGCAGGTGAATGTAACGATCGACATCCTCGACAGATTTCACGGTATCGTCGAGGAAGTCGAGCAGCAGAGCCAGGCCGATTCCGCCTCCCAACGAGAGCAACAGCCCGATGATTATGTTTCGCAATCGCGGTGGACCAACCGGCTCCTTTGGCAACCTGCTGTAGTTAGCGATACTTACTTCATTCGAACCGTTTCCATTCGATAGATCGAACTCACGTTGACGTTGCAGCAAAGTAGCCAAAAGCTGCTTGTTGGTCTCGAGATTCTGCGTCATGGCCAGCAAATCAATCTGATCTCGCGTTTGCTGGGTGGTCGTCGCTTTCTGGCTTTCGTAGGAGCGACGCAATTGGGTTTCCTTTTGGGCCGCGGCCTCGTAATTTCGTTGCATCGAGGTAATGATTTCTTCAGGGGCCCTTTGCAGTTCCGCCTCGAGTCCTTTGATTTGAGCGTCGAGTTTCTTCACCGCCGGCCATTCCGGCTTGTAAGTGACCAAAAGAGCTTCGCGTTGTTCTTTGAGGGTCGAGATGCGCTCGCGTAATTTCTCGACTCGAGGAGACGCATTAACGGCAGGAACCGAAAACGGATCTGGTTCCTTTTTCGCGGCGTCAAGCTGCGCTTTCAGTTGCTTTGTCGCGTTTTCAGCTTCCAATACCTGACCGCTCAAGGTCGCGAGCCGTGTGACCTCGAGATTGGGTTGATTTCCAATCACCAGTGACAGATTGTGACTCTTAGCGTAATTCCAAAGTATTTCCTGATCCTGCTTGTTCTGCGTTTGCAGTCTGGCGATCTCTTTAGCCAGTTGGTCTTCAGCCTTCGTCGACCCTTCAGTGGCTATTGCGAGATTGTAGTTTTTGAAGACCTCGGCCAGGGTGTTGGCGATTTTCTGCGCCAATTCGGGATCGGAATGCCTGTAGATAATCTTTACGAGATTAGTATTTGGAATCGGCTCGATTGTTTCCCCGCCGATAATCGCGTCTTCGTAAGCTTCTAACTTCTCGATCTCTTCGGGCGTTAACTTCGCTAAAGAAGGCTGAACCTCAGTTACGACCGACAATCCACCGGGCGCTGCACCTGGCGTCGCGGCTGGCTTTGGCGCCGAAAACAAACGGCGCAGAGCATCGAAGATGCCCTTCTGTGACTGGCCACCGAAAAACGCTGGGTTATGCGGCAGGTCGAGGGTGAGAACCACCTGGCGAGCGAGTGCCGGGTTTTGCAACAACTTTAGCTGCGTGCCCCAGAAATTGGGATCGTTCTGGCCGTTGATAATGATCTTGTCGGTTGCAAGGATGTTGGGCTGTTTTTGTTGAATTCTAATGATCGATTCGCCCTCATAGATTGAGGGTGTTCTAAATGACTGTATTGCCACCAACGAAGTGACCACCAGTACGAGACTCAAAATCAACCATTTTCGCTTGAGGATGACCGACAAATAATCCTTGAGGGCGTTTGGGTCGTTGGCGGAAGCGCCGTAGCCACCGTAGGGCTTGGGGGCCAGGTCCGTGAGCGGCCGGTCCACCGCACGGTCCAGACCCGAAACAGGAATCAATCGATTATCTTGAATAGCCATAGATTCAGCCCCTTACTTCAGAACAGAGTGGGTAAGAATAATAACAGAGTGTTCGAATCCCGCAAGGCTTAGCCCGCGAAGCGGGCATAAGCATAAAGCCTGGGGCGCGAGCCCCCGGATCACGAATCCCATTATTGGTGGAGCCCGCAGAGCGGGCGACAGCGCATAATGTTCGAACGCTGTCGCCCGTTTCACGGGCTCGGCGCTATTTAATTAACTCGATCCTGGGGCTTGCGCCCCAGGCTTTATGCTGTCGCTCGCTTCGCGAGCTATGCTTACGCCTGCTTCGCAGGCTTACAGAATTCTTCAAGGGCGCTTTCCCAGTCGCGGAGAGGGGGAAGACCTATCTTTTCGGTGAGCAGGCAGCGCATACGAGAATTGCGCGGGCGCTTCGCCGGACGATTTAGAGTGTCTGCTGAGACCGTTTCCACCACTACTTCGCGATTCCCAATCAGGGCGACAGCCTTACGAGTGAATTCTTCAAAACTCACACCCGGTCCGCTGTTCACCACGTGATAAATACCCGAGACATTTTTCTCTGCCAATTCCCGCAAACGCACCGCGAGATCTTTTGCATAAGTGGGGGTTCCGTAAGCGTCACTGATCGTCTTGAGTCGCTCGCCCTTCCTAATGCGCTCCACGACAGTGCTCAGGAAATTAGTTCCGCCGGAGCCAAAGATGTATCCGGTGCGAACGACGATCGAACGACCATAAGCCTGCCTGGAAAGACGTTCACCTTCCAGCTTGCTGGCCGCGTAAACACTCTCGGGATTCGGCTCATCCAGTTGGGTATAGAAACCGGATTTTTCACCGTCAAACACGTAATCAGTCGAGATCGTTATAAAAATGCACTCCGCTTCTTTACACGCAGCAGCAAGATTCTCCGGTCCTGCGGCATTCGCTGAAAAAGCTCTCTCCTGGTCGGACTCGCATCCGTCGACGTTGGTCCATGCGGCACAATTAATGACCACGTCAGGCCGATTGCCATGGATCACTTGCCGAACAGCGTCGCGGTCAGTGATATCCAAATCCTTGTGCCCGTAAGAAAGAACTTCATCGCCAACAGCAGCACAATGCTCAGTCAGGGCTCGGCCAACCAGACCACGAGCGCCAGTAACGACGACTCTCAACTTGCCGCCCCCTTATCGCCATACTGTTTTTGATAGTATTCGCGGTACTCATTATTTCGCGTCCGCTCGATCCAACGGCTGTTTTCCTGGTACCACTGAATCGTCTTTTGAATGCCGCTTTCCCACGTCTCCTGTGGCCGCCAACCCAGCTCAGATTCGACCAGCGATGGGTCTATTGCATAACGACGATCGTGACCGAGCCGATCAGTAACAAAACGGACCAAAGACTTCGGTTTTCCCAACGCGGCGAGTACTGATTCGGCAACTTCGATATTTTGTCGTTGATTGCGCGCCCCAATATTATAGACCGCGCCCGGCCGGCCTTTTTCGAGCGCCGCCAGGATAGCGCGGCAATGATCGTCCACAAAGATCCAATCGCGCACGTAGAGTCCATCGCCGTAGATCGGTATCGCCTGATCGTTGAGGGCGTTGCAAATCATCAGCGGCAAAAATTTTTCAGGAAACTGTCGTGGTCCGTAATTATTTCCACACCGGGTCACGACCGCATCCAAACCAAACGTGTGATGGGCCGCACGGACCAAATGCTCAGCCGCTGCCTTCGAAGCCGCGTAAGGACTATTCGGCGCGAATGGCGATTCCTCAGTGAAATAGCCTGAATCTTCCAGAGACAAGCTGCCCATTACTTCATCGGTCGACACCTGGACGAAACGTTTCACACCTTTCGCACGGGCGGCATCCAACAACACCTGTGTGCCGATGATGTTCGTACGAAGGAATTCAGCACTGTCAGCAATACTTCGATCTACGTGTGACTCCGCGGCGAAATTTATGATCGCCTCGCAGCCAGCCGGTAACGCTTCGTGAACCGTTTCAGCGGCCGCAATATCGCCATGAATGAACTGGTGTCGCGCCGGATCCAATCCCTCCAGGTTATCGAGATTTCCCGCGTACGTTAATAAATCGAGATTGATAATTTCGCTTTCAGGAACGACGTCGAGCAGCAGGCGGACGAAGGCTGAACCGATAAATCCAGCGCCACCCGTTACGAGGAATCTACGCATCTTTTTTTACATTAACCTCACGAACGAAAATCAAAACGCAATCTGTTATCAAACTATTGCTCCGGTGGCAAATTGCGGGCGTGCCGCAATCCGTATGTATTCACATGGTCCAGTCGCAATGTCTGATTTTTAATATTTTCTTATTGACTTGGAAAAGGAAATGTTTTATACACCCCCGTCGTTTCTGATGGTCCTGTGACGATTCACTGAATTTTCGAGTCGTCGCGTGTTCCTCTAACTGAAGCTACCGAAGCATCCAACCGCGCGTCCAGCTTCGCGCCATGACGGCCAAACTAAACTTCAGAAATGCATGACGCTTAAAAATCGAATAGGCCAGCGGGTTAGAATCCAAATGAAAAACTAGTCGAGTTTCACTCCAGGTAAAAAAAGTCCGACGAAAATCCCCCGACACCCGATGAACGCATTCTGTCCGACTTCGTTGTCCATTTCTCTTCCGTAGTTATAGGCGCGCGCAATTGGACCGCCATAAGGTTTAATTTCCGAAGTATTCCCATCGTCGGACCCAGGCATTTGAACGGCCCGCTTGATCATAAGAGGAGATCATAATGAAAGCATTAAGTCTATCCTTCAAAGGCGATGGCCTCCCCGTCGCTAGTGCAACGCAAAAGACTTACCGCACCCGGCTACTCCTTCGTCTCACGGCAATTTTAGTTCTCATGGGCTTCCTCGCGGGTAGTCTTTACGTGAGTACTTCCGTATCCGCAAACCGAACTGAACGTGAACAACGAAATGGGGCCGCATCCGGCAAAGAGATCACTGCGCCGGTCAGCGCCGTCGAGCTCAATCACGCCGGCGCCATGCTGACAAAAGTCGAACCGATATTCACCCCTCTGGCAGCGCTACCCAGTATCACAACTTATGCAGACGACTGCACAACGCCAAAGACAGTTTTCGAAGTAGGAGAAACTGTTTGCATATCAGTTAGTGGATTCTCTATTGATTCGTTCTTTCCCAGACGCATTAATTGGGTAAGCCCTAACGCAACAGTCGTTCAGGCAACTGACATCACGACAGATCCTCAGACCGATTCCCTGCCGATAACAGCCACTTTCGAGGCGGGCACAGTTGATAGCCGGGGATTATGGACCGTAGCCGTTAGAAATCCTTTCTTCTACTTTCGCGAGGCGACCGCTGAATTTACCGTCATCGATCCGGCTAACGCTACCGCGGATCTTTCAGTGACTTCGACTGTCGTATCTGACTCCGTGCAAGCGGGCGGACAAGCTACATTCGGATTGCAAGTAACCAACTACGGACCTGACAGCTCCGCAAATATCGAGCTGACGAACGCCGTCCCGGCCAACACGACTTTCGTATCGTTTCAACAGCTCACCGGGCCGACATTTACGTGTACTACTCCGACGGCTGGTGGTACGGGAACGACGACCTGCACAATCACTGGTTTGTCTTCCAATGCGGTAGCCACATTCGTAGGAGTTTACGAAATCAACTCCGGAACACTGGCTGACACCACTATTCTCAACCGGGCGGATATTGGCGGCTTAAGTGCGACCAACCCAACGGGCACAAATGACCTTAACGCACTAAACAACTTCGTCGAGTCAAGCGCGGTGGTTGTGTCCGGTGTAGGTGGAACCTGCGCGCTGACTTGTCCGGCTAACGTGGTCGTAACCGCTGATACCACTTCCGAAGGTAACCCTGGAGCTTTTGTTACCTTTGCAGCAGCTTCGGTTGATGGCAGTTGCGGAGCCGTAACGAACAGTCCGGCATCGGGCTCATTCTTTACGGTCGGCACGCATACGGTTACGTCCTCTTCGGAAGTAGGAGCAGTAAGTTGCTTCTTCACTGTTACCGTTCTGGATTCTAATCCGCCGACAATCTCGTGCCCGGCAAACATCACGGTGACGGCTCCGGTAGGCGATACTGAGTTTACATTGCCGATGGGTCCGGGTACTCCGATGATTGACGCATCCGGCGGTGGAACAGTAACGGCCGTCCGCAGTGACGATGTGCCTGCGACCTTTGACGATGATGGAAATATTGTCACTCCGGCGGTAGTTCACGCGGTGACTGATCCATACCCAATCGGAAGTACGGGAATCACCTGGACCGTTACCGATGCGGGTGGTCGCACGGCAAGCTGCACGCAAACCGTTACGGTACTGTCGGCGGGCGATAGAGATCCGGTGACGATTACGTGCCCGGCAAACGTCAGTGTCACCGCTCCAAGTGGATCGTGTGAGGCTACGATTTCGGCAGCAACTATCGGTACTCCGACAGTTAACCTGCCCGACAATGTAACTCTAACTCCACGCCGAAGTGACGATCGGCCACTGTCCGATCCATTCCCGGCTGGTCTGACAACGATTACGTGGACCGCGACCGATGATCTCAACGGCAACGTTGCATCGTGCGTGCAAAGCGTCACGGTGTTAGCAGGCGGTGGCGCTGATAACACGCCGCCAGTTCTTGTGATCCCTGCAAACGTGAGCGTAACCACCGCATCGTGTACAGCATTACTTGACGATGAGTTGGGAACCGCGGAGGCAACTGACGAAGGAGCGTGCAACAGCACGGTGACTGTCGTTCGCAGTGGTGTACCAGCAGGAAATATATTCCCAACCGGAACCACCACGATCACCTACACCGCGCAAGATGCGGCAGGTAATACCTCGACCGGAACACAGCTTGTTACCGTGACGGAAAGTCCCGCCATTCCACCGGCAATCACTTGTCCGTCCAACATCACCGTGTCCTTACCGCTGAACTCGACCGCCACGTCGGTGGTTGTGAACTACACAGCACCCGTCGGTACGGACAATTGCGGCGGAGCCACAACTACGCAAACGGCAGGGTTACCAAGCGGAGCAGCATTCCCGGTTGGAACCACTACCAACACGTACAGGGTGACGGATGCCAGCGGTAATTCCGTTGAGTGCAGCTTCACGGTGACGGTGCTTTACGACTTCACAGGTTTCTTCCAGCCGGTTGATAACCTGCCTGTCTTTAACGTGGTGAATGCAGGCAAGGCAGTTCCGGTGAAGTTCAGCCTTAGTGGAAACAAGGGCCTCAACATCTTTGCTGCCAACTCGCCGACCACGGTTTCGATTAGTTGCGACGGCAGCGCGCCTCAAGCCGACATTGAAGAAACACTTAATGCCGGTGGCAGCAGCCTCAGTTACGACGCGTCGACCGACCAGTATATCTACGTCTGGAAGACGCAGAACTCGTGGAAGAATACGTGTCGCCAGTTGATCGTAACGCTCAACGACGGCACTGAACATCGAGCGAACTTTAAGTTCAAGTAAAGCGCAGCAACAAGTGAGGAATGCTCAACTGAGCATTCCTCGCTTGAATCGAGGTTTAATTATTTTGAACTTACGGTGTACCAATTTGCCATGCACTTGACGCGTTAGTAATAGCGCCATCCTCGGAGCGCGCTTATCAATGACCCGTCGATCCTATTGAGCACGGTGCTGGCAATACTCGCAAATCCAAGGGTTACTACTTGTTAGCAGCTACTTTTTTTAATGAGAGGGATAGCAACAGTGGCCGGAACTGTCCGTACCCCATTGATAGCGACCCTACAGCTTCAAACTAAAAGGAGATTCAAAATGAACAAGTTTCGGTTCACGCTCAAGTTTGTCGCAATTGCGATCTTCACTTTCGCTTTTGCCTCAATTGCGAACGCGCAGGCGTCGCGCACCTGGGTATCAGGTGTGGGTGACGACGCTAACCCGTGTAGCCGCACGGCCCCCTGTAAAACATGGGCCGGCGCGATTTCGAAAACTGCCGCTTGCGGTGAGATTGATGCGCTGGATCCAGGTGGTTTTGGCGCCGTTACGATCACCAAGTCGATCACCCTCGATGGCACTGGAACGTTTGCTTCCATTCTGGCTTCTCTAACTACCGGGATTACCATCAACGCAGCATCAACTGACGTGATCACGATCCGTGGTATTTCCATTAACGGCTTCTGTAACGGGCTTCGAGCGATGAATATTCTTCAGGCCAAGACCGTCAACATTGAAGACTGTGTAATGTTCAGATTCGCGGGACCGGGTATCCGTATTGCTGAGACTAACGATCTACAGATAACTATCAGAAATACGGTAATCAGGGACAATACCGGCGCCGGGGTCGATTCCACAACATCGAGTGGACAGATCAAGGGAACGTTCGAGAACTCGTCATTCAACGGTAACGCCCAGGGCATACACGCGAAGGGCAACTCACGTCTTACCGCCGATCATTGTGTGTTCTCGGGCAATACCAACAACGGTGTGCTCGCTGAAGGAATTGGCGGCGTGGCTGTGGTTAATATCACCAATTCTCAGATTCACAACAACACCAATGGTGTGCAGGCGCTTACTGGTGGTTCAGTCGTCCGCCTAAACGGTAACGACATCTTCACGAATTCGGGTACCGGAGCATTAGTCGGAGCCGGAGGGGTAATCGATACCTGGGGTAACAACAGGATCTTCTCCAACGGTGTTGACAACTGCCCGGGCTGCAGTGCCAAGGGAGTCAGCTAAGTTCCGAACCCCCCGAACTTAACTGTCCACGCATAACACATCCCGTTCGTCTTCCAGGCGGACGGGATGTTTTTTGTAAAATCCGTGTAATCTGTGGTATCTGAACACGTATGACAGAGGCCACAGGAAAATACGAGCTGAGGAAATTTGCTTCGCGGAAGCCGGAATATTATGAAGGCTTGCAGCAGATCATGTCGCTGGGATTCGACGTCAGCGATTACATTCACTACTTTCCGGCATTCGCCGGTCATCTGACGATTGCGCGTTTCATTTCGCTGTATGAAGCGTACAAGATGACCCTTGGTGTGGCGGGCCACGTCGCCGAGATCGGAGTTTATAAAGGCGCGGGCAGCTTGTTTTTCGCCAAACTAATGAAGCTTTTCGAGCCTGAGTCGTTGACGCTCGTGCATGGCTTTGATTGGTTCCAGGGAGCGAAGATCACTGAAGAAGAAAAGTATGTGGCGCAAGGCGAATGCTACGAGGATTACGATCGAGTGCTAAACCTGATCAAGGCGCAGCAACTCGACAACATCGTTCATATTCACAATCTCGATGTCACGAAACAACTCGGGGATTTCTTCACTGAAAACTCGCACCTCCAATTCAAACTAATCTTTGCCGATTGCGGCATCTATGAAGTTGTTCGTTCGACGCTCGAACATTTCTGGCCGCGTTTGACAAGTGGCGGAGTATTTATTTTTGATCAGTTCAATCACGAGGTTGCGCCCGGTGAAACTCGTGCTATCAAAGAGTTCATGCCGGATGCGAAACTGAGAACTTTCCCGTTTGGCTGGATGCCCACGATGTACGTAGTTAAGCCATAAAAAATGAAACTCGGTCTCCTTTGCTTACTGCTCATCTCGTTGCTTGCCGGTCAGCAACCGGCTGCTGATCCCGTCGGTCGCTGGCAAGTAAAGTTTGTTATGGCGGGCGTGGAAAAGAACTTAATATTGGTGGCTCAACCCAAAGGCGTCGCTTCGTTTCTGCTTCAGGACACTGCGCCGGATAACAAGCCGGTCGCAGATCCACAGCCGGCAGCCTGGTCACAGTTAACCAATGACCGTATCAGCTTTTCCGGTGAAGTGGAGTTGCCGATCGGCACTTGCTGTCGAGAGTTGGGAACGGTCATCTTCAAAGGTAAATTTACTTCGAAGAACGCGATGACGGGTAAACTGATCTTTGTCACGAGTGTCGACGAAGAGGAAAGCCCGTATAAGTTTCGGTCGGAGGTTGGGACCTTCAACGCCACCCGAGTTCCTTGAGGCGCGTTCTCTGCGTTGTCTCTGCGTCTTCGGCGCCTCTGCGGTTTATATGCGCTTTCGTTTTGTCTTACCGCAGAGGCGCAGAGGACGCAGAGATAACGCAGAGTTAGTTGCTTGACGCTCGGTGAGGGCAGTGGATAGACTGATCGACCTTCGACGACCGAATTCTAAAGACTCTGATGGGTATTTCCAGCACCAATAACGAGACCGCGCCGATATCCACAGCTAACCCCACCCAAAACAGAAAGCTAGAAAATCCGCTCGATACAGTTGCAGGTTTACCTGACGAGCCATTAGTCGTCATCGAACCAAATAAAGGGTGGAGCGCTCTCGATCTACGCGACCTGTGGGCCTTTCGCGAATTACTTTATTTCTTAACCTGGCGTGACGTTAAAGTCCGGTACAAACAGACCGAGCTCGGTGTCGCATGGGCCATCATTCAACCGCTCTTTACAATGCTGATCTTCACCTTGTTCTTCGGGCGGCTGGCCGGCGTTCCCTCAGACAATGTCCCGTATCCGATTTTTGCCTTCACGGGTCTTCTGGCGTGGACCTTTTTTTCAAACGCCATAACCAACAGTGGTAACAGCCTCGTGGGCAGCGCCCACCTGATCACCAAAGTCTATTTTCCGAGAATGATTATTCCCGGCGCTGCCGTGGCTGCCGGGTTGGTCGATTTTGCAATCGCGTTCGTCATCCTCGTGCTGCTGATGATTTATTACGGCGTCGGAATCACGTTGAACATTCTGATGTTTCCCGTGATGGTGCTGTTAACGACGCTACTCGCACTTGGAACGGGAATGTGGCTGTCGGCGCTGAATGTAAAATATCGTGACGTTCGCTTCGCACTGCCCTTCATGGTCCAGTTGTGGATGTATCTCTCACCCGTGATCTACCCGGCCAGTTTCCTGCCGGTGAAGTTACGTTCACTGCTTTTATTGAATCCGATGACGGGAATAATCGAAGGTTTTCGCTCTGCCTTGTTGGGGCGCCCGTTCAACTGGATCGCTTTGGCCTTTTCGACGGTAATTACATTGGTTCTACTAATCTACGCCTCTTACTCGTTTCGCCGCATGGAGAAGAGTTTCGCTGATATCGTCTAAGCTCAATGAAACCGATCGTTCGCGCCACAACCCTCGGAAAGCAATACACCATCGGCACTCGTGAAGCTGCTTATGACACGCTGCGAGAGTCGATTACTCAAGCCGTCCGCGCTCCGATACGGCGGCTCAGGAGTGGCAACGGCAGGCGAAATACCGACACTATCTGGGCACTCAAGGACGCGAACTTCGACGTGCAGCCAGGCGAAGTAGTCGGCATCATCGGCAGTAACGGCGCCGGCAAATCAACCCTCCTGAAAGTGTTGTCGCGGATAACTGAGCCGACCACCGGTCGTGTTGAGCTTTATGGCCGCGTCGCGAGTCTGCTCGAAGTTGGCACTGGCTTCCATCCCGAATTGACCGGCAGAGAGAACATCTACTTGAACGGCGCGATCCTCGGAATGAAGAAAACCGAGATCGATTCCAAATTCGATCGCATCGTTGATTTTTCTGAACTGGAGCGGTTTCTTGACACGCCTGTTAAGCGCTACTCGAGTGGAATGTATATGCGGCTCGCTTTCGCTGTTGCTTCGCATCTTGAGCCTGAGATTTTGATCGTCGATGAGGTTCTGGCTGTCGGTGATGCACAGTTTCAAAAGAAGTGTTTGGGAAAGATGAGCGACGTGGCGAGTGAAGGTCGCACGGTGTTGTTTGTCAGTCACAACATGATTGCGATCCAGAGTTTGTGCAAGCGAGCGTTATGGCTCGACGGCGGATCGATTGCTGACGATGGCAGCGCTGGAACGGTTGTCAGAAATTATTTGAGCCACTCGTTTGGCAACCAGAGCTCGGACGAAGAGATTTGGCCTGACATTGAGACGGCGCCCGGCAATCATTCCGTTCGATTGCATCGAGTACAGGTAAGGTCACTAGATGAAGATTCAGGTCAGCACCTGACGACGAGGACTCCGTTTTGTATCGATGTTGAATACTGGAACCTGCAACCAGGTGCAAACATAAACATCACTTTACATCTGTATACCGAACAGCAAGCTATGGCTTTTACGACAGGCAGTGGCAGCGGCGATCCGGAATGGTCCATGCGGTCTTCGCCTGCGGGTTTGTTTCGCTCGACCTGTTATGTGCCGGGCGACTTGTTGAACGTCGGTCGTCATCGCTTCAATGTGTTCGTTATCAAAGATCTCAGCTCCGTGCTTTATCAATACGAGAGTGCCGTCACATTCGAGATATTTGATTTGGACGAAAGGGTCGTCAGCCAGTACGCGCGAGAGCCGGGAGTCGTCAAACCCAATCTGAAGTGGAAAACGGAGCAAGTCGGAGCGTTGTAGCTTGGGCCGGGTCAGTACCCGATCCAAGTGCGAGCGCTGACTTTTACGCAAAGCGATCTTATGCCAGTTCCTCAGGAAGAAGTGACCGGATACTTGCATGGTCTGTATTGCCAGTCACTGAGTGAATTTGGCAGCCCGCGTTATCTGCCTGAGAGTGGCGGCTGGGTTCTCGAGCGTTCCATACCAGACACGGGAGAGCGTGATGCGATGGGTTGCTATCCTTTGTTTGCCTGTCGAAACTGGTCGCGACTCAATGTTGACCTGGAGAACATCGGCGACGAGCTGATTTGCGTATTCCTGGTGACGGATCCTTTTGGAGAGTACGCTCCAACCGATCTGAAAGACTGCTTTCCCGATGTCGCGTTTCCTTTTAAGGAACACTATGTGATTGATTTAAGCCGTTCGCCGGATACGTTTGTTAATTCTCATCACCGGCGCAACGCGCGAAAGGCGCTGCGAGAACTACGCATCGAGGAATGCGAATCTCCGATCGACTTTTTGGATGATTGGACCAGGCTTTACGCAACACTGATCGAGAGACATAACCTGACGGGAATGACGGCGTTTTCGCGGGAGTCTTTCGAAGCTCAGTTGCGCGTGCCGGGAATCGTAGTATTTCGCGCTGTACATCAAGACGACACAGTTGGAATGCTACTGTGGTACGGCCAATGCAATCGCGCCTATTATCATCTTGGTGCGTATAACTCGATTGGATACGAGTTGCGAGCGTCGTTTGCGTTGTTTGACCATTCCATTAGATATTTTGCCGAGCATGGATTCGCATGGCTCAACTTGGGGAGTGGCTCAGGCGTTAGTGCAGCAGAACAAGGTTTGAGCCGGTTCAAGCAGGGTTGGTCAACAGGAGTTCGGTCCGTTTACTTTTGCGGTCGAATTTTGAACAGGCAGCGGTACCAGGAAATATTAGAA
Source organism: Pyrinomonadaceae bacterium (assembly GCA_035251975.1). GTDB lineage: Bacteria > Acidobacteriota > Blastocatellia > Pyrinomonadales > Pyrinomonadaceae > PSRF01. Next base: position 24,162 of record DATFDT010000053.1, on the reverse strand, counting down.
GCACGACGCCTGCCACCAACCAGCTACTTCCCCGCTTACCGCGCCGGGGAGTTTGGATGAATGCAAATGCTTCTCAGCGATCTCTGAGAAGGCAGGAGGATGAACACAGCAAGTGGATGCAAAGGTGGAGAATCTACTCTCCGAGGTCCTTCAGATGCCCGCGTCGGACATCAAAGATGACCTGACGATGAAGGACGTTGACGCCTGGGATTCATTGAAGCACATGGAACTCATTGTCGCTCTTGAACAGGGTTTCGAAGTTCAATTGAGTTTTGACGAGATCGTGGCCATGCAAAGCGTGAGCGCGATCAAACGTGTGTTGAGAGAGAGGGGCGTGACGAGCTAGCATGGAGCTTCGCGGTAAGAAGGCCATTATCACCGGCGGCGTGCGCGGACTCGGGCGAGCCACCGTCGAAAAGCTGATCGAGAACGGCACGAACGTAACCGTGTTTGATCTCAATGCGGCCGGCTTTGATGAACTAAAAAAAGAAAACGTGAACTGTATCGAGTGCGACGTGTCTGACTATGACCACGTGCTCAAAGCAACGGGCAAGTATCACGAGCAGTTCGGAGCCGCAGATATCCTGATCAACAATGCCGGCATTCTCTACAGCGAACCGCTCATCAAGCTCACGTCCGAGGGAGTTGCAAGACACGACGCCGGAATGTGGAACAAGGTCATGGCCGCGGATCTAAACTCCGTCTTCTACATGACCGTTTGTGTGGTTGAAAAGATGATCACAACGCGCACGCGCGGCGTGATTGTAAACATAAGCTCCGTTTCATCCAGTGGCAATGCGGGACAGTCGGCGTATTCAGCCGCAAAAGCCGGAGTGAACGCGTTGACAGCCGTATGGGCCAAAGAGCTTGGGCCAATGGGTATTCGCGTTATTGCTGTCGCGCCCGGTTTCACCGATACCGACTCGACAAAGAACGCCGTCAACGAGGCGGCGTTACGCGAAACAGTGAAAAAGGTTCCGCTCAGACGATTAGGCAAACCCGCCGAGATCGCAGAAGGCGTCGTCAGCGTGATTCAAAATGATTTTTTCAACGGCAAGGTTTTTGAGCTGGACGGCGGGTTGATTGTTTGAACTAGCATCCTCTTCTCTGTGCAACCTTCTGAGTTCTCTGTGTCTCTGTGGTTAACTAATTCAGAAGCAAAACTCACCACAGAGACACAGAGAACTCAGAGGTTGCACAGAAAAGGCCACGCATAAAAGGCGAATGTACGAATACAATCTCGGTATCAGATTCCAAAAGATAGTCGAAGAGCGATCGCAGCATACTGCGCTTTGGTTTAGCGAAAGCGAGTCCGTCACGTTCGGAGATCTCAATGAGCGAGCAAATCGCGTCGCGCGCTTGTTGCAACAAGAGAACGTTACGAACGGTGATGTAGTCTGTGTTTCAGGTGAGAAGTCGATTGATACGTTCGCCTGTATCATTGCGTGCCTGAAAATCGGAGCGATTTATTGCATGATCGATCCGGCCACGCCGATCGAGCGACTCCGTAAAATTCTTTCGACGTGTAAACCGCGGTTAGTATTCGCCGACGGAGAGTTCATTGACAGGTTTATTGACGTAATCTCGGCACTCGGCATAGAAACACTGCTCTCCGATTCGATCAACGAGTTCGACGATTCTAATTTGCAAGTGACGAGCAGTGTCACGGGATCAAACGGCGCCTACATCATGTTTACATCAGGCTCCACCGGCATTCCCAAAGGCGCCTTGATGACACACGCGAACGTCCTGAACCTTATTGAGTGGGGTCGTCACACCTTCAATATTGAATTCAGCGACACGCTGACGAACGTCAATCCTCTCTACTTCGACAATTCTGTCTTCGATCTCTATTCCTCACTCTTCAACGGCGCGAAGCTGGTACCCTTCACGAAAGACGAGGCGAAGGATCCGAAGTTGTTGGTCGATAAGATCGACGCAGCTAAATGTACGTTGTGGTTCTCAGTGCCTTCGCTGCTGATCTTTCTGCAAATCATGAAGGCGGCGGATGGCAAACGGATGAAATCGATCAAGCGCTTCGTGTTCGGCGGCGAGGGTTATCCGAAAGCCAAGCTCAAGGCGCTTTATGATGCCTATTCACGAGGGAGTGAGCTGTTCAACGTGTACGGACCAACCGAATGCACGTGCATCTGCTCCAGCTACAAGCTATCGGACAGCGATTTCGACAACTTGCAGGGATTACCGCCATTGGGCCATATCGCTGAGAATTTTTCTTTTCTGATCGTGGACGAAAGCGGCGCGGTACTGCCTGAAGGAGAAACCGGCGAGCTGTGTTTGCTTGGTCCAAACGTGGGAAAAGGTTATTACAACGATTCGGAACGAACGAACTTGAGCTTTGTACAGAACCCGCTTCACTCAGCTTATCCTGAGTTGATGTATAAGACGGGCGATCTGGCGAGTGTCGATCCGGCTGACGGCAAGCTTTACATACGCGGGCGCAGAGATAATCAGATCAAACACATGGGATACCGCATCGAGTTGGAAGAGATTGAGGCCGCGCTCAATTGTCTTGATTACGTCTCGGAAGCGGCGGTCCTGCACAGCCGAAACGGTCAGTTGAGCCGGATCGTCGCTGTTGTTTCAACCAAAGCCGATCGTGACGATGTGCAAATCAAACAGGATCTTCGTTCGATCATTCCCGACTACATGATCCCGGCCGTTTATCATCGAGAAGACGTATTGCCGAAGAATCCTAACGGGAAGGTCGATCGCCGGCATCTCACGCAAAAGTATCTTCAATCCGAAGGTGTTAATTAATGAGCAAGGTAATTATTTTTGGTGCCGGCAAAATTGCTGACGAGGCGTTCTTTTACTTTACCAATGATAGCCCGCACGAGATCGTTGCTTTTACAGTCGATAATGCATACGTGACGGCGCCGGAAAAGCAGGGGTTGCCGGTTATTCCTTTCGAAAAGATTGAAGAGAAGTATCCTCCGGGCGATCATAAGATGTTTGTCGCGGTTGGGTACCAGGATCTAAACCGGTTTAGAGCACAGAAGTACGCGGAAGCCAAAGCTAAGAATTACGAGCTTGTAAGCTATATCAGCTCACGTGCCGCAAACGTCGGGAATGTCGAGGTAGGGGATAATTGTTTTGTGCTGGAGTTTGCGACGATTCAACCGTGTGCGAGGGTTGGGAACGATGTGTTTATCTGGAGTGGTAACCACATCGGCCATCACGCCACGATCGGTGATCACTGCTATATCGCAGGGCACGCTGTGATTTCCGGCAATACTGTTGTCGGAAGTCACTGCTTCATTGGCGTAAGCGCGACGATTGGTCACGAAGTCACGATTGGCGCTGAAAGCTTTGTGGGGGCTAGCTGTCTAATTACCAAAAACGCAGAACCGAAGAGCGTCTATATCTCCCCGGATACACCGAAATTCCGGCTCGACTCCTCCGCGTTTTTGCGTCTGACAAAGATGCAGTAGTGGTTTGAAGTGGCGCGGTAATATTTATGACTACGCCGAAGGCGTTCGCTAATTTCAGCCCAGGGTTCGAGCATCGCGAGAACCCTGGGACCTATTCAAAAATTTCGGCCAAACCCTGAAAGGGTTAGGCGGGTGGCGAACCCTTTCAGGGTTCAATATTGTTTTGTGTTTCGATCCCAGGGTTGTCGCTACGCTCCAGCCCTGGGCTGAAATTAGCGAACGCCTTCGGCGTTTCAAAAAGCTAAACATGAGTGTAAAAATCGGTAGGACAAATTCCATCGGAGAGTTGATTCGTAAATGAAGCGTGAACACGCCAATCTATATGTGTGCCCTGAGACGCGGCAGCCTTTGAGCATTAAATCGATCGCGGAAGAAATGGACGACGAGATCGTTTCCGGAGTTCTGGTTTCGCCGGATGGGGCCGAGTATCCGATAACGCACGGAGTGCCTGATCTCACCTTCCCGCGTGAATTGCCGAAGCAGGATCAGGATGCGCGTGCCTTCTACGACGGACGAGCTGAGGCTTACGACAACAATCTCCATCTCACTTTCAAGACTCACTACGAAGACGAGCAAAAACTACGCAACGAGTTCATCGACTCGCTCGCGTTACAGCCTTCATCTCGCGTGCTCGAAGTAGCAGCCGGAACCGGCCGCGATTCGGAAATCATCGCCCGGCGACTCGGAACACAAGGACAGCTTTGTCTCCAGGACATCGCGGTGCAAATGTTAGACAGAAATCGTCAGCGATTATCCGGAACTGATGTGCCCGCGTCACATTGCGTGTCGAATGCTTCTTATCTTCCGTACCCGGATAAATATTTCGACGCTGTCTACAGCTTCGGCGGATTGGGTGAGTTTTCCGACATCAAGCGTGCGCTCGCAGAAATGGTTCGCGTCAGCAAGATCGGCGCAAAGATCGTCGTCGGTGACGAAAGCATGCCGCCGTGGCTGCGTGAGACGCAGTTTGCCAAAATCCTAGTTACGACAAACAAGCAGTTTCTCGCTCCAGTGCCACTGGACCAAATGCCGGTTGAAGCTCGCCACGTTTCTTTGCGATGGGTAATCGGCGGTGTCTTTTATTTGATTACGTTTACTGTTGGTGACGGTGAACCAACCGCGGATTTCGATTTCGAGATCCCTGGTCCAAGAGGAGGCACGTACAGAACCAGGTATCTCGGACAGATGGAAGGTGTGACACCCGAAACAAAATCGCTCGCTGAGCAAGCGCGAGAAAAGACAGGTCTAAGCATGCATACATGGTTGGACCAGGTGGTCCGCGAGGCAGCTTTAAGGGATCTCAAGGAATAGTCCTCCACCTGATTCTCATGAAATGGCAAAAGAAGGGATTGGTTTTTTCACCCAACGGCGCTGGCGGTTGGATGAAGACTCATGCGCAGGTACCGACTCCTTTAGTGTGTGACGATGTTATTCGAGTCTATTTCTCGTCGCGCCCGCAACCGAATCTAAGCTTGACCAGCTTCATTGATCTCGACATCGACGACCCGAGCAGAGTCGTTCGTTTGCATTCCGATCCCTTACTCGAACCAGGAAAACCAGGCACGTTTGATGAGCACGGTATCATGCCCAGCGCCGCAATCAGGGACGGAAACAAGGTCTTCCTTTACTACAGCGGCTGGTCGCGATCGGCGTCAGTTCCCTACATCAATTCCACCGGCCTCGCGATTAGCGATGATGGTGGAGAGACGTTCACTAAGATCAGCGAGGGGCCGATTCTGTCGAGAAGTTTGCACGATCCTTATTCGGCTACTTCGCCCACAGTGTTGCGCGAGGGTAATGATTGGCACATGTGGTACGGCTCGGGAACCGGCTGGCTCGACGTCGACGGAAAGCATGAGCATGTTTATGACATCAGATATGCTCACTCGAACGACGGCATCAATTGGACTCCAACTCAGGAGCCGGCAATTTGTCAGCGGACGGATTATGAGGCTATAACCAGACCGACTGTGTTAAAGATCGCGGAGCGATATCACATGTGGTTCTGCTACCGCGGCAGTCGTAACTTTCGCGATGGTGAAACTGCTTATCGAATCGGGTATGCCTCTTCCGACGATATGAAGCGATGGTCCAGAGATGATAGTCAGGCTGGAATCGATCCTTCTGAAGACGGTTGGGATTCAAAAATGATTGCTTACCCCGCGGTGGCGGTCGCGAATGGCCGCACGCTGATGTTTTATAACGGGAATGGGTTTGGAGTAGAGGGGTTTGGATACGCCACGCTGTTAGAGAGCTAGGACTTCTGTCTTCTCTGTGCAACCTCAGTGTCCTCTGTGTCTCTGTGGTTAACGAATGATACAACCACAGAGAACACAGAGGTTACACAGAGAAGAGCATGAAGCTAAAAGGAGTCGACGAAAGAAATTGAATCTCGTACTCGAGACTGAGCACCTTCTGCTGCGGCCGTTGGAGCCTGCCGATCTCGATCTGATCTGGCCGGATATTTCCGATCCCGAGATTTCCAAATACATGGCCTGGGAGGCGCACACCGATCGCGCTCAAACCGTGGAGTTCTTGAAGAATGAACAGGCCAGAATTGAGACGGGTAAAGGAATCACGTGGGCGATATTCAAGGATGATTCATTCTGCGGTATATTCAGTATCATTGGTGTTGTGCGTAGTCATCGAGCTCTGACTTACAACAAAGCTGAGCTGGCTTACTGGTTGGGCCGTCGTTACCAGGGCCAGGGTATTATGACCGAGGCCGGCAAGCGCGTGCTCGAGTTTGCGTTTCAAGAGCTCGGACTTCACAAGGTTTTTGTCAGTCATTTTTCTGTAAATAAAGCTTCTGAGAATCTGATCAAACGGCTCGGCTTCAGATACATTGGCGAGCAACGTGAAGAGTTTCAGAAGGCTGGAGTCTGGTACGACCACAAGCTTTACGAACTCCTGAAAGTTGAGTTTGCCGCACTTGTTTAGGATCCTTCCGGTCCTCCCATCCATGAACGACAACACGCAGGAGAAACGTACCTGACATGTCCGCTGTAAAACAGGACCAGCTTAAGTCTACCGTTTCCGATCTGGCATATTTCGGCGGCGACGCTGCGTTCGCTGAACCGTTACACGTAGGCCGGCCCAATATCGGCAATCGACAGGAGTTTGAGAAACGGCTTGGGGATATCCTCGATCGACATTGGCTTACGAATGGCGGCCGTTACGTCAGTGATTTCGAAAAACGGATAGCAGAGATTGTTGGCGTCGAACACTGCGTCGCGATGTGCAATGCCACAGTCGCTCTCGAGATTGCGATTCGAGCATTGAATCTCAGCGGCGAAGTAATCGTGCCCTCGTTCACTTTCATTGCTACTGCCCATGCGCTCAAGTGGCAGGGGATTACGCCAGTCTTCTGTGACATCGATAGAAACACATACAACATCGATCCTACGCTCGTCGAACAGTTGATCACTCCGCGAACGACAGGCATCCTGCCGGTTCATGTTTTCGGTCGCGCCTGTGAGGTTGAAGCGCTGGAGGAGATCGCTACGCGACGCGGTCTGAAGCTCCTTTTCGATTCCGCTCACGCCTTTGGCTGTTCTCATGGAGACGGCATGATTGGTCGCTTCGGCGATGCTGAAGTATTCAGTTTCCACGCGACGAAGTTCATCAACTCAATGGAGGGCGGCGCAGTTGTCACGAACGATTCCGAGCTCGCCGCTAAGATGCGGTTGATGAAAAATTTTGGTTTCTCTAACTACGATCAAACAGACTATATCGGAACGAATGGGAAGCTAAATGAGGTTTCGGCTGCGTTCGGTCTCACGAATCTCGAAAGCATGCAGGACTTCATCGATATCAATCAACGCAACTATCAACAGTATGCAGCGGAGCTGGCAAATGTCGACGGCCTGAGTTTGATCAACTACGACACTGAAAACAAAGGCAACTACCAATATGTAATTATCGAAATTAATGACGAGAAGAATCGCGTCACGCGTGATCAGGTAGTTGAGTTGCTGCACGCGGAAAAAGTTCTCGCGCGGCGGTACTTCTATCCCGGTTGTCATCAAATGGAGCCTTACCGAACTGACGATCCCAACGCCGGCTCGAGGTTACCGGTTACTGAGCAGGTAGCGGAGCGAGTGGTCGCATTACCCACAGGTACAGCCGTTGATTCTGAACAGATTTCCGCCATCTGTGAGCTCCTCAGGTTCATCATTGCAAATGGATCCGAAGTTAACGAACGGTTCGCTGCGAAGAAGTGAGATCTTCTCTGTGCAACCTCTGTGTTCTCTGTGTCTCTGTGGTTCGCTGTACCTTAGAAAAAACAACCACAGAGAACACAGAGGTTGCACAGAGAAGAAACTAGTTAAGAGAAATGAGCCTTGAGGCAATTTTATCTCGGATTGCGAGTGGAGAAAGTGTTCCACCCACACAACTCCTACCCTTCATTTGCCTCGAGGACCGCAACGAGCGCGGGGATGTAAACTACCGGTTGGCTGAAGCTTACTTTAAGTCCGGTAACGATGAAGATCTCCAGCGAGCGCGCGTGTTCATGCAGCGCGCGTGGCAACTCAGCAGCTTTCGCGCAGACCTCCTGCCTCTCTACACACAAATCCATTCCGCGCTCGACGATCTCCCCAAAATCCGTGAGGCTTATAAGCGGCTAGGGATAACAGCGGCCGAGCGCGGAGATCTGCCGGCGGCTATCACCTATTTCGACCTGTGGCAGTACGCTTACATGCAGTTTAAGCGTCTCGACAAGTTCGAGTACGATTTCGACATCCTCGACTGCGTCAATAGCCTCGCGCGGCCCCACAGGTTCTCACCTAAGCCGCGGCGCAATATTTTGAACTCCGGAAAAATACGCGTGGCATACCTCGTCAAAGGCATAACCGAGATAGGCTCGGTCCTCATCAAGGTTAACCTGCTCTTCGCGCGCTATCACGACCGTTCGCGATTCGAGCCGATGTTTTTCGTTCCCGAGTCGGAGCGTGTCGTCAACGCATCCGAAGCGGGTCGCGAACACGTCCGCCTATTCGAAAGCCAGGGATACAAAGTGATAACTGCACCGGATAACGGGGCTATCCACGAGCAGCTTCGGGCAGTCGCTCGGACGATTTACGAGATGCGCTCCGACTTGTTGGTCACGAGCGGGGCGCTCACGCAGTTTCAGCACTATTACCTCACCTCGTTGCGACCGGCGCCTTTCGTTATTGCTCTCGTTCAGGGTCCCCCGCCGCAATTTGTGCCGCCGGATCTGGACGGGGGCATAGCATGGTCCAAACACCCCCTGATTGACTCTCCCGTCGATTGCCTGCGGGTGCCGCTGCGAGGCGACCTGCCAGAGCGCGACAAAATCACACCTTACGAAAAGCAGGAATTGGGCATCCCGTATCATGCCGTGGTAGTCGCAAGCGCCGGCCGCTACGTCAAGTTTCAGGAACCGAGATTTTGGCGGGCAGTTGTTGACCTGCTGCACGAGTTTCCGCACATGTATTACCTCGTAATGGGTCCCGACGAGTCGCAGATACCATTTCTGCCGGATGTGCTCACTCCGGAGTCGAAAGCACGTATACGGTTTCTGAGTTGGCGCGGTGGTGACAGTTACCTGCGGGCTCTGTGTTTGGCCGACGTTTTAATAGATACCTTCCCATCCGGCGGCGGCGGGACCCTGCTCGACCCGCTTGCGCTCGGAATTCCGTGCGTCTCGTTTGAAAATGATTACATGAAATTGTTTGACCAGACCGACTGGTCGCTGGCAGATGAGTTCATTGATATACCCGAGCTGGTTGTGCCGCGCGGGGATTTCGAGCAGATGAAACGCGTCGTCCGTGGTCTCCTCACGGACGAGCAGCATCGCAGCGAACTGGGACGTCGGTCACAAGAATACGTTTTAGAAACGCGCGCGAATCCGCCGCTCTCGCTGCGCGAGTGTGAAGACGCTTACCTACGCTTCATCGAATGGAAACTCGACGCGCGAACAGCCGCGATCGAAAAATCGACACGGCCTGCACCGCGTTGGATCGCGCGAGCAGCGTTTGAGCTAAAACGCGTGTTGCGGTTTGGAGTGAGGGTATTAGATCGTGTCGCCTGAAGACTTGGTATCCACAGATTACGCGGATTCTATAAAACAATCTGTGTAATTCTGGTGGATGTGTTGGTGGTTGAACCCGCGTTACGGTATTCTACGCGGTCGGTCGGGGGCAGCAGAAACTCAACAATAAAGGTGAAATCACACAAAAAATGACGCGGATTCTTGTAACGGGCGGCTTAGGAATCGTCGGCACGGGACTAATCAAGGAGTTGCGTTCGCGCGGCCATCATGTCGTCTCCGGCGATCTTTACCACCAGCCCGACGAGGTTGGTTTTTCCTTGCGCACAGACGTCGAACAGCCGCTCTATGCGCGTTGTGATGTTGGCGAATTTCGTCAGATCGAGCGAGTGTTCGAACGCATGGGTCCATTCGATTATGTTTATCATTGCGCCGCCGAATTCGGACGTTGGAATGGAGAAGACTTTTACGAGACCCTGTGGCGCACGAATGCAGTTGGAACCAAGAATGTTATTCGACTGCAGGAACGACTGGGATTCAAATTAATTCACTTCTCGTCCTCGGAAGTGTATGGCGACTGGCCTGAGTTGATGGCCGAATCGGTCATGGATGAGTACGAGATCAAGCAGATGAACGACTATGCGATGACGAAGTGGGTCAACGAAATGCAGGTGCGAAACTCGGCGATCCAGTACGGAACGCAATCTGTGGTCGTGAGGCTTTTCAATACCTATGGACCAGGCGAGTATTACAGTCCGTATCGCTCGGTCAACTGCCGCTTTCTCTATTGCGCCCTCACGGGTCAGCCGTACACCGTTTTTCGCGGTCATCACCGCACGTCAACATTTCTCGCTGACACGGTCCGCACCGCCGCGAACATCACAGAAAACTTCAAACCAGGCGAGACCTACAATATTGGCGGCGCGCATCATCACTCGATTGAAGAGCTCTCGGACGTGGTGCTCAAAGTGACCGGCGCCAACCCGTCTATCGTCGAACATCGCGAATCGGAAATTCTTACAACGAAGATCAAGCGCGTCGACATCTCGAAATCCATTCGCGACCTGGGCCATAAGAACACGTACAGTCTTGAAGATGGTATGCGTATAACGGCCGACTGGATGCGCGGCGTCTACAATCTAAGATGATTTCGGTGCAAATCTTATGAGCAAGGCTCTGGTAACGGGCGGGGCAGGTTTTATCGGCTCCAACGTCGCTCGGCTCCTTGCCGAAGAGGGGTACGACGTGGTCGTGCTCGACAATCTGGCTACCGGTTATCGTGAAAACCTTGAAGGTTTAAAAAACGTGCGGCTGGTCGAGGCGGACGTGCGCAATGCTAGCGTATTGGACCAGGTGACTGACGGCGCCGAGCTCATCTTCCACCTCGCGGCGTCGGTCGGCAATACGCGCTCGATCGAGAATCCGGTAGACGATTCCGATGTCAATGTTCTCGGCACGCTACGAGTGCTCGAAGCAGCGCGTCGCGGGCGCGTGCGAAAAGTGGTCTGCTCCTCATCAGCCGCGATCTTCGGCGAGCTCAAACATCTGCCAATCCGCGAGGACCATCCATGTGAGCCTGATACGCCTTACGGTGTCAGCAAGCTCGCCGAGGAAAAACATTGTCTTGCTTACGCGAAGCTGTATGAGTTGGAAGCCGTGTGCCTGCGCTACTTCAACGTCTATGGTATCAATCAACGTTACGACGCCTATGGCAACGTTATTCCGATCTTCGCCCACCGCATGTTGCGCGGCGACACCTTAACGATCTACGACGACGGGGAACAGACACGCGACTTCGTCAATGTCCGCGACGTCGCGCGCGCCAACCTCCAGGCCGCACAGATGCGTGGCCTCTCGGGCGCGTTCAATGTCGCGTCGGGAGAGGCGATCACTGTCAACCGTCTGGTCCAATTGATGCACGAAGCAAGCGGGATCGAGCCGAGTATAAAGCATGAACCGCCGCGCAAAGGCGACGTCCGAAACAGCCGCGCCGATATCTCAGCCGCGGGGGCCGCATTCAGCTACCAACCGGCCGTCAATCTTCTCGACGGTCTCACCGAATACATGGCTTGGGCGAGGTCGAATCTGAGTTGAAGTTCGCCCTCATCTCACACAACGTGCCGCCATCGGGCACGGGCCAGGCGCTGGTCATCTACAGGATGCTGCGAGACCTTGACCCCGAGCACTACTGTCTCATATCACCCGAGCAGCACAATGCCAACCAGCCTGGTGAAGGCGCGTCGCAGATGCTGCAGTGCCGATACTATTACCTGCCGCCTCCCTTCAGGTTCAATAGGGGGTATCGCTGGGGTGTGCGAACGCTGCGCGAAAGCCTCAACATCCAGCTAGCCGTCATGGGGCATCGCTCCCGCATAGCGGACATCGTCCGGCGCGAGGGATGCGATGCCGTGGTGGCTTGCACAGGAGACGTTACGCTTCTTCCTGCCGGCTATCTTGCAAGCCGGGTTACCGGCGTCCCGTTCTACGCATATGTCTTCGACCACTACTCCTATCGTGAGTGGGAAGATCCCGTTAATGTGTTCTGGGCACGCCGATTTGAGCCTTTCATAATGAAAGGCGCGTCGGGTGTCATTGCCCCGAACGAAATCCTGCGTGACGACCTGCAGGAGCGTTTCGGCGTGGAAGCCGCTGTTATTCACAACTCGTTTGACATCTCGCCCTACGAAACACTCACACCAGTCGCGACTGGCAACCGTTCAGGCGAGGTCAACATTGTCTACACAGGCGCGGTCTACGAGGCTCACTTTGGTGCGTTCAGGAACTTGATGGCCGCCATTCGAAAGCTGGACCACTGGCGCGTTAGCTTACACCTGTACACGAATCAACCAGAAGAGACACTGCAGCGCGAGAACGTGCGCGGCCCCATCGTCCTGCACCGGCAGCAGGCTATGACGGAGATGCCGCGAGTGCAGATGGAAGCCGACATACTTTTCCTACCGCTCGCGTTCGATTCGCCGTACCCGGACCTGATAAGAACATCGGCGACGACGAAACTCGGCGAGTATTTGGCGTCGCGTCGCCCCGTGCTTGTTCACGCGCCACGCGATTCGTTCATCTCCTGGTATTTCCGCAAACACGAATGCGGCGTGGTTGTAGATGAGGATGATCCAGCGCGACTCGCCGAAGCCATCGAGCTTATACTCGGCGACGCTCAGTTGTGTCAGCGGCTGATCGCAAACGCGCAAGAGCGGGCGCGGACAGACTTCGACATTGCGGCGTCGCGCACCGCATTTTTTCGGCTACTGGATGTAGTGGGAGGGTAGGACGATTAAACCACTCGTGAGTGTCATCGTCCCGACTTATAACTATGGTCGCTTCATCGGCGAGACGCTGGAGTGCCTCCGCGCACAGACCTATGACAACTGGGAGTGCATCATCATTGATGACGGGTCAACGGACGACACTGCTGAGCGTGTCTCGCGCTTTATAGAACGAGACACGCGCCTCAAGTTCCTGCGACAAGAAAATGCGCTGCAAGCTGCGGCCAAGAACAACGGCCTGCGAAACTGTGCGGGCGAGTACATACAGTTTCTTGACGCCGATGATCTGATCGAGTCGCAGAAGTTTGAGAAGCAGGTTGCGTATTTGGAAGCGCACACGCACCTGGACGTCGTCTACGGCAGCATGCGTTACTTCAAGACCGAAGCGCCCGATGAGAGACTCTATTGGGTTTGGGGTGAAAACAAGCCGTGGATGCCCGAAACGTCCGGCAGCGGCAAAGAGGTTTTGACTGCACTCGTGCGCCAGAACATCATGGTGATCAATTCTCCCTTGATCCGTCGGAGAGTTGTTGATGCGATCGGACTGTTTGATAACGCGCTTCCTCCGGCGGAGGACTGGGACTACTGGCTGCGCTGCGCGGCTGCGGGAATGCGTTTTCAGTTTATCGATTCAGCCGGGACAATGGCACTCGTCAGATGGCACTCTGCGAGTTCCAGCGCTGACCGGCGAAAGATGTATTCGTCGATGATTTTGATCCGGAAGAAGGTCGAAGCACTTACGGCCGACGCGGAGGTTTTGGCGCTGAATCGCGAGCACATGCGGAACGATCAGCAGACACTCGCACTCGAAACTATCTCGCACGGCCCGCTCGGAGCTTGTCTACGAGAGATGATCAGGGCAGCGCTGTTGAGTGACAGAATAAAACACACGATTAAGTGGCTCGCCTGCGCCGCCGCCGCACCGTTCGTCCCGAGGCAACGGCTCAAAATGCTGGTCACGTCTTCGTGGCTTTGATTTCTCTGTGCGACCTCTGTGTTCTCTGTGTCTCTGTGGTTTAACTCACCACCAGAGATACATAGAACACAAAGATTGCACAGAGAAGAAATTTAAATAAGGTGGTGATCACGCATTAAATGATCGCGAAGCAAACGAAACTTAACGGCGCGTATATCATCGAGCCGGAGCGGTTCGAGGATGAGCGCGGATTTTTCGCGCGCGCGTGGTCGGCTAAGGAGTTGACGGCGCTTGGCGCCGTGGGGAATTTTGTTGAAGCCAACTTTGCATACAATCACAAACGCGGAACGTTACGCGGACTGCACTGGCAAGCCGCCCCGCACGAGCAAGCGAAGCTTGTACGGTGTACGCGCGGTTCAATCTTCGACGTTGCGGTGGACCTGCGCCCGGAGTCGGAAACTTACGGGCAATGGACCAGCGTCGAGCTCTCGGCTGCAAACCGTTTGCTATTTTACGTGCCTGATGGCTTCGCGCACGGCTACCTGACGCTCGAAGACGATTCGGAAGTGCTTTATCTGGTGACGAGCGACTTCGCACCAGCCAGCAGCCGCGGCGCACGCTGGAACGACCCGGCGCTCGGAATCCGCTGGCCCGACGTAGGCGAGCTCATCATCAACGAAAGGGACAACAGCTATCCGGACTTCCAGCTATGATTTTTCTGTGGCGATGTGCACGTACAACGGAGCGCGCTTCGTTGGAGAGCAACTCGCTTCTATCGCGGCGCAAACGCGCCCGCCCGAGGAGTTGGTTGTGTGCGACGATTGCTCGACAGATGCGACGCTCGAGTGTGTCCGTGAATTTGCGTGCAACGCGCCGTTCCCGGTTCGTGTCTTTGAGAACGAAAAGAACATTGGTTCGACGAAGAACTTTGAACATGCGATCGAGTTGTGCGAGGGGGATTTCATAGCAGTCGCAGACCAGGACGACGTATGGTTACCGGAGAAGCTTCGGAAGCTTGAGGAGGTTTTGGCGAACGAAAGCACGGCGCTCGTTTTTACCGACGGGGATGTTGTTGATGAAAGCCTGCGACCGTTGGGCCAACGCGTCTGGCAGACGATACGATTTGGCGAAGACGAGCAGAAATTGTTCCGTGAGGGGCGCGCGTTTCCAGTGCTGTTGGATCATAACGTCGTTACCGGCGCCGCGATGGCGCTAAAGGCAGAGTTCAAAAAACTGATCCTGCCATTTCCGAACGACCTGACGCATGATGGAATACCCGTGCTTCACGATTGGTGGACGGCACTGCTCATCGCGGCAGTGGGCGACGTTTTCTTCGTGCCCGAGCCGTTGTTCAAATATCGCCAGCACGCGAGTCAGCAAATGGGTGTCATCAGTGAACGCGATGAACACGCGACTTCATTTCGAGCTGCAGCTCGTCGCCGAAACACGTTTTCGGCTGATGTCCGGTATGTCCGCGCAATACTCGAAAGGCTGTCAGCGGTCGAAGGAGTTCGCGCAAACGTTCTCCCAGATCTCGAAGCAAGACTTACGCACCTGGAAACAAGGGCCGCAATGCCGGAGCGCCGCTCGCAACGCATCGCCCCGGTCCTTCGCGAGCTGTTCGCGCGCCGCTATCACCTCTACTCGAACGGCCTCGCAAGCGCCGCCAAGGACTTCTGGCTTTGACAAAATTACGCCGAAGGCGTTGGCTAATTTCAGCCCAGGGTTCGAGGAACGAGAACCCTGGGATCGCCAATTAATTTCCGGTATTAACCCTGAAAGGGTTCGCCAACCGCCTAACCCTTTCAGGGTTTGGTCGCGATTTGAAAATCGTGTCCCAGGGTTCGAGGAACGAGAACCCTGGGCTGAAATTAGCCAACGCCTTCGGCGGTTTTTATCAAGGGGTTACTAATCGTTTATGACATACGCTCCGCTCGTTACCGTAATCATACCGACATACAACCGCCGCGAATGGATCGGTATATGTCTCGATTCGGTGAAAGCTCAAAGCTACGAACACATCGAGACTCTAGTGATCGACGACGGGTCGAGTGACGGCACCGTCGAGTTTTTGCGCTCAGATCCGCGTTATTCGTTCGCGCGGCTGCACGTCCAGCCCCAAAATGGCGGCGCCTCGGTTGCACGTAACGCCGGGATCAAGATGGCCAACGGCGAGCTCATCGTCTTTATCGATAGTGACGACGCGCTCTTGCCGGATCACGTCGAAACTGCTGTCCGTGTATTTCACGATCACCCGAACACCGGCTTGTTTTGCTGCGACTCGACTATCATCGATTCCAACGGCGAAATTCTTTTCGAAGGACGCACGTGGCACCAGATTCAGAATGAGCTCAGAAACCAACCACTACATGGTGGATTCCGGAGTTTGATCGACATCTTTCAGTTTTCACACATCTTCCCCGGCTTTACTTTGCCTAAAACCGTATTCGAGAAAATCGGCGACTTCGATCAGTCGATCTTTCCGATGGACGATTACGACCTATCACTGCGCGTGGCGGCTGCAGGTTATGGTGTTTACTACTGCGATCGACCACTGGCATTGCGGCGCGAACACACAGGCCAGTGTTCCGGCGTTGCGAATTCAATCGATACTTGCCGCAAGCAAATAAGAACACTCCGTGCAGCCTTGCAGCGAAGTCCGGAGCTCCGGGCTCAATCGTCGACGATCAATCGCCGCCTTGCATCCGCCAGGATGGAGCTAGCCGTCAGTCGCATACGCGATGGCGAACGCGTTGCCGGTTTCTACAACATGATGCAAGCCCTCGTAAGTGATCCTGTCCAACTCTTTCGCGTAGCTGATCTCGGTCGCCGTCGCCTGCAGCGACTGGTTACTGCCGGCTGATATGCGCATTTGTTACCTCGCCGATGGACGCTACATTCATGCTCGCAGGTGGCTCCGCTACTTCAGCGATCGCGGACATGAGATGTCGCTGCTGTCGTTCGCACCGGTAACACAACAAGACATCGATGGTCTCGAACAAGCAGGCGCCAGATACTTCGGTGAGCTCAGCCCATTTCATCTAAAACGTTTTTGGCGCACTGCGGCACAGATTTCACGCCTGCGAAAGTTACTGCGAGAAGAGAAGATCGACGTGCTGCACTCTCACTTTGTTGGTGTAAACGCGTGGTATGGAGCCCTCTCGCAGTTTCATCCGGCAGTGATAACGGTAATGGGCGGAGACATTCTCGGTGAAGACTGGGAACCCGGTCCCGACATTCGCGAGCGCTGGTTAACTCCTTATGCCTTGCGCAACGCCGACCTCATCACGTGCTGGTCAAACAAACTAGTTCCAATTGTGCGGCGATTCAGCGGGCCTGAAGTGCCGATCGAGGTCGTTCACGGTGGAGTTGAACTCGAGCGATTTTCTCCGGGACCGCGGCCGCAATACCTGCTCGATCGATTGAACCTTCCTGCTACGGCTCGGGTGATTCTGAGTCCAAGGCTAATGAGGCCGCTCTACAATCTCGATAAACTCGCAATTGCGGCACAGTCAGTTTGCGCGGCCGTGCCGGAGGCGTACTTCGTATTTGCCGTGGTTCCGGTAGCTACAGAAGAAGCTTACGAAGCAGAGGTGCGCGACATTTTCGCGCGCGGAGATGCTAATGATCGAGTCCGGTTTGTTGGCGCCATCCCGCATGATGAAATGGCCGACTATTACCGTTTGGCTGACGTCACAGTCTCAATTCCGAGTAGTGACGGAACGCCGATGTCGGTGTTGGAATCGATGGCTTGTGGGACACCCGTGCTGGTCAGCCGAATTCCCAATTACGACTCACACTACATTGAGGAAAATAAAACTGTACTGATGGTAGACCCGAAAGATCCGGCGGCCCTGGCTACAGCATTAACGAGACTGTTGCAGGATCGATCGTTGGCCCAGTCGCTGGCCTCAGAAGCAGAGCGGCGGGTTCGTTTGAGCGGATCGTACGAGTCACAGATGGCTAAAATGAATGAGCTTTATATGAATTTCAGGGCAAAGATGTAGCCACCTCTTTGCGTTGAGGGTTATCACGTGTTATTACCCAGAGTGCTGCACGTCGTTCATCTCATCGAGGCGCTCGGTCCCGGCGGCGCGGAGAGACTTTTGTACACGAATCTCAAACACTTTGACCGGGAGCGAGTTCGCAGCACCGTGATCACGGTCTACCCGCACGCCACTCACTGGCTGGAACCCATTCAAGCTTTGGGAGTGCCGGTTGTTCCCTTGAATTGCCAGAACACGCGCGAGATTCCCAAAGGGATTAAAAATCTGCGAACGTGGCTGGTTGCGAACAAACCCGATCTGATTCACAGTCACTTGTGGTCCGCTAACATCATCGGTCGCATCGCCGGACGTCTTACAGGTACACCAGTTATTAGCTCGATTCACAATCCCGATCACGAAGAGCAAGCATGGGCCGACGGCGCCGACGTCAGTCTGATGAAAAGAAAAATAGTGCGCTCGATCGATCGCTGGACAGCAAACGCCGGTAACGATCGGCTAATCGCAGTCAGCAACTACGTGCGAGAAAGCGCAAACCGTCACCTGCGCGTTCCTCTCGAGTCAATTGACCTCGTTTACAATCCAATCGATATTGATTCTTTGACGGACGCCCCCGCAACGAGCCGGGCTGAGGTGTTACGCTCGTGCGGCTTGCCGGCTGATAGCATCATCCTGTTGAACGTCGCGCGGCTTTCGCCACAGAAGGGTTTGGTTTACGCATTACGAGCATTGCCTTCAATCCTTAAGCGATTTCCTTCGGCGCATCTTGTTTCAGTTGGAGCGACTACCGATCCGCGCTGGACGGAGCAACTCGAGCGTGAAGCGACCGAGCTCGGCGTGAAAGACCATTTTCACGTCATGGGCGCGCGGCGAGATGTGACTCATTTTTTACGAGCTTGTGATGTCTTTATCTTCCCTTCCCTTTATGAAGGATTGGGAATCGCGCTGATTGAAGCAATGGCGGCGGGCTGTGCGTGCGTTGCCAGTTCGGCTGGTCCAATTCCGGAAGTCATCAGCGATGGAGCGGATGGGATCCTCGTGCCGCCGGCGGACTCTGACGCAATTGCTGCGGCTGTTTGCCGGCTGTTGGAAGATGAATCCGAGCGGCTGCGACTCGGAACAGCAGCGAGTAAGACGGCATTTAGCAGGTTTCAGCCGCAGCAATCAGCAGACGCACTAACAAGGATCTATGAATCAGTGACTGCTATAAAAAAGAACAGAGGGCGCAAATAGTTTATGGCAACTGAAAACTCACCGGCCCAGGCTGGCGCCGTCATCGAACACTTCGACAAATTTGCTTCCAAGGGTGATTGGTCGCGTCTTTACGCGTCCGCCGACGGCCGCAACTATCACTTTCACGTGCGCCGCAATCGAGTCCTTGACCTATTGCCTCAAAAACTGGGCCGTGTGTTGGACGTTGGCTGTGGACCAGGCGTGATGACCCAAGCCGTGCTCGAGCGGGGCGGTACTTTCGATGGGCTCGACCTTTCGCCGGAGATGGTCCGTGAAGCGAAAGAGAAGTTTGGTCATCTTCCGGGCGTTCATTTTGCGGAGGGAAACATAGAAGCAATCGACGCCGCCGATAACTCGTACGACCAGCTAATCTGCATGGCAGTCATTGAGTATTTAAAGACTCCGGACCAGGCACTCGCGGAAATGAAGCGCGTGTTGAAGCCCGGCGGCATCGCGATTATTACGATGCCAAAACGTTGGCATGTCAGCCGCGTCACAGTTGCGGCCATGATGCCTGTCCGTCTACTCGCGAAGTTGCTGGGCGCCGCGACTGCCGATCATCTACCCCGTTTGCGATTACAGCCTGATGAGTTGGACCAGGCAGCGCGGCGCGTGGGACTGATTCCGGACGGTATCTCTCAATACCATTTCACGCCTGTTGCGTATCCGTTGACGCGTGTTGCACCCGGCCTCACCATGCAGGTGAACATGCCGTTTGAGAAATGGCACGCGCAGAGAGGCGCTTTTGTCTCATTCTGGGCGCATGGATTCGTGGGTCGTTATAAGAAGTGATTGAATCATGTTTTTTGTAAAGATATCGCAGCGATGAAGAGAAGCCTCTTTTCTTTACTACAGAAACTTCAAATCACCCGGCTCGCTGCGTGGTGGAACCGTCAGCGTGTGGTTATCCTTTGCTATCACGGCGTAACTGAACGCAGCAAGCGTCACCCATCAGACGCTCACGGACTGCACATTCGCGCCGATCGTTTTGAAAAACAATTAGACTACTTGCGCCGGCACTATCAGGTAATATCACTCGCTGAGTTTGTTAAAGCGTGTCAGAACAAAGCGCCGCTACCCGATTATTCCGTCGTGCTGACATTCGACGACGGCTATCGTAACTTTCTGACCTGCGCGCTACCGCGGCTCGCAGCTCGCAATATGCATGTTTCGATCTTCTTGATCACCGATCGCATTCAGTCAAACAATCAATCGCAGCTTGACGCGTGGTCCGAGTCTGATGACGAGGAATTCCTATCGTGGGAAGAGGTGAAAACACTTCAGCAGCATGGCGTAGAAATCGGCTCGCATACTTGTTCACATCGGAAGTTGTCTGAAATCGTGCCCGTCGAAGCAGAACGGGAGTTATTTGCGTCACACCAAACAATTGCTGCACGATTGTCGCAAGCTACGATGCCACTCGCTTTCCCTTACGGCTCGTACTCTGAAGCAACTATCGCGATGACGCGAAAGCTTCCGTACACTTGTGCTTTGACAACCGACGCCGGCACGAATGACCACGCCACCGATCTTTTTTTATTGCGGCGAAACCTGATCGGCGACGATGATGACGAGGTGTTGTTCGCAGCACGCGTCTCGGGCCTGACCACGCTATTTCAACGTGCTAAGGGAGTACTAAATTGAAGAACATTCTGGTCACGGGCGGCGCCGGTTTTATCGGTTCACATATCGTTGATGCGCTCATCGATCGCGGTCATCGCGTCAGGGTTCTCGACGCGCTAGTGGAACAGGTCCATGGCGGTGCTGGTCCACAACACCTCAACCCGAAGGCTGAGTTTCTGCAAGGCGATGTTTGCGACGCCGATCTGGTCAACCGCGCGCTCGAGGGAATCGAGGTTGTTTACCACAAGGCGGCTGAAGTGGGTGTCGGCCAATCGATGTATGAGATCGGTCGCTATGTTCGCGCCAATGATTTCGGCACAGCGGTGCTGCTGGAAGCGATCGTGAAGCGCCGGCCACAGATCAAAAAACTCGTCGTAGCATCGTCAATGTCGATATACGGCGAAGGCGCTTACGCGTGCGACAGTTGCGGTCCTGTCCAACCAAAGCTGAGACCATTGTCACAACTCCTCGATCGTGATTGGGAGATCAATTGCCCTCAATGTGGTGCGAAAGCGAAGCCGGTTCCCACAAACGAAGACAAGCCACTCTTCCCCTCGTCAGTCTACGCAATTTCAAAACAGGACCAGGAACAGTTTTGCCTCGTCGTGGGCCGCGCCTACGACATTCCCGTCGTTGCGCTTCGCTATTTCAACGTATATGGTCCGCGGCAGGCTCTGTCGAACCCGTATACGGGCGTGTGCGCGATTTTCTCGGGACGCTTGTTGAACGATGAGGCGCCGATGATTTTTGAAGACGGTGAACAAACGCGAGACTTCGTTCACGTCAGCGACATTGTGCAAGCGAACATGCTCGCCCTCGAAACTGATAAGGCTGATTACGAGGCAGTGAACATCGGCACGGGCTCTCCGATTTCAGTTTCGGATATCTCGTTGATGCTCGCGCAAGGTTTGCACAAGGACATCAAGCCGCAAATCACCGCCAAATATCGAGAGGGCGACATCCGTCACTGCGTTGCAGACATATCGCGCGCCAGGAAGTTGCTCGGGTATGAACCGAAGGTGAAACTGGCAGATGGTATTCCCGAGCTCCTCGATTGGGTGCGACAGCAACAAGCAGAAAACACGACAAAGGCAACCGCCGAACTGGAACAACACCAATTAGTTCGTTAGGAAGATTCGCTTGAACATCTGGATAACCGGCTGTAGTGGGTTTGTTGGCACGAGGTTGGCCCAACACCTCGTCGCCAACCAACATGACGTCACCGCACTCTCGCCGCAAGACTGCGCGGCAGCCAGCCAGACCGTCACGATTGATTTGACGGCGCAGGATTCGCCGCGTGTGATCGAGAAGCTAGCTGCTCCCGAGGTCGTCGTTCACGCCTACTCTAAAGAATCCGGTCCCGGTGAGTTACTAGACTTCGTCGACGCGAATGTTCACGCGACTTCAAACCTGATCGAAGGACTGACGCAACAACCACCGCGCCTGATCATTTACACCTCAACTTTGAGCGTGTACGGCCGGCCTTCCGTGATTCCCGTCGATGAAGCTGGTCCAGCGGGCGGCACGCTACCGTATGGCGCTACGAAGCGCTGGGCCGAACAGTTGCTCGAAACATTTCAACGCTACACCAGAATCATTGTGCTGCGTCTACCGAGTCTCTACGGAGCGGATCAGCAGGAGAGTTTTGTTGACAACCTCGCACGCATTGCGCAACGTGACGAGCCGATCGAACTCCTCGCACGCGGCGAGCTGGTCAGGGATGCACTTCACATCAGCGACGTACTGCGCGCTGTCGACAACTGTATCTCGCAACCGCCCGCCGATAGTTTCACGATACTCAACCTGGGATGCGGCAAACGAACCACAACCATGGAATACGCGCGCGCCCTCGTTGACGCACTCGGCAGCAAGAGCGACATTACTCCCGTCGATCGCTTAACATCCGACTTCGATTTTTACGCCGACATCTCCGCCGCGCGACAACAGATTGCTTTCGCACCGATGTCGCTGGCGGAATCGATGAAGGTCTATGCAGATGAATTAAGATAACTGCTCTTCTCTGTGCAACCTCTGTGTTCTCGGTGTCTCTGTGGTGAGTTTTGCTGTGGATTAGTTAACCACAGAGACATAGAGAACAGAGAGGTTGCACAGAGAAATCAATAGTACATGCACTATCACTTAATCGGCATTTGCGGAACAGCGATGGCCTCTCTGGCGGGCATGCTTCAGGCGCGCGGCCATCACGTGACCGGCTCTGATCTGAACGTCTATCCGCCAATGTCGACGATGCTCGAACAGCTCGGAATCAACGTCTTCCACGGTTACAAACGCGAACATCTCACGCCCGAGCCCGATTGTGTGATCGTCGGCAATGCGATTCCGCGTGGCAATCCGGAAGTCGAAGAAACACTCACGCGGAAACTTCTTTATCGCTCGCAAGCCGAAGTCGTGAAAGAAGAGTTCATTCGTGGTCGACACTCACTCGCAGTTGCGGGCACGCACGGCAAGACAACGACAACGAGCATCGCCGCGTGGGTGATGGACCAGGGTGATCTGAATCCGACATTTCTAATTGGTGGCGTCGCGCAGAACTTCGGCCATAGCTTTCGCGTCACTGACAGCGATTACTTCATCATCGAAGCAGACGAATACGACACTGCATACTTCGACAAGGGTCCGAAGTTCATGCACTACCTGCCCGAGCTCGCGATCGTCAACAATATCGAATTCGATCACGCTGACATCTATCGCGATCTCGATGCAGTCAAACTCGCGTTTCGTCGATTCATGAATCTCGTGCCTGAGAACGGCAGATTGATTGCCGGTTGGGACAGTCCGCACGTGCGATCCGTAGTCGAATCGTTTGGCGAAAGACTCTTCACGCGTCTCGAGACTTTCGGCACTGAACGGAGCGCGAAGTGGCAAGTACGTAATGCCGAGTTTGGCGAGGGACTCTCACGGTTTGAAGTGTTTTGTGAGAACCAATCGTGGGGAGAGTTTCAAACACCGCTCGTCGGAGAGTTCAATCTCTTGAATTGTCTGGCGGTGATTGTTGCGGCTGATGCGTGGGATGTCAGCAAAGAAAAAATCAGTACCGCGCTCGCGAGTTTTCAGAACGTGAAGCGACGTGCGGAAGTGCGAGGCGAGGAAAAAGGCGTGCTCGTTATCGACGACTTCGCCCATCATCCAACTGCCGTTCGTGAAACGCTGCGCGCCTTGCGAGCCAGATATCGTGATCGTCGTTTGATCGCCGTTTTCGAGCCGCGCTCGTGGTCGTCGCGACTGGCCGTGTTTCAGGACGACTACGCCAACGCTTTCGTTGCCGCTGATTACGTGGTGATCGCCGCCGTTTTCGATAGCGATAAGGTCACAGAAAAGGGACGCGCGCTCGACACCCGCGCGTTAATTGACGCGATTTCGCAACAGGGAAAGCCCGCCTTTGCCTTGCCTGACGCGGGGGAAATCGTCACCCACCTCTTACCCAAGCTCCGCGAAGGCGACGTTGTCGCGATTATGTCTAACGGCGGCTTCGGCGGCATCCACGAGAAGATCCTAAGCGCCCTCCAATCGCAGTAGCCCCAAAAGAACGAACACAGTGGAAAGAACAAGTCAGGAAGAGGGGCTTGCCCCCGCCTTTCCCCTTCCAACAGCGGGGGCAAGCCCCTCTTCCTGACTTGTT
>DATFDT010000052.1:0-7533 GCA_035251975.1 Pyrinomonadaceae bacterium | reverse complement strand
AGCCTCCTGGATAAATCACGTAATCCTTTTCCGCCGGCGTGTTCGGAAAGATGGGCGGCTGAAAGGAACTATCAGCGGCAAGAGGCGTAACAACGTGACGCTTGCCGGACACCGGGAGCGCTTTCAGAAAGTCTGACTTGGTGTGTTCTGAAATGTGGAGGAACAAATCGAAATCGCGCGCGAGGCGTTCTAACTTGCTCTTGTAAACCACGAGACTGTCAGCCGGCCAGTGTTTTGCAAACTGCTGTTCCATTACCAGAACGATTAGATCGAAGATCGTGGCGGCGTAGGCGCAGGTACCACTTTGGCGCTGCGGGAGGACCACACTGTGCATGAGCGCATTGGGCGACCAGTAGACATTGATACCCAACCTTTCAATGTCGTTGTTCAAAGTGTCGGAGTAGACTTGTTCGAAGTGTGGACCATCGCCATTGGTGGAAGTGCGAGTGTTGTATGCTTCGTTCTCGATCAAATGCAGCTTCTGGCGAACCCACGGCGACAGGACAGTGAGGTTAGTGCCTGGTGGCGCGTTGAGATAGAAGTCGTTAGTAAAGTCGTACTGCAGCATGTTTTCAATGCTGTTGACGAAATACTTCCCGATGCCGCGAGTAATCTCAGGCGTCAGGAGAGTCTGTCCATCGATCAGAATCTTCATTCGAATCTCTTTGTACCGGCGTTCAGAGTTCAACCTTTAGAGCCTCTTGCAAAAGTCACTAACGGAATAAGGTGTTTGAGAAATAAGAAAAGACACAGCGACGGATCTTGTCTGTAGAATGACGTTGCTTAATACGATCACGCAGACGAAGGAAACATCACTATGTCTTTCTTGGCAGGGACGCTATCACAGTTTTGGTTGACGGTACAAGGAACATTATTTCCCTGGTTGGCGGCGGAACTGGGGGAGTTGAGTGAGAAGCAGAAACAGTTGGTGAAGATTCTGGAGTTGCTGCAGATCGAGCGTTTTCTCAAGGGGTCGCTGGGTAGGCTGGGGCGGCCGCTCGAAGATCGGCAGGCGATTGCGCGGGCTTTCGTAGCGAAAGCGGTCTACAACCTGGAGACGACACGACAATTGCTGGATCGCTTAGCGAGTGACGAAACGTTGCGGCGTTTGTGCGGTTGGGAACGGCAGCGTGAGTTGCCGAGTGAGGCCACTTTCTGCCGCGCTTTTGCGGAGTTTGCGGCGAGCCAGTTGCCGGAACGAGTGCATGCGGCGTTGATCGAAAAGTATGAAAAGCCGCGCTTGGTGGGCCACATCTCGCGGGATGCCACGGCCATTACGGCCCGCGAGAAAGCAGCCAAAAAGGTGAAACCAGCGGTGGGTGAAACAAAGCCCACCGGGCAGCGGCGGAAAAAAGGAGCAGCGGCCAGCAAACCTTTGACGCGACTGGAACGGCAACAAAGCATGACGCTCGAGGAGATGCTCGCCGATCTACCTTGCGTTTGTGATTGTGGCACTAAGCGCAACAGCAAAGGGCACCCCAGCTACTGGGTGGGTTACAAACTGCACTTGGATGTGGCTGACGGCGGCATCCCGATTAGCTGCATTTTGACTTCCGCTTCAGTCAACGATAGCCAAGTGGCCATCCCGTTGGCGACGCTGACGGCGCAACGAGTCGACAATCTGTATGACTTAATGGACTCGGCTTACGATGCCCAGCTGATCAGAGAGAAAAGTATCGCTTTGGGCCATGTGCCCCTCATTGATGGACACACTAGACGCGGCGGTGAGAAACCAGCCTTTGCCCCGCACGAAGCGCAACGTTATAAGGAGCGCACCACAAGCGAAAGAGTTTTTGCGCGCTTGAAAGAGGAGTTTGGTGGACGCGTGGTGCGCGTGCGTGGACCGGCGAAAGTTATGACTAGTCTGATGTTCGGCCTTATCGCTCTGACCGCAGACCAGTTGCTACGCTTTGTTAGCTGAAGCCCGCGTCGACAGATTGCAGTGTTGGCCGCCTCGGACCACCTGCTAGCTGGAACACGCGCCAAAAGCAGGTGAACTTCTGGCGCCAAGTGAATTCTGACGGCGAAGTAACTAAAAACTCTCGTTTCACGCTTCGCCTGTTGTAATGTTCGCTTCGCTTCGCCGTTCAGCCTGAATTTTGCAAGAGGCTCTTTAGCTTGTTGTTACAAAAGCACAACCTAAAGGTTGAACTCTGAACTCGGAACTCTGAACTCGGAACTCGGAACTCTGAACTCTGAACTCGGAACTCGGAACTCTGAATTGGGAACGCTGAATTGGAGTTATGAACGCTAAACTGGAGTTATGAATGGCAGAAATGATTTATCGTCCTCGTCGACTTCGTAGAAACGACGCGATTCGTTCACTCGTACGCGAGACGCACCTCGCGCCCGAGAATTTCGTGCTGCCTCTGTTTGTCTGCCCCGGCACAGGCGTGCGTCGCGAAATCTCATCAATGCCGGGCGTGTACAACCTCTCGATCGACGAAACGACGAAGGAAGTCGCGGCTGCTTACGATCTCGGTGTTCGCAGCATCATCCTTTTCGGCCTGCCGGAATCGAAAGATCCACTCGCATCAGGCGCATATGCCGAAGACGGGATCGTGCAGCGAGCGATTCGCGCCATTCGACAGTCATCGCCGGAAGTGATCATCATGGCGGACACCTGCCTGTGCGAATACACGTCGCATGGTCATTGCGGTGTGGTTCGCGGCGGTGAAGTTATCAACGACGAATCGCTCGAGCTGTTAGCGCGCACCGCCTTGAGCCAGGCCGCCGCCGGTGCAGACGTCGTTGCGCCTTCGGCAATGATGGACGGCCAGGTCGGCGCCATTCGCGAACTGCTCGATGCCGAGGGATTTGAGAACACGGCGATCATGGCGTACGCAGTGAAGTATGCATCAGGCTTTTATGGTCCTTTTCGAGAAGCGGCGCAGAGCGCGCCGGAGTTTGGCGACCGCCGTGCCTACCAAATGGATCCGCCAAACGCGCGCGAGGCAATGCGCGAAGCCGAGCTCGACTACTCAGAAGGCGCGGACATCCTGATGGTCAAACCCGCAACTGTTTATCTCGACATCTTGCGAATGGTTCGGGATCGATTCGACGTTCCGCTTGCCGCCTATCACGTTTCCGGCGAGTACGCGCTGATCAAAGCAGCCGCCCAGAAAGGCTGGATCGACGAGGAGCGCGTGATGTTGGAAACACTCACAAGCATCAAGCGCGCCGGCGCCGATATCATCCTGACTTATTACGCCCGTGAAGCAATTCGCGCCTTGAAAAGATAACCGTGAGAATCCGTGTAAATCCGTGGCTACTCTTACTGACAGCCTCGGTAGTATTCGCGCAGACACCAAACTGCGGCTGCGAAGACAAGCCTCAGATCAACGTCCTCGCCGTAGTCAACGGCACTAAGATCACGAAACAAGATCTCAGCATCGATACCAGAACTCAGGTCAGCCTCGTACAGGACACAGTCATAGCGGCACGAAATCGGGAATTAAGTGTGCTAATCAACAAGATGCTGCTCGACGCTGAAGCAAAGAGACGCGGTCTGACGAGCGCCAAGCTCCTCGAGATGGAAGTGAGCGGAAAAGTCACAGAGCCAACCGAAGCCGAAGCACGCGCTTTTTACGACCAAAACAAAGCCCGCATAGGAAAAGATTTCAAGAGCGTCAAGAAAGACATCGTCGCGCAATTGAAAAGCGAGCGCGAAGCTGTACGCGCGATTGAGTTCGCCAATGCACTGCGCGTCGCAGCGCAGGTTGTAGTGTCGGATCAGCAAGTTACGCCTCCCGCAAACGAAGCAGATCTGGCGCGTGTATTCGCCACGGTCAACGGCGTCAATATCACTTCGCTTGATATCGAGCAAAGCCTGTTGCCGTTGATCTTCCATGTGCAGCAACAAGTCTATGCGATTCGCAAACGTGAGCTCGACCTGAAGATCAACGATCTGCTGCTCGTGGAGGAGGCGAAACGACTTGGCACCACTCCGAAGGCGCTGATCGATCAGAATGTAAGAGCCAAAGTGCCGATTCCTTCTGAAGAACAGGCACGAGCGTTCTACAACGAGCAGAAGGCAAAGTTGAACGGCGAGTTCTCGGATCTCAAAGTCCAGATCATCCAGTATTTGCTGGGAGAGGAAGAGCGCAAGCTGTCTACTGTTTACGCTGAGGAGTTGAGAAAGGCCGCGGCTGTCCAGATATACCTGACCGAACCGCAGGCGCCGGATGTTCGACAGCTCTGTTGCAACCCTTTAGACTAGGCCCGCTTCTAAGGTCACACCGCTGGAGAAGAACGCATGAAAATGCTCCCCGGCTTTCAGCGAAACCGCCGTAAAAAAGGCTTATTTGCAGCTTCGAGCTTGCTGTTGTTGCTCGCCACCCAGACGAGTGCCCAGTCAGGCAGGCGTGCTCCGAAGCCTTCGCAACCGCCAGTCATTCCGCAAGCTGATTCCGAAACGACTCCGAAAACTACCGCCCGGGAACTGAAACAACGAGTGTCTTTGCTCGTGGGCCGGGAACCGTCGTCGAAACACCTTTTGAGTGAAGACGCGATCTTCGCGACGTTCGTCCAGCAACTTAACGACTTTAAGAATGTCAGCGCGACTTCAATCGGCGATCTCAAACGCGACCACGCCGTTAAACGAGCGAAAAGCGAGACTGAGCCGATCGTCATCCTCATGCAATTCGACGTCGACGAGTTTCAGAGCGGCACGATTATCCTGAATGCACAGGATCTTGATATTCGTGTGCAGGTCTTTGAGCCGCGCACCGGGAAAAAGAAGTTTGAGGGAAAGGTGTATTACAAAGCAGTCGGCGGTCCGATGTTGAAAAAAGACAATTGGCCTAACGGCACGCCGATCAGGATCACGAAAGAAGCAGTCGCCATCGAAGCGGCTGAGCAAGTGCGCGACTGGCTCATCGTGAAAGATATTAAGAAGAATTAAATCCGCGTTTTTATCCGCGTCATCCGCGGCTAATCTCATCAAGCGCCTGGGCTAGTCGTCGAAGTCCCTCTTCCAACATCTCCGTATCGCCCGTAATCCCGACACGAAAGTGCGCAGGCATTTCGAAGAAGCTGCCGGGCACTACTGACGTCTCATACTTCTCACGTAACAAGCGACACAGTTGTTCTGACGTTCCGTGGCGTACGCGTGGGAACATTACCGTTCCGAATTCCGTCCTTACTACTTCGAGATCTTCACGCGTATCGAGAAACTCATTTAGCAACTTGCGGTTCCGATCGAGTAAGCGCTGCGCACGTGCTCCAATCTCGGCAAGCTGCTGCATCGCGACGACGCTCAGTCGCTCACCTGCATGTACTGGCGTTGACGCAAACAGATCGTTGAGCAACCACATTCGTTTTGCGAGCTCGGGTTCGGCAAAGATCCATCCGCAGCGAAGACCGCTCAGTCCGAAGGCTTTCGTCACGCTGCTGGTCACGACAAACTCGTTACCTAAATGGAAACTGGTCCTCGGCGACTCTTCAAACAAAGTTTCCATGTAAACTTCATCGACGAGCACACGCGCATCCACGCGTCGTGCAATCTCACCGAGATGATTCAACGTGGAATCTTCGATCAGGACACCGCTGGGATTGTGCAGATTAGTCAGTACGATCAAACGCGTCCTGGGGGTGACGAGGGATTCGATCTCCTCGATCACAACGCCAAAACCGTTTTCAAACTTGCGCGAGAAGCGTTTCACGTCTGCGCCGAGGTAACGAACTAAAGCGAGCATCGGCTCGTACGCCGGGTGTTCGAACAAGACTTCATCGCCGGGTTTGATCAGTGCCGCCAGTGCGAGATGATTGGCGAAGGTGGTTCCGGCTGCTGTCACTACCACTTCGGGCGCGACTCGATACCTCGTTGCAATTGATTGTATTAGCGGTTGGTAACCGTAACCGCCATCAGTGATCTCCAGATCGTCGAGAGACACACGAAGCTCGCGCAGTTTCAAATTACCCACACCACTCGTAGCCAAATTGTATTTCGCCGTCGAGCTCGTCTTGGCCCAGTTCATGTACGACGAACTCATCACCTGCCGAGCCGCTGTCATCCGTTACTCCTCCAGCGCCAAAAAAGATATGCCGGAATGCCTGCAAGCATGATTGCGATTCCGATTAACGTGTTTTCAGGATAACGATAGACGGTATTGATCACCACCAGCCAGCAGACCGCAATGAATAAGATCGTCGTCAAAGGATGACCTGGCACCCTGTTCACACCCGCCGCCGGTTCCCGTTTGCGAAACACAAAAATACAGCATGCAGTCAAACCGAAGAAGATCGTATCTACTGAGACGACATAGTTGAGAATCCGTTCGTAAGTTCCGAGAATAGCAATAACAATCGCGAGCAGTCCTTGCAAAGCAATCGCTACAATTGGTGCTCGCGTTCGCGGATGGACCATGCCCACACGTTCAAAGAACAAGCCGTCCTTTGCCATCGCGAAGTAAACTCTAGGCGCGGTGAGCATACTTTGGCTAAGAAAGCCTGCCGTCGAAATCGCAATTCCCGCGGCGATAATACGCGCGCCAAAATCACCCAACGCGCGACGCATAACGTCTGACGCGGGCGCAGAAGACGCCGCAAGATCTGCAGTTCCCAGCACACTTACGTAAACCACGTTAGCGGCGAGATAGAGCACGACGACGCCAGTGACTCCTAATATCAACCCACGTGGCAGGTTCTTGCGAGGCTCTTTGATCTCGCCGGCGATGAAAGTCGATGTTTGCCAGCCGCCATACGAAAAGATAACTGGCACCAGTGCGGCGCCGAATGCCGTTAAGAGATCGACTGATGGTGGTCTATCCAACAGTGCTGATGGATTCTCACTGCGACTGGCGAAGAGAAACCCGCACACGACCAGCATCGCAATCGCAAGAATCTTCAATACCATCAAGATGCTTTGCACGGTGCTGCCTGCGCGAACGCCGAGACAGTTGATAATAGTCAGCGTGGCGAGCACGATCGCGGCCAGGTACGGCGATGAGATCGGCAGGTAAGTCAATTCGACGAAGTAACGTGCAAATGTGACCGCGACAGCAGCCATGCCTCCGGTCTGAATCACCAGCAGAAGGACCCATCCATACAGAAAGGCCAGGCCGGGATGAAATGCTTCTCGCAGGTAAGCATATTGACCTCCAACATCCGGGCGCAACGCAGCAAGCTCGGCCCAGATGAACGCAGCGATCAGCGCGAACATTCCACCAAGTACCCACGCGCCGAGGATTAGAAACGGAGTATGAACCTGAAGCGCTACCACCGACGGGTTCATAAAAATCCCGGAGCCGATGATCCCACCCATGACGATCATGGTGGCGTCAAAGAGTCCGAGTCGCCGCGCTAATTGAGGCTGGTCCATTGGAAAAGGATTTTAGCCACAGATTACACGGATGAAAACGGATTTATCGTCTTCATCCGTTTTTCTTATCCGTCTAATCCGTGGTAACTTTTGCATTTTGCTGAGAGGAAGCAGATTTTGGCTGCACGCGCTGACGTAATCATCACTGCCGGATTGAGACCTGAGCTCTTCGCCGGTCGCGGTGTCTTATCCAATAGCAAAACTCTCGTATT
>DATFDT010000051.1:0-6886 GCA_035251975.1 Pyrinomonadaceae bacterium | reverse complement strand
CCTCTTGCCGCAGCCCGTCTCTCTGCTTTGCGCCTTACTGCTTCCCATTCAAATGCCTGTCGCGCGCGGCGATTCTCCTGAGCATCGGCAAGGGCCATCACGACTTCATCGTCGAGAGCGCCAGAGGTTGTTTTTGCTCGTTGATAGGACTCCATCGTCGAGATGTAATCCAAAACTTCCCCTAATTCGGTTTCACTCAGTGCTTCGAGTTTCGAAGCAAGAAACTGGCGTTCATTCGTGTTATTGGCCATTTTCGTGCTCCTTTTGGCTTATATTCGGGGTGGGGTCACTCAATATACACGAATTCACACAGGATTAACATGATTTACAGGTTAATCCTTCATTCTAATCTAATTAGTCGATGCGGGAAGCAAGTCCGTGGACTGTATCAACAATCAACACGGCAATGGGCGGGTAGAAAATGAGATCGAGAACCATACTTGACTGCACCGCCACGACGCGGTGACGGAACAACAACGCCATGTCGTTGAAAAAGTCCTGCGTGTGCCAGCCGATATACAAACCAATCCCGACGCTGAGCACATAACCCACGAGCAGAAACGTGTACGCCGAAAAGCGCGTAAACGGCTGGTCGGGAGCGGCATCCGGGCTGAAAACGGATCCCTGAATCGGCTTGGGCTTGTACGTGTAGTGCGTGATGTATTCACGGAAGCGGTTCGCGAGGTGCCAGACGCCGATCACAAACAGCGTCAACACAATGACACGGCCCATCGTCGAAAAGATGTGCCACAACTGCGGTTTCATCATCGCAAGGAAGAACGTCGACAGGAAGAGCGAGACTGTCGTGAACACCGCTCGTTGTCGCTCGCGATTTTCCAGACGGTCGCGCTCGAGGACCTCATCAACCAAACGGTCCCATTTCGCCTGCACCGCCAGGTTTCGGGCGCGTTTCGCGTGTGGATTGTTCGAATTGAGGATCGAGTAGTTCGCCTTTTTCTGTGCTTTCAACTGCTCGTCGTAATAGTGACGTTCCTGAGGATCGTTGAGCGTGTGATACGCCTTCGAGAGGAGTGCGAACTGTTTACCGGCTTCGGAGTTGGGATTTAGATCCGGGTGACTTTTTAGCGCAAGTTTACGGTAGGCCGATTTGATTTCGACCTGAGACGCATTCGGCTTGACGCCCAAAATTCTGTAGTAGTCGATCACTGTGCTTCTGAACTCCGAAACCAGCGATGGATGCCAAGGGCTGCCTGAGGACACCGCGTCACTCGCCCGAAAAGTATACCACCGTGTGCAAGTACTACGGTTGATTCAAACGTCTATTGAGATGACGAAATTCGCTTTGGGGGGTGCCAAAGGGGAGCCGGGCAAATACCTCGAGCGGCATTCGAGGGGGCGAGGACGTAACTAAGGCGACTCGCACCCTTTGGCTAGTTGTCATTAGTATTAACAACCGCCATGCCATGTCCCCCGCTGTCAAAAACCCCAGCAAATTCGACTTGTCCTTTGCGAACGTGCCGAAAAGTGTCAACAGTCGAGGACACCAACTGTCTACGACTAACGACACTATCTTTCTCTGCGGGCCGCTGAGTATCTCAGCGTTCTCTGCGATTAAGGTCAATTTTCAACGCAGAGCCCGCGGAGATACGCAGAGAGCCGCAAAGAAGACCCCTTATTGCCTCTGGCTTGCCCGTTCGACGATCCGGAGCAAAGTTCTGACGGCAATCCCCGTCGGCCCCTTCGAGCGGTACGGCTTCGCCTCGTCGCCCCACGCGGTCCCCGCGATGTCGAGATGCGCCCAGGCAATTCCATCCGCAAATTCCTTTAGAAACGCGGCAGCCGTAATTGTTCCAGCTTTCCGGCCTCCAACGTTTTTAATATCCGCTATATCCGACTTGATTTGTTTCGAATATTCCTTGTCGAGCGGCAACTGCCAGAACTTCTCGCCGACTTCCCTGCCCGCCGAAATGATTTCATCAATCAAGTCCTGGTCCGTCCCCAACACGGCCGCATTCACGTCGCCGAGCGCGATCGACACCGCACCCGTCAACGTGGCCATATCGATAACTTTCGTCGCGCCGAGCTTCTTCGCGTAAGCAATCGCGTCAGCAAGTATCAATCGGCCTTCGGCGTCAGTATTGATGATCTCGATGGTCTTGCCGGTCATCGCCTTCACCACATCTCCCGGCTTCGTCGCCTTACCCGAAGGCAAGTTTTCAGTACACGGCGCCACACCAAGAATCGGAATCGGCGGCTTCAACTGCCCGATCGCACGCATCACACCTATAACCGTCGCACCGCCCGTCATGTCGTACTTCATCAGCTCCATGTTTTCGCCGGGCTTCAACGAGATGCCACCCGAATCGAACGTCACGCCTTTACCAACGAACGAGAGCAACTCATTGCTATCTGACGGGGGTGTTGCCGGCGTGTACTTCAGAATGATCAGCTTGGCAGGTTGTTCTGAGCCGGCCGTGACACTCAACAACGATCCCATTCCTTCCTGTTCCATGCGCGCTTCGTCAAGCACATCAATGCTCAAACCAAACTCGTTCGCGATCTCGCGCGCGCGTTCCGCCATGTCTGTCGGCGTCATGTAAGCGCCCGGCTCGTTCGCCATGTCGCGAGTGAAGTTTACTGACTCACCAACGATCTGTCCCACGTTGACCCCGCGCTGCAGCGCATCTTCTTCCGCACCCTCGACCGCCACCACTAAACGATCGATCGTCTTTTCCTCTTTATCGACAGTCCGATACTTATCAGGATCGAACAGCGAAATGTAAGCACCCTGGACAGCCGTTGCCGTTGTTTCAAACACATCGCCGGAAGCGCGCGGCGCCACCGCAATCGTCTTCGCCTTCTTACTGCGCAACGAACGAACGGCAGTGCCCGCCATCTGCGAGACCTGTGGATTCTTGTAGTCGCTCGCATCGCCTACACCCACCAGAAGCAGGCGACGTGCTTTCAAACTGTCGTTTCCGACGAGATGGAAATAAGCGGTCTCGCCTTCTTTACCGCTGAACTCTTCGGCCTCGAGTGCCGATCGCACGAGTCCACCAGAAAGCTCATCGAGCTTCTTCAGGAAACCGTCATCAGGTTTCTCGTTCTTAAAAACGGCGACTGCTAAGGCTTGCACATCAAGCTCTTCAATTGGGCCCCGGCTGGCTTCAACTTGCATGGTGAGTAGATTCTCCTGGGTGTTGGAAATTAGAACTAAGAAAAACTGGTCAACGATTGCGCTCCTTCAACTGGGCGCGTGTCTCTCTTTCGACGGTTCGCTTTAATTCGGCCTCTCTCTTGTCATACAACTTCTTACCGCGCGCAATCCCCACCTCGACTTTTATGCGACCGTTTTTTAGGTAGAGCTGCGTGGGAACTAGAGTCATTCCCTGTTTGGCTGTGGCTTCGTCCAGTCGGGATATTTCGCGTTTGTGAAGCAGCAGCTTGCGAGTTCGCAGTGGATCGTGGTTCTCGCGATTGCCATGAGAATACGGCGAAATGTGTGCATTGAACAACCACGCCTCGCCCTCGCGCACTGAAATATACGCTTCCTTCAGTTGCACGCGACCACCCATGGCACTCTTGACTTCAGTGCCTGTCAATACGAGTCCCGCTTCGTATCTATCCGAAATATGATAATTGTGGAAGGCCGCACGATTAGCCGCCAACACTTTTTCTTCTTTTGTCATGCAGGCTAAGAGCTACTGCCCTACGTTCTTCAAGTCGAGTACGTCGTAACGCGTGATGATGCCGATGATGCGGCCATATTCTTCGACGAGCACTGCCGCACTTGTCTGTAACCGCCGCGCCACTTCAGAAGAGCTTGCGTCGACATCAACCGTTGGGAAACTCGCTTCCATCACTTCACTCACAGGCGAATTCAGCAGCTCCCGGTTACGGACCACTTTCGCTAACACTCGATTCTCGCGTAACGATCCAATGGCACGTCCTTCTTCCAGAACAGGCATCTGCGTGACACCGAGATCGTCCATCTTCTCGAGCGCTTCGGCGACGGTGTTTGCCGGCGTCACGGATACCAACGTCTTCGGCGCCTGCGGTTTCTTCGTGCCACTGATTAGACCAGCCGTAATCTTTTGCGGTTCCAGCAAGCGCTTCTCTTTGAGCCACTCGTCGGAATGATGCTTCGACAGGTAATGTTCGCCGGTATCGCAGACTATGAAAACGACGATCGCATTCTCATCAAGACTGCTCGCCACACGCAAAGCCGCAGCCAGATTTGTGCCAGTCGATCCGCCGCAGAAGATTCCTTCAATTCGACCAAGCATGCGCGACATCTCAAACGATTCACGATCGGTGACGTTAATCACTTCATCCACATACTTGATGTGTACGTTTGCAGGAACGATCTCCTGCCCGATTCCCTCGACAAGATACGGCGTCGTCTCGATGATCTTTCCAGTTTCTTTATAAGTTTTGAAAATCGAGCCGTAGGGATCTGCGCCGATAATCCTGATGTTCGGGTCTTTCTCTTTCAGAAAGCGACCAGTGCCGGAAATCGTACCGCCAGTTCCGAGTCCGGCGACGAAGTGCGTGATCTTTCCTTCAGTTTGTCGCCAAAGCTCTGGACCGGTTGTTCGATAATGCGCTTCGGGGTTAGCGGGATTCGAATACTGATCCGGATAGAACGAGTTTGGCGTCTCTGATGCGATGCGTTTGGCTGTGGAAACGTAGTGATCGGGAGTGCCGGGTTTGGCTGAAACTGGCGTGATGACGACGTCAGCGCCGAGGGCTTTTAAGTAGCGCGACTTCTCGACGGAAGCCTTGTCAGTCATTACGAAAATGCATTTGTAACCTTTAACGGCTGCGGCGAGCGCCAAACCGATTCCCGTGTTCCCCGAGGTCGCCTCGATGACCGTTCCGCCGGGTTTCAGCAACCCCTCACGTTCAGCGGCTTCAATCATGGCGACGCCGATCCGGTCTTTAACTGAGTAGCCCGGATTCAGGTTCTCCATCTTCGCGTAGACCTGTGCTTTGACGTTTCGGGCAAGCCGGTTGAGCCTCACGAGAGGCGTATTTCCGATCAAGCCGAGAATGTTTTCCTGGAATTCCATCAGAGTCTCCGACAAGCCTGATAAGTGCGGACCTATCTATATAACAGAAGCCACAATGAGGCACAAAAGCACAGAAGGGTTGAGCAAAAAATTAGCCGCGGATAACCCGCGGCTAAAATTTCTTTCTTTAAACTGTTAGGACCCGGACGCGCTCTCCCCTTCGCATCCGGGCCCTGACAAGGCCACTCATCTTGCAATGCGTGACCGAACTGTTAACCGGCGAGCTTAATAGCGTCTGTACCGCCGGTTGTCTTTATCTCGAATCCCGTAAGTGTAGACGGCTGCTCCGCCTCCACCAATGATCGCGCCAAGGATTGCGCCTTTCTTACCACCCATCGCACCGCCAAGTAGCGCGCCTGCGCCTGCTCCGATACCGGTTGTGAGCTTGTCGCGATGCTCATCCCAGAAAGATCTGTCTCGATCCCAGCGACGACCGTTGTAAACCCTATCTCGATTGCGCCAGTCGCTCGAGCGCTGCTCGTAACGTCTTGAGTTATCGTACCTGCGATATCGTGTTTGCGCCGCCACGGGAAGCGACGAGAACGTCAAAACCAACAAACAGAAAATTGCGATTAAACCCTTTTTCATTTTCCCGACTGACCCCTTTTTCAATTCGACCGTTTCGTTCGCTGTCCTTTTGGCAAGGTCCGTGCCAACAAGCTATCGCTTGAATACCGCCGATTTTTTGCAGTTTTCTCGACACTCGGGCTACATTGCTCAGTCAGGCGTTAACCATACCGTGCGGAGAGGGTGAGGTGAGTTACCTTTTGGGGTAATCTTCCTGACGAATTGCTGCCTGGCTGCATCGTCAAAAATCTCAACGATGAAAATACTTGTCCTCGACAATCGACAGATCCAGGAGCTGCTGCCGATGGAAGAATGCATCGAGCTGATGGCTGACGCTCTCGCGGCACTGGCACGCGGTGAGGTGTATCAACCGTTGCGCACGATAGTTCGTCCACCTGAAGCGCGTGGACTGCTCGGACTGATGCCCGCGTATCGTGCCGGTGAGCAAGGCGCGTTTGGGTTGAAAGCGATCTGCGTCTTTCCCGGGAATCCGGCGAAAGGCAAAGACGCTCACCAGGGCGCGGTGATGTTGTTCAGCCGCGAAACGGGTGAGTTGCTTGCGCTCATGAACGCTTCGGAGATCACGGCGATCAGAACGGCAGCCGTTTCGGCTGTCGCAACACGTCTGCTTGCGCGTGAAGATGCTCAGCAACTGGCAATCATCGGCGCTGGTGTTCAGGCGCGAACGCATCTCGTATCGCTCGCCGCTGTGCGAGCTATCAAACACGCACGCGTGGCCGCGCGTAACATCGAACACGCGCAACAGCTCGTGCGCGAGATGCGTCCGAAGGTCGGATTTCCGATCGAGGCCGTGCAAACGAATGAGGAAGCAGTGCGAGGCGCAGATGTGATCGTGACGGCGACATCGTCACTCGAGCCGGTAATTAATAACGACTGGATCTCACCAGGCGCGCACGTGAATGCGATCGGAACACACTCGCCCAACTCCCGCGAGATCGACAGCGCGACGATGGCTGCCGCTCGTATCTTCACTGACCGGCGCGAATCCGCATTGAATGAAGCTGGTGATTATTTACTCGCCGCCAAGGAAGGATTAATAACTCCGGAAAGCATTTTAGGCGAGATCGGCGAGCTCTTGATCGGAACAAAAGCCGGCCGCACTTCGCCGACCGAGATCACACTCTTCAAATCCCTCGGCCTCGCAATCGAAGACGTGGTCAGCGCAGATTATCTTTACAAAAAAGCACAGTCACAGAACGCCGGCGTCTGGGTCGATTTTTAGAAGCGGCGGCACGGGTGGCCACGGAGGGCCACCCCTACAGTTG
>DATFDT010000050.1:0-5395 GCA_035251975.1 Pyrinomonadaceae bacterium | reverse complement strand
GGAGGTTGACTGCCCTCGCCTGCCATTCGGATCATGTTCCTGAATAGCAACGATCCGTTCTGCCGTTCGATACGGCAAACGACGCAACAGCACGCTATCGACAACGCTGAAGATCGCGGTGCTCGCGCCGATACCGAGCGCGAGCGTGATCACGACGATCGCCGTAAACCCCGGATGCTTCAACAACCCCCGCACGCCATAACGAATGTCTTTGATGATCGTGTCCATGATCTACTTCCCTCTAACCTCTGCTTGGACCGAGTCCGTATTAGTGATGCCAAACTACGGGTGGCCACGGAGGGCCACCCCTACAGTTGATCCCAAGTCAAACGCTCTATTCGTAACGTAGCGCTACCAGCGGATCGACCTTCGTGGCGCGCAGCGCCGGAACGAAACACGCCATGAAAGCAACCGCTAACAACACCGCCGACACAACAGCAAACGTGATCGGATCTCTCGCCGTCACCTGGAACAGCAATGTCGACATAACTTTCGTCAGCATGAACGCGCCGATCAATCCCACCACCACGCCAACAACCGCGAGCATCATTCCCTGCTGCACGACCAGCTTCAGCACGTCATGCCGGCGAGCGCCAAGGGCCATGCGCACGCCGATCTCATGTGTGCGCTGCGCGACGGTGTAGGACATCACGCCGTAGATCCCCGTCGCGGCGAGCACCATCGCCAGCGCCGCGAACAATCCAAGGAGCGTTGTCTGGTAACGTTGTGCGGAAACCGAAGCATCAACCCACGACGACATCGGCCTGACTGCCGCGATCGGCTGATCGGGATCGATGGCCTGTATCTCTTTGCGCAGAGCAGCGGCGATGCTCAGATGATCGGTCTTAGTGCGAATGACAAGGTTGGTGAAGGGCGACGCCACTGTCGGGAAATACATCGTCCCCACTGGTGGACCAGCCAGCGAGTTGTGGCGAATGTCGCCGACGACGCCGATGATCTGGTAGGCCGAGCCACCGATGGCCGATACCAGTCTTTTGCCAAGTGGTTCTTCATTCGGAAAGACGGCGTTGACGAGTTGCTGGCTGACAATAACGACTTCGTCGCCTTGCCGTACTTCCTGATCGGTAAAATTTCGTCCGCGCAGGAGCGGAATGCGCAGCGCGCTAAAGT
Organism: Pyrinomonadaceae bacterium; assembly: GCA_035251975.1. Taxonomy (GTDB): domain Bacteria; phylum Acidobacteriota; class Blastocatellia; order Pyrinomonadales; family Pyrinomonadaceae; genus PSRF01. The sequence continues at coordinate 4,264 of DATFDT010000050.1, read as the reverse complement.
AGTTTTGATTGACGCGACGGAAGTCGGCGCCGAATGCCTGGTCAATCGTAACGGGTGGACGGCCTTCTACGGTGAAAGGCAAGTCATTGAGTTGGCCACTCAGCGGTAACTCGGTTACCAGTCCGACCGTTTCGACGCCGGGCAAGCTGCCAGCGCGCGCTTGCAACTCAGTGAAAAAGTTCGTGGTCTTTTCCGGTGTGTCGTACTTGTTGCGCGCGAGAGCGACGCGCATAGTGAGAACGTTGTTCGCATCGAAACCGGGATCCACGCTTTGCAGTGCAACCAGACTGCGCACCAGCAGTCCCGCACCGATTAACAACATGACCGCGATCGCGCTTTCAAACACGACCAGCAAACTGCGCGTGCGATTTCGTAGCGTAGAGTCACCCGCGCCTCTCACACCTTCCTTCAACGACTCGATCAGGTTCACTTGCACCGTGCGAAATGCGGGCGCGAGACCAAACAACAGACCAGTCGCGAGGGAAATCAGGAAAGTAAACAGCAGGACGATGACATCAACTCGCACTGACAACGTGCGGGGAAGAGTGTTCTGACTGAAACTGACGAGCAGATCTACTCCCCACTTCGCCAGTAGCGCACCGAGTGCCCCACCCATGATCGCGAGCAACATGCTCTCCGTGATCATCTGGCGCATAATGCGTGATCGACTCGCGCCGAGTGCTGTTCGCAGCGCGATCTCTTTCTGTCGCGCGGCGGCACGTACGAGTAGCAGGTTCGCGACGTTCGCACACGCGATCAGCAGCACTAAACCGACAGCGCCAAACAGGATCAGGATATAAGTCCGCGTGCCTCCGACAAGCTGTTCGTGCAAGGAGACGAGACGCAGGTTCCAACCGGTGTTGCTGTCGGGAAACTGTTTCTCGAGTTGCGCCGCGATCAGGTCCAGATCAGCCTGTGCCTGCGTCAGGCTGACGCCGGCTTTCAGCCTCCCGATCGGTCGCAAAAAGTGCGCTTTGCGCATTTTCATTTCGGGATCGTCGAAGTTGAGCGGCACCCACAACTCGGCAGCTTGCGGCAGCTTCACGTCCGAGCCCATGACTCCGATGATCTGCTTCGCTTTGCCGTCGAGCACGAGCGTTTTGTTGATGATGCCCGGATCACCTCCGAAACGTCTCTGCCAGAGTTCATAACTGAGAACTGCCACCTGATCCTGACCAGTCTTCTCGTTTTCAAGCGTGAAGCCGCGACCGAGAATTGGACTGACCCCGAAAGTCTGCAAGTAGTTTCCGGTGACAAGGGAGGCGTTGAGCCGTTCCGGATCGCCGTTGCCAGTCATGTTCACGGGAGCAGGGATCCCGAACGAAGCGGCGAGATTTTCGAGAGTCTTGTTTTGCTCGCGGTAATCGAGGTAGTCGGGTGGCGAGACACTCGCGGTATTGCCGCCCGAGCGAATGTTTCCCCAAACCCACACGAGTCGATCCGGATCGGGAAACGGAAGTGGACGCAGTACGACGGCATTTACCAGGCTGAAGATCGCAGTGTTGGCTCCAATGCCAAGGGCGAGGGCCACGAGGGCAATCGCGGTGAATCCAGGCCGCTTTAACAAGCTACGAATGCCATAGCGAATGTCTGCGATTACTGAGTCCATAATCAACTCCAATTGTTATAGGTCCTATTCATCCTATAAGGCCTATTCGTACCGTAGCGCGCTCAGCGGGTTGACGCGTGATGCGCGTCGCGCAGGCAGGTAGCCTGCAAGCATCGCCACCACTGACAGAAGTATCGCTGCACCAGCGAGTGTTAGAGGATCGGTCGGGCTCAATCCAAACAGTTGCGTTGAGATCAAACGTGCCCCGAGCAACGCCGCAGGTATACGCAGAATGAGTCCGGCTAAAACGAGGTAAAGTGTCTCGCGCAAAATCATCCACGTGATGTTGCCGCCGCGCGCGCCAAGGGCCATGCGAATGCCGATCTCGCTGGTGCGACGCGCGACGCCCTGGGCCATCACGCCGTACAAACCAATGCTCGCGAGTATCAAAGCAAGCGCGCCGAAGAAACTGACGAGCTGCGCGATCAAACGTTCCTGATTCAGGTTTTCGTGCATTTGATCGCTGAGCGTTGTCACACCGAAGACAGGAAGCTTGTCATCGATCTGACTGAGCATCTGTCGCACTTGCGGTGTGAGCGGTGTGGGATCGGCCTGGGTGCGAATATGAATCGTGGCGGAGTAGGCGCCCTCGTCCTGCACCTGAAGAATCGGACGGTAGACAGTCGGGTCAGGCTTATCACGCACATCGTCGCGCTTGATGTCTCCGACCACACCGACGATTTGCACCGCTGCACCCTTGTCAGTGTCATCGTCAAATGAGAAGGTGCGCCCGATCGGATTCTGGTCTTTGAAGAAATGCTCGGCGAAGGCCGAATTGATCACGGCGATCTGCGTCGACGTGGGTGTGTCGCGTTCGTTGATGTCACGGCCTCGCAACAACGGCATACCGAGTGTTTCGGCATGCTTAGGCGCGACTAAAATGTCCTGCGTGTCCAGATTCTCACCAGGCTGTGGCGTGTAACCGTTGACCTGCACGCTGCTGCTGCGACGCGTGCCGCTCAGTGGCGAGTAGGATGCAATTGACACGGTTTGTACCTGCGGCAGTGAGCTCAGTCGCTCGACAACTTGCTGGTAGAGTGTGGTTAGCTCGGTTGTCTTGTACCCGGCGAGACGTGGATCAATGCCAACCAGCAGCACGTTGTTGCGATTGAATCCCAAATCCTCGGTCTGAAGTTTCAAGAGGCTGCGTGCAAACAGACCCGCGCCAGTCAGCAGGACCATCGAAAGACCAACCTGCATCACCACCATCAGTGACGACGGGCTAAGTCGCAGGAATCCGCTTCGCAGGCGGTTCTTTTCTTTCATCGCGGAGGATAGGTTTGTGCGGCTGGCCTGCACGGCAGGAATCAGTCCGAACAAAAGACCGGCGACAATCGATATGCCTGCGGTGAATAAAAGCACGCCGGCATCTGGTCGCGTATTGAGCGGGGCTTCTCTTGCAACCAGCCCGACCAGCACCGTTACGGCCCATTGTGCTAACAGCACACCGCACACGCCGCCGATCAATGCCAACATCATGCTTTCGGTAATCAGTTGACGAACGATCCGCCAGCGCGTTGCGCCGAGGGCCATGCGCAGAGAGATCTCCGCTTTGCGTGAGGCCGCGCGCGATAACAGGAGACTGCCAACGTTGGCACAAGCGATCAATAAAACCATGCCGACGATGGCCATCAGCATCTGCAGCGGCTTGGAATACGCTCTGCGCAATCCAGAGATGCCGCCCGCGCCTTCGACGAGTGTCGCGTAGGTGTTCTCTATACCTTTGCGCCGGTCGTCAGTGAGCTTGCTGCCGGCCTGCTCGGTCAGGAACTGCCGCAAGGCAAGGTTGGTTGTCGCCTGCGCTTGCTCCACAGTGGCGCCAGGCTTTAGACGGCCCATTACGGTCAGGAAGTAAACCTGATCGTTGGTCAGGGATGATTCACGCAGTTCTATCTGTGGTTGAAACGATAGCGGCAACCAGAAGTCGGGCGGACGTCGTATGCGCTCGCCGAAAAATTCTTTTGGAGTGACGCCGACGACGGTGAAGTTCGTGCCGTTGATGATGAAATTTTTACCGACGACTGAAGGGTCGCTGTTTAGTTCCTGCTCCCAGTAGCGATGACTGATCACGGCGGCTGGCGCAACGCCGGTTTTGTCGTCTTCGTTGGTGAGCACTCGGCCACGCATCGCGCGAACACCGAGTACTGAAAAGTAGTTGCCCGAGACGAGTTGTCCGGCACCGCGCGCTGCCGCTGCTGCGTCAGGACGCCGCACGCTCAGCCGGCTCGACCCGCTGCGTAAGGCGGAGATGTCCTGGAATGATTGATTGTGATTGCGGAAGAATTCGTAGGACGCATAGGAAAACAGGGTCCATTTTCCGGTGCGTGGCGTATCTTCGACCGATGTTCCCTCGCCCGTTGCGTCACTGAACAGGACCAGCTCTTCCGGTTTTTCGACCGGAAGTGTCTTCAGCATTACGGCGTTGACGAGCGTGAAGATGGCGGTGTTAGCGCCGATTCCGAGCGCGAGCGTGAGGACAGCGATAGCGGCAAAGCCCTTGCGCTTCCACAACCCTCGTAAACCATACCGAATGTCTTTGATAAGATTTTCCATAATCCTTAACCCTATGCTTGTCCTTCTGCTTGTACTTGGACCGGGTCAGTACCGGGAGCGATAGCGACCGGGTCCGTCGGACATACTGGCAATCTTGGATCG
>DATFDT010000049.1:0-21461 GCA_035251975.1 Pyrinomonadaceae bacterium | reverse complement strand
ACGAGCAAAAACAACCTCTGGCGCTCTCGACGATGAAGTCGTGATGGCCCTTGCCGATGCTCAGGAGAATCGCCGCGCGCGACAGGCATTTGAATGGGAAGCAGTAAGGCGCAAAGCAGAGAGACGGGCTGCGGCAAGAGGTGGCGCTTATATTTAATGCTACGAAAAAGCACAAAAGGCACAAAGGTTAATTCCATTTGCGCTTTTTGTGCCTTTTTGTGTCTGGTTTCCTTTGTGGCCTCGGCGCAGGACACGCGCAATCTCACTTCATCTCAAGCCGAAATCGAAAGACAACGCCAACGACTTAACTCTTCCGACGTTGAAGAGCGTCGGGACGCCATCATGCGACTCGGCTCTATGCGTCTGGCTGCTGCGTCACGCGCTGCTCTTCCAGCACTCGTCGATGCAGAACCGATTGTTCGCGCAACTGCGGCGAAAGCGATTCTTTCAATCGGCGCCGAAGAGAGTGTTTCGTCTCTCCTGCCGTTATTGAACGACAAAGAAGAGTTTGTTCGTCGCGAAGCAGCTTACGCGCTCGGCCTTACTCGCAGCCACTCAGCAACAGCAGCACTCAGCGATTTATTGTTGAATGATAAGGAAGACGGCGTGCAAGCTGCTGCTGCGGTTGCGCTCGGCCACATCGCCGATGAAGCGGCTGTGGTTGCCCTCGTGGGAACACTCGCGCCTGAGTTATCAGCGCCGGCAAACAAGAAGCGAAAGCGAGAAGAGAACGTCTTCGTGCTTCGTGCTGCGGCTACGGCACTTGGTCACATAAAGAGTCGCGCCGGCACCGCGGCACTGATTTCAGTTTTGAGCAATGAAAAACTCCCGTCGGATGTCCGACGGGAGTCTGCGAGATCGCTTGGTCTGATTGGCGACCGAACGGCTGAACCGGCGTTGCGCGCTGCATCTATGGCAGCCGATCCTTACCTTGCCCAAATCGCTACAGAAGCGCTGAAAAAGTTGAGCCGCGGATGACTGCAGATTAACGCGGATTAATTCTCTACTTTCTCTCCGCGGCCGTGACCTTTCTTGGCTGCTTTCGACGCCGCCGGGATCGGCAATCCAACACCACCCGACAACGTTTCACTTGAACCTTCGTCCGTATTCGAGTTCTCCGCCATCTCGTGAATTAGCGCACCGCCGGAGCTCTTCGAAAAGATTAGACGGTTGCGAATGCCATCCACGTCGACGTGCACCAGATCTCCCAAACCAATCTGGCCCGTGGCCACGAGGTTTGAAAGCGGATACACCAGAAATCTCTCGACCGCTCTCTTCAAGTGTCGCGCGCCGTATTTGTAATCCAGTCCTTCCTTCATCAGCATGTCTTTCGCTGTTTCAGAGCACTGGAACACAAACTTGGTTCCCGCCGACTGCATGATGCGGTCCTGAACTGCCTGCAACTCGAGATCAAGAATCTGACGCAGGTGATGCTCCTTCAACGACCGGAACACGACAACCTTGTCGATGCGGTTCATAAACTCGGGCGAGAATTTGCGTCGCGCTGCTTCGACCGCCGTGCGATAGATCTTCTGGTCCACTTCCGTGTCGTTCGGCGTCTTCGAACCTTTGCCAGGTGCGAAACCGATACCACCGGAAATCAACTCAGACATCTCGCGGGCGCCGAGGTTTGAAGTCATGATCACCATGGCCTTCGAGAAATCGACGCGACGATTGTCGCCCAGCGTTAAAGTTGCTTTGTCGAGAATGCCCAGCAATAACTGCCACAAACTGTCGGAAGCCTTCTCGATCTCGTCGAACAGCACGAGCGACACTTTCATATCGTCGGTATGCATCCGATCGAGATTTTCCTGGGTCAGCATCGGCGAAGTTTCGCGGTGTCCCAGGTATCCCGGAGGCGAGCCAATAAGTTTGGCAATTTCGTGCGAGTGTTGAAACTCTGCGCAGTCGATCTTCACTACTGCGTTTGGGTCGCCATAAAGAACTTCAGCGGCCGCTTCGATCACGCGTGTTTTGCCGGAGCCTGTCGGGCCCAAAAACAACATTGTTCCGATAGGGCGGTTTGGGGGATTCATGCCTGCCAGAAATATCTGGTACAAGCCACTCATACGTCTGACTGCGCGCTCCTGACCAACAATTCGCGCCGTCAAACGCTCCTCAAAATCCTGTGCACGCGGACTTTTTTGATCAGGATCAAGGAAAACTGTACCTGTGTTGTTCATGTCTTTTGTCGTCACTTCTCTCTCAGGTAACATCGGCTCTTTCTCCTCGCCAGTCAATCCGGGGGCGATTGTTTGGACCCGAAGTCCTCTGGGCCAAAACTCATCACCGGCTCACTTGCAAGGACCGATCCACATCAAATTGATGCAGGGGGAATAGGCTGAGGTTCGCCAGGTCGGGTTTTAGCACGTCAAACGGCTGGCGACCCGTTGCTATATATACAAGTCTGCAAAAAATGTCACCAGAAATATGCCTGACTGACAATTAATTGCACCTTTTACGCCTGGATTACACGCATTGACGCAAATCAATCGTAGTATTCCAGACCTAAGTGAGTAATCAGATCTTCACCGCGCAAGTGCCGCAGCGTGTTCTTAAGTTTCATCAACTGGATGAAGATGTCGTGCTCGGGATACAAACCAGGCGCGGTTTGCGGAGACTTGAAATAAAACGACAGCCACTCCTGAACACCCTTCATTCCCGCACGCTGAGCAAGATCGAGAAATAGCGCCAGGTCGAGAACAATCGGCGCGGCGAGAATCGAGTCGCGACACAGGAAGTCGATCTTGATCTGCATCGGGTAGCCGAGCCAGCCGAAGATATCGATGTTGTCCCAGCCTTCCTTGTTGTCGCCGCGCGGCGGGTAATAGTTGATACGCACGACGTGTGAGAAGTCTTTGTAGAGGTTCGGATAAACCTCAGGCTGAAGGATGTATTCGAGTACTGACAGCTTCGACTCTTCTTTAGTCTTGAAAGAGTCGGGATCGTCGAGCACCTCACCGTCACGATTGCCGAGGATGTTTGTGGAATACCAGCCGTGCAGACCGAGCATGCGCGACTTCAATCCCGGCGCGATGATGGTCTTCATCAACGTTTGTCCGGTCTTGAAATCTTTACCGCAGATCGCGAGCTTATTCTTGTCTGCGAGTGACATTAGAGCGGGGATATCGACGGTGAGATTCGGAGCACCGTTCGCGAACGGAATTCCTGACTTGAGTGCCGCGTAGGCGTAGATCATCGACGGCGCGATCGCTTTGTGGTTGTCGCGCATAGCTTGCTCGAACGAGTCGATGGTCTTATGAACTGCATGTGGCTTCAGGAAGATTTCTGTAGATGCGGCCCAGATCATTACGAGGCGCGAGCATTTGTTTTTTCGTTTCCACTCGGCGATCTCGGCGATGAGTTGCTGTGCGAGCTCAAACTTGTTCTTGCCGGTTTTGACGTTTGTGCCGCTGAGTCGTTTCACGTACGTCTGATCGAAGACGGCCTTCATCGGTTTGATCTTGCGTAGTGGTTCTTTGAGTTGGCCCAGCAGCTCTTTCTCAAGCACGCCGGCGTTGAGAGCAGCGTCATAAGCTGTTTCCGGGAAAATGTCCCACGCGCCGAACACCATGTCTTTCAGTTGGGCCAATGGAACGAAGTCTTTGATTAGCGGAACACGATTCTCGGTTCGTTTACCGAGACGAATCGTTCCCATCTGCGTCAGACTGCCGATGGGTTGGGCAAAACCTTTTTTGATGGCTTCGACGCCGGCGATGAATGTGGTACTGACTGCGCCCAGACCGACGAGTAAAACTCCGAGACGTCCTTCGGCGGGAGCGATCTCAGATTGTTTAGCAACTGGCATTCGGGTTCTCTCCTGAAGATATTTGGAACGATGATACTGAGCGGTAGGCGTTTAGAACCGACAAATCTTGCGCATTATTGGCGCTGACTTGCGCCTGAGACGAGACTCTTACGGAATTCGCGGGGGGTGGCGCCGGTGGCGATGCGAAATGCTTTCGTGAAATGACTGCCGCTCAGATAGCCGACACGCGTTCCGATCTCAGTGACTGAAAGATCTGTTTCGGCGAGTAACAATTGCGCCTTCGTGGCGCGGATGCCGGCGAGATAATTGTGTGGAGATGAGCCGGTAAGTTTTTTGAAGAGACGTGCGAAGTGAAATGGCGAAAGATACGAAGCAGCAGCGAGTGCCTTGAGGGTCAGGTCCTGATCGAGTTGTGTGTGCATCAGCTCGACTGAGCGACGGATACGTCGATCGACAAGTCCCACGCGAGAGAGTTCGAGTTCTTCGGATAAACGTGGCGTTGAGTAGTTTCTCAGAACGTGGACGAGCAATTGTTCTACAAGTGCTCGCATAACGATCTCGCGGCCGGGTTTTTCAGTCGCGAGTTCGGCCGCGAATTCTTCCAGCAGTCCGTCGAGCTTTCGATCGTCGTGCATGTGATCGCGCGTAAACGTCACGATCGACTTGGGTGGGATCAATCGCATCGCAGTGGCGTTCTGAACGACCAGCGATGCTGAGAACGTGAGAAAGAGAAGTTCGACTTTGTTGCCCTTGGCGTTGACGGTCGTATTTGGCTCGAGTACGACTGATTCGGATTGTTCGAGCGTGAAGCGCTGATCGTCAAACGTGTAATTGAGCTTGCCGCTGAGCGTAGTAAGCAGTGAATAACCGGTCGTTGCCTGGTTTTGCCAGACAAGCTGTTTTGCTTTTCGGTACTGAATTGAAAAGTCTGGGGAGACGAAGAAGCGATTCATCGATGACCCAGCATAACGGCGGGATTGTTAGTAATCAACGCATCAATCCCGATCGCCCGCGCTCTTTCGATCCACGCTGGATCATCCACAGTCCAAACCGCGACGTGCAGTCCCGCAACTTTTGCTTTCTGCACGAGACTCTCACGCGCTAATCGATGATGTAGCGCGAGCGCCGCCGCGCCAATATCCGTCGCCCGATTGATGACTCTTTGATCCGACAAAACGGAAGGATTGGTGAACGACGGCTCGAACAGCGCGACAGTTTTGATATCCGGATCGATCTCTTTCAGGATCTTGAGGGCAGGCAACTGAAAACACTCGACCACGACTCGTGACCTTAACAAATGTTCGTCGATCGCTTTTACACATGCTTCCGCAAGCGGTCGCTGTTCGGCAGGCGAGTCGCACTTCATCTCGAGATAGAGCGTCGAATTGTTTGATTGGAACAGTGTGAATAACTCTGCGAGACTCGGGACGGTCTCATTCGCGAAAGTCCCTGCGAACCAACTCCCGACATCAATCTCGCTGATTTCGGCCCACGTTAGATCAGCGACTCGATGAGGCAAACCGGCTGTTCGACGCAGCGTACGGTCGTGGATTACAACGGGAACACCGTCGCGCGTGAGGCGAACATCAAACTCAATCCCATCCGCTCCAACCGCGAGCGCCTCACGAAACGCCGCTGTGGTATTTTCCGGCGCAACCGCAGACGCGCCACGATGTCCAATAATCAGCGGACTATTCAATTTGTGTTTTTGTGACTTTTTGTGGCAAACCCTGATCGGGATTGACGATGCGCTTGAGCTTGATATCGAATGTGCCGTAATCCGTCTTGACTCGACTGGCGACGGGAATGTGTCGCGCGTCATCTGTGATCCAGATCGTAAACTCGCCGTTCTCTTTATCGATCAAACGGTCTGGTCCAAAGAGCTCCGGATTCACTTTCAAAACGTTAACACGACCAAGAATCGTCTTCATGCGCTTCTTCTCGACGACCTTCACGGGTATCGTGTAAACCTTGCCGCCGTCACCAATATAAACTTCAAACGTCTTGCCAACTTCGAGTGGCTGCGTGCGAATGAAATAGATTGCAGAAAGAACATCCTGTAACTGCCCTGAGAACTCGGTGATCGCGTGACGTGGCTCCGCGGCGGGATTGTTCGGATCGCGCGAGGTCCAGATCATCCGGCCTTTCGACGCGTCGAACGTCGTCTCTGTCGTTCGCACTCGTTTGCCTTGCTCGTCGAGTATCGTCGTCTTTTGAATCGTGAACGTGAGCGGCTCGACCGTCGATTCAACCCGCTCGCGAAACTTCAGATTGAATAACCGCGCGAAGAATCCTTTGCTGGAAACGTCTGCCTTAAATGTCAAAGCATAAGGTTGCGACGCACCATCGAGCGATGTGCGCGTCGCGTGAAATTTCAGATCGGCAACGTCGATATTGCGCAAGAGCGCGCGTGAGAATTCCGCTTCGAAATGAAGCTCTTCACCGAGCTCAAATCGGTGTGGTGTTATGTACGCCGGGCGTCGCTGCGCAGCCGAATACGACAGCCCCATCGCGACGAGTACAGAAACAAAAACTAGGTATTTGAAGAATCTCAAATCAGTTGAAGTAATAAATCTTAATTAAAAGTATTCCCCAGGCAATGACGAGGCCGAGTGCCGCTCGGTACTCGCGGTAACGAAGATACAGCGTACCATCGAAGCGCGTCGTCGCATCTTGCCGAAACGGTGTGAGCCGCGGGAAAAACAACGGCACAGCGCGCTGGTAACTCTCGTATTCACTGCCAAAGAGCTCTGCTACGGTCGAGGCTTCGACGCGCATCACCGGTAAATAGATGCCAAGAAACAGGGCGGCGAAGAGCAGGCCAAGGACGAGCCGGCCTGACGCGATCGTGAAGCCGAGGCCGAGTAAAAAACTCCCGAGATAGAGTGGATTGCGTGTGAAGGCGTACGGACCCGAAGTCGCGAGTTGTGCATTTTTTCGAATATGACCCGCAGCCCACGCGCGCAGCGCGAGACCTAACAACGACACTGACGCGCCGATAAGCAAGGCCCGTGGAGTCGGGCGCGCGAAGAAGATGAAGGCCGCGCCGCACAAAAATCCGAGCGGCACCCGCCAACGCTGAATCCATGTTCCGCCTCTTCTCGACATAAAACTTTTTATCCACAAAAAGGCACAAAAACACAAAAGAAGAAATTAAGGAGTTTGTGGTTTTTGTGCCTGACTCAATCTACGATTCACAGCTTCTAATACCCGTCCGACTTCGATGTCCATGCAGATCCATTTTGAGCATGAACGGCGATGGCAGTCTACACGACAGTCGATATCGGTTCGTTCCACGCAGATGTCGTCCGGACGTGGACTGCCGTTTCGCCACCACTCAGTTGGACCAAACAAGCCGACAATCGGCGTGCCTGCCGCAACTGCGATGTGCGTGGGACCGGTGTCGCCACCGACGTAAACCTTCGCGTCGCGCGCGAGGGAGTAGAAACCTTTGAGCGAGAGACTGACCGGCTGCGCCTTACCGGAGACTGACGCGACGCGAACATCCTCGGCAAGTTTCTCTTCGCCTGGCCCGTAAGTAATTAAAGACGAGATCCCGTAGTTGGACCAGAGCAGGTCTGCGAGTTTCCCAAACCGGTCGACGCTCCATAATTTCGTCGGCCAGCCTCCACCCGGATTCAAAATCGCGTACTTGCCGCCCGTAGCCGCGGCTGCCTCATTTGCCTCAGCCGCATCCGTCACCGTTGTATTAATTGGAAAGGAAAGTTCCTCCGGCAATTGAACGCCTAAAGCGCCGCGAAGTAGCAACAGGGATTGGCTTATGACGTGAGCTTGTTTTGGAACGTCGACTGTCTTCGAAAGGAGAAGCGCGCTGGCCGGCTCCCGCAATCCGGTGCGAGAGTACCCAAAAACACGACGCGCGCCCGACAGGCGCGCGATTGAAGCGGACTTGAGAAGTCCCTGGAAGTCTAAAGCTACATCGAAGGCCGAGGCGCGTAACCGACGTAACTGCTGGCGCGGTGCCCGCAGCGTCTCCCCAGACATCAGCCCGCGCCTCAGCGCCTTCGTGTCGACTTCGATGAGGCGATCCAAAATCGGGTTGTCTCTCAAAATTTCTGCTGATCGCCGTTCGACCACCCAGGAAATTTCGGCCTGTGGCATCGCGGCGCGTAGTGCGGCGAGGGCGGGCAAAGTGTGAACTATGTCGCCAATACTGCTGAGCTTTACGATCAGAATCCTCATGTACCGCCGAAATAAACAAACTTCAGATTGGCTTCTGCGACTTTCTTACCGCCGCGAAACTTCGTGAGCGTGCCTTCAAGAACCGGAGTCTCGTCGTCCAAAATTCCTGAAGCGTAGACGCCGCCTTTCAGAAATTTTCCGGAAAAACTGTAAGAGATTCCGCGAATGCTCATCGTTGTAAAGGTAAAGTTGTCGCGTTTCACATTGAGGGTTTTGAAGCGATAAGTGGTGCCGTTGTTTAGTTGTAGGCCGGCCGAGGGAAGCCGGCGCAGCCGCTTGGCGTTCAAATTAATGCCGCCGAAGTCCGAGAATCCGGTTGGCGGCGGCGTGCTCTCGTGGAGCCAGAAGGAGCCGTCGGGATCGAAGCGCGCACGTTGGCTGAATGCGGTGACAGTTAGCGAGAGCAAGAGAAAGATACTCCCGCAAAGGCGCAGCGGCGCGACGGATAAATTAGGCTTCCCGATTCCTCGCTGCGCCGTGGCGTCGTTGCGGGAGTAATTCTTATTCATCAACTGTCATACACCTCCGACTCTTGCAATGATTTCCGTTGTTGAATGATCTTTCGGATCTCCGACGATGGCGACTTGCCCGCCGTAGGATCGTACCACGTCACGTTCGGGTACGCTTTCGGTCGTGTAGTCGGTACCCTTGGCGTGGACGTCGGGTTTGAGAGTGAGTAGGAGTTGTTCGACTGTGGGCTCGTCGAAGATCGTGACGTACGTTACAGATTCGAGTGCAGCCACAATTTCTGCCCGTTCCGTCGCGGGCAGGACTGGACGGCCCGGACCTTTTTGAATAGCGACCTGTTCGTCTGAGTTGATGCCAACGACGAGTATGTCGCCGAGTTCGCGTGCGCCTGCGAGATAGCGTACGTGTCCCACGTGCAACACGTCGAAGCAGCCGTTCGCGAGGACGATACGCGCGCCGGACTCTCGAGCGGTGGCGATACGGTGCGCTAAGTCTTCTCGACTAAGGATTGTCTTCATCAGTTGAAACGGCGTGTTTGAGCTCAGCGACGGTGACGGTGGCTGTGCCTCGCTTCATCACCACGAGTCCGCCAGCGTAGTTTGCCAGCCGTGCGGCCTCGGCGAATGACGCGCCAGAGGCGAGCGCGAGCGCAAACGTCGCGATCACTGTGTCGCCTGCACCCGTGACGTCGACTGCTTGTTGAGCACCGACAGCGCGAATGTGAACTGGCGGAGCGTCACCCTCCAGTAACGTCATGCCCTGGCTGCCGCGTGTGACGAGTAGCGCGTGATGGCCGAGACGCTTCTTCAACTCCTGCGCGGCGACTTCTAAATCTTCTGTGCCGACAAGGTTCTCCACCTCTTCCTGGTTTGGCGTCGCGGCCGTAAATCCCGTGAACTCCGAAAGCCGAAAGCGAGAATCCACCAACACCGGAACATCAGCCGCTTTTCGAATCAGCTCAGCGGCGCGCCCATCAACAACGCCGTAGTTGTAATCAGAAATCACACACGCGTTTGCACCTTTGAGCGCCTGCTCCACTCGATTGAGAATCGCACTTCGAACGGCTTCATCACTGAGCGGCGCACCTTCGTAGTCGATTCTGATCACCTGTTGCTTGCTGGAGTGCGATTGACCGGCGAGGATTCGCACCTTTGTTGTCGTTTGGACTTTCTCCGAAACAATGATTCCCGCAACATCGACACCTGCGGCTTCAAGCTTCGCACGCAACTCACTCCCAGACTCATCATCACCAGTCACCGAAACCAAGGAAACGCGAGCGCCAAGCGCGACGAGATTCATCGCGCAGTTTGCGGCACCACCCGGCAGTGTCTCTGTCTGCTGGTGTCGCAAAATAAAAACGGGCGCTTCGCGCGAGACGCGACTGATCGATCCGTGCAGGAACTGATCCGCGATCGCGTCGCCGAGGATCACGATCCGTTGCTCACCGAACCGCCCAATAATGCTGATCAATTTATCCTGCAACAATCGTCTTCACGGCTTCCAAAAGATTTTCGCAGACGACATCCGGCTGCTGCTTCCACGCCTTACGTTGATATTCCCACTCGCCACGCCCATACCCGCTCAAAACGAACGCCGAATGCAAACCAGCATTCCGCGCGAGCTCCACATCACTATAACGATCACCAACCATCCAGCTCGCTTCCAGATCGATCTCAAAATCCTTCGCGGCACAATCGATCAACCCGGTCTTCGGCTTGCGACAATCACAATCAAACCGGTACGGCGGCGCGCCGGCTGACGGATGATGCGCGCAATAATAGATCGCGTCGAGCTGCGCGTTCTCGAGATCACTCTTGAGCCGATCGTGAACACTCGCGATCATCTCTTCAGAAAAGTATCCACGGGCGACACCCGCCTGGTTCGTGATCAAGATCGCCAGCCAGCCCTTGTCATTCAGAATCCGGATCGCTTCCGCCGAATACGGAAACACACGAAACCGCGACGGATGATTAACATAACCAACCTCCTCGGAAATCGTGCCATCGCGATCGATAAAAACTGCTGGACGCTTCATCGCAGACCTACGCGACTGAGTCGCACAAACTCCTCACTGTTTTGGCGAAACTGCCGCGCTTCAATAACGCATGCGAGTGCTCAAATACATCATCAACCGTAATCGCCGTCATGCAACGATGATCGATCGGGCAATCACGCAACATGCACGGCGCACAATCGGGTGGCTGTCTCAGAACGGTCGCCTCCGGAGCGAATGGTCTGGTAGTTAGAGGATTCGTCGGACCAAAGATCACGATTGTTGGACGCCCGAGCGCCGCGCCGATATGCGCCGGTCCGGTGTCGTTGGTGACGATCAGATCAGCACGATCCAGCACTGCCGTGATCTGATCGAGACTCGTCTTTCCAGTAAGCACCACCGGCTGGTTTTGCATTCGCCGCACCACATCTTCCGAAACATCGAGCTCGTCTTTCGATCCGATTATCAACACTTTCCGGCGCGACTCGATCAAACGATCCGCGAGCGCAGCGAACCGCTCCGCTGGCCATCGCTTCGCACGACTGTTGATCGATCCCGGACAGATCGCGACAACAGACTCCGCTTCGCTCACACCGTACGCACGAAGCAACTCCGCGGCTTCCGCCTTCCTGCTTTCCGAGATTGTTAAGCTCGCATCCGGCTCACTTTCACAGACGTCGCTTCGACCAAACAGCGTCTGCTCGAGCGCCGTTACTAAATACAAATAATAGAAGACCTCGTGCTTTGAAGAGCGCCAGTCAGGCACTGGCAACGGGTGTGTCAGCAACGCCTGGCGCGATTCCGTCACATAACCGAGTCGCAGCGGCACGCCCGCTAGAAAAGGAAGCAGCGCCGCTTCGAACGCGTTTTGAAACAACACCGCGAGGTCAAACTGTCTGCGCTTCCACTCGCGCACCTGACCCAAAACGGATAACGGCCCCTTACGATCGTACACAAGCACTTCGTCAATGAAGTCGGCCTCGGAAAAAATGCCTTTCGTGCCAGGACGAATCACGAGTGTGATATGCGCATGAGGCAGCACGCGTCGCAGCGCGCGCAGCGCAGGCACAGTCATCACCGAGTCGCCTACCCAGTTCGTGCCGCGCACGACGACTCGTTTAATACTTTCCGCCTGCACGTTCATCTACAAAATTTCTCGGAGCCCAGCGTCAATTCCCATCCATGGACGCCAACCCAAATCATCCACCGCACGCGCGATGTCAGACACATAACGCAAAGGCACCGGCGCCGGCATGGACGGATCATCCTGGATTACAGGCTCTATATCAATAATTGCACCAACGCGCCTGAGAAGGTCACGCAAGCTGATCGCGTTCATAGAACCCCCGCCGAGGTTGTACAAGCCGAACTCATGCTTGGAACCTATAAACGCCTGACAGGCTCTGGAAAGGTCGTCGACATACATAATGTCGCGAACCGGATCGATCCCGGCAGGTAGTCTAATCGGCTGGCGATTCTTCACTGATTCCACATAGTGTGTGACGAAGCCTGGCGTGTTGTCTTCCGAGGGACGCGCGTAGACGGTCGAGAGCCGGAAGATGCAGGCACGAACATTCTTCGTGCGCGCATAATATTCAACGTAATGTTCGCCGATGAGCTTGGACCACTCAAACGCTGTTTGGCCAGAGTAGTTTATGCTCGTGTCCTCGTTAACCGTGTCAGTCTCGCCGGCGTTATTACCGTAAACGTCCTTTGTCGATGCATAAATAAACGCAGATCCCGGCTTCATGTTGCGAATGACATTCGCGGTGCCTTCCGCGTTCGTGCGAAAACACTCAAACGCACCGTCAGGACTTTTATCGAAGTGTGCGGCAAGATGAATCACGGCGTCATAGTCTGCAACTCTCTCGACAGCTTGATAATCGAGAATGTCGAAACCCGAACGGCGGGAAAAATCGTCGGCTGAAAAGAAGCTGCGGACAAATGTGCCCAGATAACCACTGCCACCAGTAACCAGAACCTTCATCTCGTCTCTGCCTCGATTGCTCGTTGATGTGTTGCGCGACCTCGTGCGAGCGCATTCAGCCGCGTCAGCGATTCCGCGTTGCCGATAGCGATAAGCATGTCTCCACCTTCGATTTTGGTTTCGCCGCTGGGATTGAAGATGATCTCGCCGTTGTTTCGGCGAATACTGACAATGACGATGTTCAGCTCTGAACGAATGACCGTCTCACTCAGCTTCCGATTCACGAGCGTAGAAACCGGGTCGACTTCAAGCTGCTCGAAGCCAAGCTCAAGATGATTCGCAGTAACGGAGTCGAGGAAATCCCCGACCGCGGGTTTCGTCAACGCCATCGCCATGCGGTGTCCGCCGATGATCGTCGGCGCCACAACACGATTTGCACCGGCTCTGATCAACTTCGACTCCGCCTGTTCTTCCGCCGCCCGAGCGACGATGTGAATATTCGGATTCAAGTCGCGCGCAGTTAAAACTACGTAGACGTTGTCGGCGTCATCGGGAAGACACGAGGCAAGACCGCGCGCATGTTCCACGCCAGCTTCAATCAAACTCTCCTCGAGCGTTGCATCTCGAATGAGCACGGGTATGTTCATGTCCATCAGCGCTTCACACTTGCGCTGGTCGCTCTCGATCACCAGAAAAATGCCGTCGACGGCTCGCAGGCTTCTGATCAGATGCGATCCGACCCGGCCCGCGCCGCAGATGATAAAATGATCTCGCAGTTTGCTCATTTTTCTCGAATGGCCATACCTGGCAAACAGCTCTGAATGCACAATCGACTGCACCGTGCTGGTCAAAGCATAAAGCACAATGCCGACGCCGACTATCATGAACACTGTCGCGAAGGCACGTCCCAGCGTGGTGTGCGGCGTTATATCACCGAACCCGACCGTAGTGACCGTCTGCGCAGTGACATAAAGACTGTCAAGTATAGACCAGCCTTCCACGAGGTGAAATACAACGGTTCCGACCGCGAGCGCAGCCAGAACCGCCATCAAAACGATGCGGATGCGAGCGCGGCTAGGGAGAAGGAAACGCGGCAGGGGTGTTAGACTCATACAAGCCGAGTGGCATCAAAGTCACCAGCGAGGGCAGCCACGTTAACGAATGCGGCCAGCCCTGTCAAACTTAATGTCGACAGAACCGCTGGAGGGATGTTACGTAATAGTGAGACAGTTGTTTTAACAGATTACACAGAGCCTTTAAAACAGTCTGCGTAATCTGTGGATAAATAAATCGAACCTTTATGCCAGTGCGCTATCCACCAGATAATCAATATCCCCGCACAACCAATCGTGATCTCAAAAAGCCCGGCGTCGTGGCTTACGTGGAATCGCGTCCGAGCTTTGCGCGGAGAGTGCTGCGGCGGTTGTTCAGTGCGCCGGTGATAATCCCGGTGGTGTTCGTCACTGCGATCGTGCTCGGGATTTTGATCTACTACTGGACGGTCTTCTCACGTCGCATCGATAACCTGCTCGCCGGCGAAGTTTTTACGCGCACGGCCGGTATCTACGCCGCTCCGAAACAACTCCACGTCAACGAGACGATCTCGCAAGCCGATGTGATCACATTTTTGAAGCGAGCAGGGTACGTCGAGAAGACGCAACAGGCAGACGAATCTCGTGGTCGTTATTCAGTTAGCGGAACATCGATGGATATCGAGCCGAGCAGTGCTTCGAGTGTTGATGGAGCAAAGCAGTTTCAGAACGTGCGTGTTCACTTTAGTGGTTCCGGGAAGTCGATCAGCTCGCTTACGGATCTCAACAATCGCGGATCGTTGCAACGCGTGTGGCTCGAGCCGGAGTTGATCAGCTCAGTTACGGGCACCGAGCGCGCGAAGAGAAAAGTCATTGGTTTCGGCGATCTGCCGCCACACCTCGTCAAAGCGATCACCGTTACGGAGGATCGCTCATTCTTCGAGCACTATGGCGTCAACGTTCGCGGCATCATTCGCGCTTTCATCCGTCGTTACGATTCCGATCCGACCTCGCCGATTGCACGCCAGGGTGGTTCAAGCATCACGCAACAACTCGTCAAAAACCTTCTGCTCTCACCGGAACAGACGTGGCAACGCAAGATTAGCGAAGCTTACATGTCGATCATTCTCGAAACGCGGCTGAGTAAGGAAAAGATCTTCGAGCTTTACTGCAATCAGGTTTACATGGGCCAGCAGGCGGGTTTCTCGATAAATGGTTTCGGCGAGGCTTCGAGTGCTTACTTCAACAAGGACGTCACGAACCTCACGCTTCCGGAATCGGCTTTTCTCGCCGCGTTGATTCGCAGCCCGAATCGCTACAACCCGTACACGAAGATCGAGACTGCAACCGCACGCCGCAATCAGGTGCTCGACTCGATGGCCGAAGCCGGCGCAATCACGCAGGACGAAGCAAAGACTGCGAAGGCGACTCCGCTTCAGGTTGTTCCCGCGCGCGGCCGCATCGACGTTTCTGACGCACCGTATTTTGCTGATTACGTTCAGAACCAGCTCGGCGACATGATCGCGGGCAACGGCGGCACCGAGCACTTGCGGATCTACACGACGATCGACATGGATCTACAGCGCGCCGCGTACGCTGCGTTGACGAAGCAGATGAACGCGCTCGACAAGGTCCAGTCGAAACGCTTCGCACCAGGCACGTTGCAGGCGGCGCTCGTTGCGATGAATGCGAAGACGGGCGAGATCGTCGCGATGGTTGGCGGTCGTGATTATTCGAAGAGCCAGTTGAATCGCGCCACTGATGCTTATCGACAACCGGGTTCAGTCTTCAAACCCTTCGTCTACGCAACGGCGCTCAATACGGCTTTCGATCCGGTGCCGCGTGTGATCACAGCGGCAACGACTTACATGGACGAGCCGAAGACGTTCACGTTCGATAACCAGGAGTATTCGCCGGGAAATTTTGGTGAGAGTTATTCGCACGAGCCGGTGACGTTGCGCGATGGGTTGGTCCATAGTCTTAACGTCGTCACGGTTGACGTGGCGATGGAAGTGACGATCGGACGCGTGATGAATCTCGCGGCGAAGGCTGGCTTGCCGAAACCGCCCCGCGCGTATCCCGCAATGGCGCTCGGCACCAGTGAAGCCACGCCGCTTCAGATCGCTTCCGCTTACACGGCTTTCGCAAATCTCGGTTCACGAACAAGTCCAATCGCGATCAATCGCATCACGACTGGCGAGGGCGCCACGATCGCAGCGCCGACGACGCAAAGGAACGAAGTGCTTCGTCCGGAAGTCGCTTTCGTGATGACCTCATTTATGAAAGACGTGGTCAACCGTGGTACTGCAGCGAAAGTGCGCGGGCGCGGTTTGAAACAGGTGCTCGCCGGGAAAACCGGAACGTCGCGCGATGGATGGTTTGCAGGCTACACGCCGGACCTTGTTTGCGCAGTGTGGGTTGGTTTCGACGATGGCTCGCAACTCGGTTTGACTGGCGCGAATTCCGCACTGCCGATCTGGGCCGACTTCATGCAGGTCGCGCTCGCCGAGCATCCAGAGTGGGAAGGTGACTGGGAAATGCCGTCGGGTGTCGAGCAGGTCGAGATCAATCCGAGAACAGGTGCGCCAACTGCGCCGGGCGATACGGAGAAGCGAGTCGAGTTTTTCATCAACGGCACTGGTCCAAACGATACATCCGAGACGCCCGAGGAGGAAGCGACACCGGTTGAATTGCCTTCGCCGTCACCGTTCGATACCCCTTACCAGGAGGCGCCGATCGGAACGCCGAGTCCGTTACCATCGCCGCGTCGTCCAGCCTTGCCGGACAGTGGGTTGGAAGGAACAATCACATTGGATATCGATCCGCAGACTGGTTTGATCGCGGTCGAGAGTTGTCCGGTGATTCGCACGAAGACATTTGTGCTCGGGACGGAGCCGAAGAAGTACTGCGGGCCTCAGTATCACCAGCGTAACATCATCGAACCAGCACCCGCAGGCAGACCGCGCGTCGTCGGCACACCGCAACATCGTTAGAGATTTTGAAGAGCGGAATTGAGCGTTTCGATGGCGAGGGCGGCGGCGTGATGTTTGCGCGAGGGTAGACCACCGATTTCTTCCAACAGATCAGCCCGCGTTAACTTTCTCGCTTCATCAATTGTCTTTCCGCTGACCAGTTGCGTCAAAACTGATCCACAAACGAGGGTTGGCGGACAGCCGTAGGCGAGATATCTCACTGCTTCGATTCGATCATCTTTAACAATCAACGAGAGCCGCAACCGATCCCCACAAATCGGATTCGTCTCGTCTGCGATGGCATTCGCATCCGATAACTCACCCGCATTACGCGGATGCGCCAGATGATCTTTGAACTTTGCGGAGTAAGACAACGATCCGTGTAATCTGTGGCTAAACTAACGTCAGCGGCGAGAGCGCCCGGAGTCTTTCGACGGCCCTGACAAGCACCTCAACCACATACTCAATCTCATCGTCAGTATTATCTTTCCCGAAACTAAACCGTATCGATCCACGCGCGAGCTCGTCATCAACACCGAGCGCGCGAATCACCGGCGAAGGCTCCAGCGTTCCCGACGAACACGCCGAGCCAGTTGACACTGCTACACCTTCGAGATCGAGATTAATCAGCAACCCTTCGCCTTCGATAAAACGAAACGAAATGTTCGAGAGATGGCCCAGGCGCCGCTCGCGATCTCCATTCATCACGATATCTGGAATACGCCGGACCACCTCGGCCTCAAACCTGTCACGCAATGCTCGATCATGAACCGATCGTTCCTCGAATTCTTCGCGCGCGAGTTTCGCGGCCTCACCAAACGCGACGATGCCGGGAACGTTCTCCGTGCCCGCGCGTCGCTCGCGTTCCTGATGTCCACCGACGTTCTGACCGTGCAAACGAACACCACGCCGAACGTAAAGCGCCCCGATGCCTTTCGGCGCATACAACTTGTGCGCAGACATCGTCAGTAGATCGCAGCCAAGCTCATCAACATTCAAACGCAGTCTGCCTGCGGCCTGCACGGCGTCCGTGTGGAACCACAGAAATCTCTGTCCCGCTGCTCGTCTTTCACGCACGAGCGCGCCGATCTCAGCGATCGGTTGAATCGTCCCGATCTCGTTATTCGCCGTCATGATCGTGATCAGCACCGTCTCGGGACGCACCGCCGCCGCGACATCTTCAATCCTCACGATCCCGTTTTGATATACCGGTAACCGTGTGACTTCCCAGCTAGGCTTTTCCAACGAAGCACAAACACCAGCGACTGACGGATGCTCGATTGATGACGTGATAATGTGCCGGCCGTGCGTCGCTGCTGCTTCGCACAACCCTCGAATAGCGAGGTTGTTTGCCTCAGTTCCACCCGAAGTGAACACGATCTCATTCTGCTTCGCGCCAACGAGCGCTGCGACCTCACGTCGCGCCCGGTCGACCGCGGCACGCGCCTGTTGCCCGAAGCCATGGACACTGGACGCATTTCCGAAATTCTCGACCACGGCGCGCGCCATTGCCGCTGCCACGCGCGGGTCGACGGGCGTAGTGGCGCTGTTATCAAGGTAAACTCGGCGTACTGAATTCGGCATCTGAAGAGGAGTTTGCCACAAAGAGGCACAAAAAGCACAAAACTGCCTCTGTTGGATCAGACCCGGTTCACTTTTCAATTTTTGAGCTTTTTGTGCTTTTTTGCGGCAATTGATGGTACATTTCAAACGCTGCGAGGTTGGGCTCTCCCGAGACAGGACACAATATGAATTATCTCAAACTTCCCCTGGTGGTTTTGTTGAGCGTCTGCGTGAGCGGCTTGCTCGCCATCGTTCCTGCCGGAGCGCAGGGCACAACAGCGCTCGAGCGCGGTTATCGCACTGGTTATTCGGACGGTTACACAGCGGGTTATAGCGACGTTTCGAACAACGCGCCTCGTAACTATCAAAACAAAGAGGATTATCAAAAGGCCGATCGCTCTTACAACGACGTTTGGGGACCGGTCGAGGATTATCGTGACGGTTACCAGCAGGGATTCGAAGCCGGTTACACCGCAGGCTTCGAGCGCCAGCAGTTCAATTCGTCGCTACCGACAGGGCTGCGACGCCGCGGAGCGAGCGCGAGTGATGCGAGCACAGGCAACGGTGGCGCGGCTCCGGCAGAAGTTAATCCGCAGCCGAACAACGACCCTGTAGATGTCAACGCGTCAACCGCACCAAACGGCTCACTCGCAATTCCTCGTAACACGATTCTCGGACTCGAGCTCTTGACCCCGGTCTCGACTGACGCGAGCCAGCGTGGCGATCGAATACAAGCGAAAGTCTTCGAGCCGGCGCAATACGCGGGTTACATCGTTGAAGGACGAGTCGCGCAGGTTAAGCGACCTGGAAAAGTGAAGGGTGTTGCTGAGCTTCAGTTAGCATTCGATCAGATTCGATCAACTGACAATCGCAGTGCAACGCTGCACGCGGAGCTGGTCGAGATCAGTCCGGTTGGCAGCAGCGATCCGCAGATTGATTCAGAAGGTGGTGTGAAGGGCCAGGACTCGACGAAAGACGATGCGGCTAAAGTCGGCGCAGCGTCCGGCATCGGCGCGATCATCGGCGCGATTGCGGGTGGCGGCAAAGGCGCAGCGATCGGCGCGATCATCGGTGGTGGCGCAGGTACAGCCGGTGTGATGACGCAGCGCGGTAAAGACATTCGCCTCGAGCACGGGCAACATTTGAAAATTCGCACATCGACTGATACAGGCGTGATGTGAACCACGTTATCACTTTCCTCACCGATTTCGGGACGGCTGATTACTTCGTCGGTGCAGTGAAGGGTGCGATTCTCTCGGTCAATCCGCGTGCGGTGATTGTCGATATCACTCACGAGATACCGCCGCAGGATATCGAGGCAGGTGCGTTCACGTTACTCGCGGCTTACAAAACGTTTCCTGCCGGGACGATTCATGTCGGAGTTGTTGATCCGGGAGTTGGATCTGAAAGACGGCCCATTATCGTAAGTGCCAACGAGCAGTTCTTTGTTGGACCAGATAATGGGCTTTTCACTTACATCTACGATCGAGAGCCTTCACACCGCGTAGTTCACGTGACTTCCGATCGTTACTTTCGACCACAGCCAAGTACGACGTTTCATGGTCGCGATATCTTCGCGCCGGTGGCGGCAGCGCTGTCGAATGGGATTCCTCCGGGGGATTTCGGGATGGAGATAAACAATCCAGTTCGATTGCCTTCGCTTGAGACGCCACTTCGGATCATTCACATCGATCGTTTCGGGAATTGTGTGACGAACATTATGCGGGCTGAGAAAAGTCTTATTATTAATGGACGGACGATTAGTGAGTTTCGACAGTTCTATGGCGAAGGTGATGACGAGTCGTTGTTTGCGATCTGGGGGAGTGCAGGGTTTCTTGAGATCTCTGTGAATGGCGGCTCGGCGGCGAAAGTACTGGGCGCCAAACGCGGTGACGAGGTTAGTTTTACACGATGAGAGGATTTGCAGGATTAACATGATAATCCTGCAAATCCTGTCATCATGTCTAAAACTGCGCTTTGGCTGCAGCGTCCTTCGGAATCGTTGAAGACATGTAATATCCCTGCCGCGAACTCACGTGCAGCTTTCGCGTCTTGCCTTTCTCATCCTGCGCCCTAACACGAACTTCCAAATTGTGCATGCGCCCATCGTCGATCTCGTCTTCAGCCAACGCGAAGCCTAGACTGTAGCGCGCCGTCAAGTTTCCAATAATTCGCGACAGTCCCGCCGCATAGTCTTTCGGGCGCCCAACCTTCACTGCCTCGCCACCCGATTGCCCTGCGAGATATTTCGCACTGCCATACAAACTCATTCCCAGCCAGCCTCCAATCGGCTTAGCTACAGGCAGCAGAAACTTGAACAGCGTGCGTAATTCCACTGTGAGCGAGTTGAAGATCACATTGTTGCGGATGAGTATTTGTTCAGTAGCATCACGATCCTCGAAGAAGATCGGCGCAATACCATCTGACACCCAAACGATCGACAACTGCGAGTTTGGCCGCGTCGCTTCCGCTTTGCGCGTCGCATCCTTAACTGCCGCAGCCATGTCGTAGATATCACCCAACTCGATCGTCACGTCGCCTTTTTTATTCGTGCGTTTCACATTCACACTGCCGTCACGATGCGTCTCTCGGATAACAGTGCCGCCATTGCGACCGCGTATCGTTTCAGTTTCGATGACGTCGTTGGGCTTACCGGCGCTGTCATCAGTTTTCGCAACCTCGGTTGCTTTAGTCTCGGGCGGCTGACCCTCGTGCGGCACACACATCGCTGGCACGCGCGCAAGTGCAGCGGCAAGCTTTGCACGATCATTCGTGAACTCAGTCAACCAGAGTCGCTCTTCGTCTTCATTATTCATGTCCATCGCCATGATCGCGACTTCATCACCTGGCGGCAGCTTTGCCAACTCATCTTCCATCGACTTGAGAATCTCGGTGCGTTTGAGAAACCGCCCGGCGCCGTCTTCGCGAAGATCGAGAATCAGGATCAAAGCGAGCGGCTTACGTGCCTGACCTTCGCGCGTGAAGTAAGAGATATTGCGCGGCTTGCCGTCATCGAGCACTTGAAAATTCTCAGTAGTCAGATTCGAGATCGGAAGATTTGTCTTCTTGTCTTTCACGAGCGCATCCAGAAACACGACGCGCGTCTTGATCTTGATGGTGTCTTCAACTTCCTGTCCGTGAGCTGTGAGAGAAGCAAACGTCGCAAGGATGAAAAGTAGGAACAGGGGGAAACGGTATCTGTACATGATCTACTCCTGATCGTTAATCGTTGCTTCCTGTGTGATGGACTTGCCTGTACCTTCCGGATCTTTGAGCAAAAGCGCGAGGTTTTTCGGAGAGATCGTCACCTGGACGACGGTGGCGTCGCGTTGCTCAATCGTGATCACCAGCACGTTGACTTTGTCGCCTGCGTCTTTGAGAAAAATGTAAACCTGTTCTTCGTCCTGGGCTGAGAGAGTTTGGATCAAAGGCATCCACGTCGCGTTCAGCGCTTCATTGAGCGAAGCACGAAACTTCGTGAAGTCGCCATTGAAATCCTGATCCTCAAACACTGCGAGCTTGATGCTGCCCGCTT